>JAPSLL010000010.1 GCA_031180805.1 Bacillus sp. (in: firmicutes)
CATGATCAAGTATGGCAGGCAGTTATTCAGCTATTAGATGAATTTGTTGAATTACTAGCTGATGAGCATGTCACACTATCACTTTTTGCTAATATTCTCGATACAGGTATGGAGTCGATGAAGTTTTCCTTAGTTCCTCCAGCAATGGATCAAGTCTTAATTGCAGATATGGAGCAATCGAGATTTTTCCATGTGAAATGCACGTTTATTATCGGTGCAAACGACGGGGTCATTCCAGCAAGACCAAAAGAAGAAGGTATTTTAACTGAGGATGATCGTGAATCGTTGCATTATCAAGGCATTACTCTCGCACCTACAGCTAGACAGCATCTATTAGATGAAAATTTTATCATTTATATGGGCTTAGTAAGTCCATCAGAAAAACTTTATTTATCTTATCCAATGGCAGATGAAGAAGGGAAAGCACTTCTTCCCTCAATCATTATAAAACGGACTGAGGAAATGTTTCCAAATATAGAAAAACAACGACTTCTTAATGAACCTGATCAGCTATCACTTGGTGAACAGCTGTCCTTTATTGTTAATGAGAATGTGACACTATCATATGTTACATCGCAATTACAGTTATGGAAACGTGGCTATCCAATCGAATCGATTTGGTGGGATGCTTACAATTATTTTATTGATTCAAAAAATCAACAAATAACGAAAAAGGTGCTTAGTAGTTTGACCTATCAAAATGCTCCAAAGCGACTTGAAACCTCTGTTAGCCGTGAGTTGTATGGAGAGCATATTCAAGGTAGTGTATCAAGAATGGAACAATTTAATAGCTGCCCATTTTCCCACTTTGCGTCACATGGCTTAAAGCTAAGAGAAAGGCAATTATTTAAGCTTGAAGCACCAGATATTGGTCAATTATTTCACTCAGCACTTAAGTTAATTTCTGATAAAATTCAGCAATTGAATCTTGACTGGAAGGGGTTAACAAAGGAACAATGTGACCGCTTGTCAAACGATGCAGTAGAAAAGCTTGCACCTAGACTGCAAAGGGAAATATTATTAAGCTCAAATCGCTTTCACTATATAAAACGAAAGCTACAAAAAATCCTATCTCGTGCGTCAAGTATTCTAAGTGAACACGCGAAGCATAGTGGGTTTGCACCAGTCGGGTTAGAGCTTGGCTTTGGTAAAGGTGGAGAGCTTCCGCCAATTCGTTTTACTTTGCCAAACGGCTGTACGATGGAGGTAGCCGGAAGAATTGACCGGGTTGATAAAGCGACAGGCTCGAATGGAGTTTTATTACGGATTGTTGATTATAAATCAAGTGAAAAAAACATACAGCTATCTGAGGTTTATTATGGATTAGCCTTACAAATGCTTACTTATTTAGATGTTATTATTTCAAATTCAAAGCGTTGGTTAGGAGTCGAGGCAACTCCAGCTGGTGTCCTCTATTTCCACGTCCATGATCCGATTATCCAAGCAAATACTTTGTTATCGGAGGACAAACTTGATGAGGAAATCTTTAAAAAGTTTAAAATGAAGGGCTTGCTTCTTGGAGAAGAGGAATCTGTTCGATTAATGGACGATTCATTAACAGATGGCGTGACTTCAAACATTGTTGCTGCAGGTCTGAAAAAGACTGGAGGATTTTATGCGAATTCAGCAATTGCTAGTAAGGATGAATTTGAACTATTAACAAACCATGTCCGCACGACGTTTGAAAAAATAGGAACAAGCATAACCGACGGTGTAATTGATATTCAACCATATAAATTAAAGGACAAATTACCATGTACGTATTGTCAGTTTAAATCTGTATGTCAATTTGATGAATCGTTAGAGGAAAACAATTATCGAATTTTAAAAAGTGAAAAAAATGAAGAAGTATTAAAAAGAATGAGAGAGGAGGTAGGGCTAAGTGAGTAATGGAATTCAAAAACCAAGCAATAGTCAATGGACAGATGATCAATGGCAGGCAATTGTCTCAAGTGGACAGGATATTCTAGTAGCAGCAGCTGCTGGTTCTGGAAAAACAGCTGTATTAGTTGAAAGAATTATAAAGAAAATCCTTTCAAAGGAAAATCCTGTTGATGTTGATTCATTACTTGTTGTGACCTTTACAAATGCCTCAGCTGCTGAGATGAGAAGTAGAATTGGAGAAGCGTTAGAAAAAGCTTTAAAGGATAATCCATCCTCTCTTCATTTACGCAGACAGTTAACATTATTAAATAAAGCATCGATTTCAACATTGCATTCATTCTGTTTAAACGTTGTAAGGAAATACTATTATCTTATTAATATTGATCCTAGCTTTCGCATTGCGGATGAAACAGAAGGTCAGCTTTTGATTGATGAGGTCCTTGATGAATTATTTGAAGAGGAATATAGCCGTGAAGATAATGAACCATTTTTCGACCTTATTGATCGCTATACAGCTGATCGGAATGATGTGGAACTTCAAACGATTATTCGCGTGCTTTACCTTTTTTCAAGGTCACATCCTACACCAAATCTTTGGCTGGAACAGCTAGCTTCAATGTATGATGTGGGAGATGCAGACATTTCTACACTGCCATTTATTCGTTACCTCCTACATGACATCGAGCTTGTCTTATATGGAGCAAAGGACCAGCTGGAGCAAGCGATGGAAATAACAAAACGACCAGCTGGACCTGCACCTCGAGCAGAAAATTTAGATGATGACTTAAAACAAGTCGATTGCTTACTTGCTGTAAAAAACTCGTGGGAAGGTTTAGCTGAGCAAATAAAATCATTTAGCTTGTCGAGGGCAAAACCGGTCAGGGGAGATCAATATGATAAAGCATTAACAGATCAGGTGACAGCATTAAGAAACGCTGCGAAAAAGAAAATCGAACAATTGCGTGACGAAATGTTTTCCAGAAGCCTTTCTTCTTATTTACTAGATTTTGAACAATTAGCTCCTGTTATGAAAAAGCTTGTTTCGCTTGTGAAGGAATTTGCTGAGCGTTACGAAGCAATAAAAAAGGAGAAAGGAATTGTTGATTTTGCCGATTTGGAGCATTATTGTTTGCAAATACTTCAAGGAACTGGTGATGAACCAAGTGAAGCGGCACGATTTTATAAACAACAATTTACTGAAGTATTGGTTGATGAATATCAAGATACGAACCTTGTTCAAGAATCGATATTGAAATTCGTAACAAAAGATGATGAAGCATCAGGAAACCTGTTTATGGTTGGGGATGTTAAGCAATCAATCTATCGCTTTCGTTTAGCTGAGCCTTTTCTGTTCTTAAGTAAATATAAGCGTTTTACAAAAGACGCGAACAATACAGGAATGAAAATTGATTTATCGAAAAACTTCAGAAGTAGAGCTGAAGTATTAGATGCAACGAATTTTATATTTAAACAAATTATGGGTGAACGTGTTGGAGAAATTGTATATGACGAAGATGCTGAATTAAAGCTTGGTGCTTCTTATCCTGAAGGGAAAAAGATGAATACAGAACTGCTGCTCATTGAACCGATTAATCAGGATGAGGAGTCTCAGCAGGATGAAGATGCAAGTGGCTTTGATGAGCAAGAGCTAGAAACCGTACAGCTTGAGGCAAGGCTTATGGCAAATAAAATCAAATCACTTATTGATGAACAGTTCCCAATTTATGATCGAGGTATCGACGGAACGCGTCCAATTACGTACCGAGATATTGTCATTCTTCTTCGTTCCATGCCATGGGCACCACAAATAATGGAGGAATTTAAACAAGCCGGAATTCCTGTATATGCAAATCTTTCAAATGGATATTTTGAGGCAACGGAAGTGTCAATTATGGTATCACTTCTAAAAGTAATAGATAATCCATTTCAAGATATACCATTAGCATCTGTGCTACGTTCTCCGATTGTTGGCTTGGATGCAAATGAACTTGCAATTATTCGTACGTTTGATAAAAAGGGAACTTATTACGATGCGCTTAAAGCATGTATTGCAAATGAATCATTGGTTGAGCAATCCCTATCCATAAAGCTGACCACTTTTATTGAACTTTTACAGCAATGGAGAAACCAGGCGCGACAAGGCTCAGTATCAGACCTAATTTGGCAATTATACCGAGATACGAAGTTTTTTGATTTTGTTGGTGGAATGCCAGGTGGGAAACAAAGACAAGCAAACCTCAGAGCATTATATGATCGAGCTCGGCAATATGAAGCAACTTCCTTTAGGGGGTTATTCCGCTTTTTACGCTTCATAGAAAGAATGCAAGAACGAGGGGATGATCTTGGTGCAGCTAGAGCGCTTGGAGAACAGGAAGATGTCGTGCGCTTAATGACGATCCATAGCAGTAAAGGATTAGAATTTCCGGTAGTCTTTGTTGCGGGGCTGTCAAAGCAATTTAATATGATGGATTTGAACAAAAAATATTTACTAGATAAAGAGCTAGGGTTTGGAACAAAATTAATTAATCCAAAAATCCGAATTAGCTATCCTACGTTACCATATATTGCACTAAAAAAGAAAATGAGAATGGAATTGCTTGCTGAAGAAATGCGAGTATTATACGTAGCGTTAACGAGAGCGAAAGAGAAGCTGATTTTACTTGGAACGTTAAAGGATGCTGAAAAAACAATAGCCAACTGGCAAAATTATATTTCTCATAATGAATGGTTATTACCGGATTTTGAACGGGCAAAAGCGAAGTCTTATCTCGATTGGATTGGTCCTGCGTTAGTTCGCCATCAGGACTGTGTTTTATTAAATGATGGTCATACGTGTATGAATGAAGAGATATCAAAGCATTCATCAAAATGGACGATTGAATTTGTGAAAGGTGAAAAGCTTCTTGAATCGTTTAGTAAGGAACAACAGTTAAATACAGAGCTTTTAACGGCGATTTCACATGGAGAGCAAGTGCCTATTGAAAGTAATGAGGTAGACAAGGTTCATGAAAAATTAAATTGGACATATCCACATCTAGCAGCAACAAAGAATCGCTCAAAGCAATCCGTAACAGAATTAAAAAGACAGAAGGAAGTTCGGGATGAATATAGTGATTTACAATTAGTGAAAAAGCCACAAGCTGTTCTATATGATCGGCCAAGCTTTATGAGAAGTAAATCAATATCAGCTGCAGAAAGAGGAACAGCTATGCATACAGTAATGCAGCATATTCCCTTAAATGAAGCTGTAACAGCAAATACAATTATGACAAAAGTACAGGAGCTTATCGCAAAGGAAATATTAACATCTGACATGGCAGAAGTAATCAATCCACAGCAAATTGCTAAATTTTTTGCGACTCCAATTGGAGGCCGTATGCTTCATGCAGATAAAGTTTCCCGAGAAGTACCATTCAGTTATGCTCTTAATGCAAGTACTTTATATAAGGACATTAAAGAAGAATCAATTATTGTCCAAGGGGTAATTGACTGTCTCTTTGAAGATGAAGCTGGCTTAGTCTTGATTGATTATAAAACAGATTCGATTGAAGGGCGTTTTCCAGGCGGTATTGCTGAGGCAGAGACAGTATTAAAGGAAAGATATCGCATCCAAATTGATTTATATACAAAGGCAATTGAAGACATTATTCGCAGGCCACTGAAGGAAAAATATTTATATTTCTTTGATGGTGGTCATTTATTCGAAATGTAGAAGAAGTGGTAGTAAGGTGGCGATTTATTCATGATTTGTCATCTTACTACTGTTTTTGATTAAAGTCGTACATTATTTCTATATGCTAGAAAGGGTGTTTAATAGAATGCGAATCCTCCATACAGCTGATTGGCATCTAGGTCGGTCCTTAGAAGGAAGGAGCCGCTTAGCAGAACAAGCTGAATTTCTAGATGAACTTGTTCGTATAGTTGAAGAAGAAAAAGTAGATATGGTTTTAATGGCTGGTGATGCATTTGATACAGTGAATCCTCCTGCTGCTGCAGAACAGTTATTTTATGATGCACTTTCGCGTTTATCAGATAATGGAAAACGGCCTATCGTTGTCATTGCGGGGAATCATGATAATCCTGATCGATTATCGGCAGCATCGCCATTGGCTAGTAATCATTCGATACATTTAATAGGGTATCCGATGGCTGAGGTGATCAAAATCGATGTCCCTAGGGTCCAGCAGCAATTGACGCTCGCTGCTCTTGCATACCCTTCAGAAGCTAGACTTGAACAGGTGTTATCTGAGTCCCATGATGAAGTGTTATTACGAAATAAATATGATGAAAGAATTCGAGAGTTATTTTCAATTATGAGCAAGCAATTTCGTCCCGATACGATTAATATGGCAATGAGTCATATTCATGTTGCGGGTGGAAGCTCGTCTGATTCTGAACGCCCAATTGAAGTTGGCGGAGCGTACACAGTAGCAGCAACAAGTATGCCTGAGGCAGCTCAATATGTTGCATTGGGACATTTGCATCGTCCCCAAAATATAAAACGCGCAAATACGTTAACAAGATATTCTGGATCTCCACTAGCGTATAGTTTTTCAGAAATTGGCTATGCAAAGTCTGTCACTATATTAGATGCTGAGCCTAATCAGCCTGTAGAGATGAGAGAAATTCCATTATCTTCAGGGAAACCATTAGTTAAGTGGAAAGCAACAGAAGGAATCAATCAGGTTTACAAATGGTTAGATGAAGGTCGTGATACAACGGCATGGATTGATTTAGAAATTCATTTAACGAATACTCTCTCAATCGAAGAAATTCATCGATTACGAAAATGGCACCAAGGGTTTATTCATATCCGTCCTATCTTTATCGGTGAGCAAGAAGTTATTGAAGCAAGGCAAGCTAATTTACCGATCGATCAACTTTTTACACAATTTTATGAGAAACAAACAGGAGGAGCTAAGCCTGAAGAAGACTTAGTTCAATTATTTCTTGAGCTTGTTCACCAAGAGGAAGGTTCTGAGGAAGGTGTAGAAGGATGAGACCAATTCAATTAACTGTTTCAGGACTTCATAGTTTTAGAGAGAAGCAAACGATTCAATTTGATTCATTATGTGAGGGGGGAATATTTGGGATATTTGGACCGACTGGTAGTGGTAAATCCTCAATTTTAGATGCTATGACATTAGCTTTATATGGAAAAGTTGAGCGTGCAGCAAATAATACACATGGTATTTTAAACCATGCAGAGGACAGCCTTGCAGTATCCTTTACCTTTGAACTAGAAAATGCCTCCTCGAAAAAGCGCTATACGGTTGAAAGAGGATTTAAGAGAACAGATGATATTAAAGTAAAAACATCCATTTGTCGATTAATTGAAGCTGGAGAAGAAACCGTTGTGTTAGCAGATAAGGCTGCCGATGTTAATGAAAAAATACATGGATTATTAGGGTTAACAATTGATGATTTCACAAGAGCTGTTGTTCTCCCACAAGGAAAATTTGCTGAGTTTCTATCCTTAAAAGGTGCGGAACGACGCCAAATGCTACAACGATTGTTTCATCTAGAACAATATGGAGACAAATTAATTAAAAAATTAAAATCTCGACTTGCAAAAACAAGAATACAACGAAATGAACTCGAAGCTGAAAAAACAGGTTTAGGTGATGCTTCTACAGAGGCAGTTAAAGCTGCGGAAGCTCGTCTGAATGAAGCGAATATTCTACTACAAAAACGTCAAACAGAATTTGATAGCATTTTAAAAGAATATGAAGCTATGCAAGAGATAAGACAGCTGCAATTGCAAAAGGCAGAGATAGAGAAAGAAAAGGCAACTTTAGAAGCAGAAGCAGATAAAATGGACAAGCTTAAAATACAGCTTCAAAAAGCAGAGGAAGCTGAGAATCTTAGACCATATGCAGAATCACTCCAAGCACTTATGCTAGAGAAAAAAGATGCAGAAATAAATCTTTCCTTGATTAAAAAGCGATTTGAAGAAGTAAAGGAACGATATGAGACAAGTAATCTAGCATATGAAGAGATTCGAAACATAAAAAGTGAGCGGGAACCAAAGCTTGTTGCTGAAAGAGAAAAGCTTCTGCAGTTACAAAAAATTGATGAAGAACGTGTTGCAGAACAGAAAAGACTAGCTCAATTACAAGAGAAATTCGATAAGTTGGTCGAACAACGTCATCTTGACAATAAAGCATTGGGAAAGGCACAGACCTTAGTCGAGAAGGCATTGGAAAAGCAGCAACGCTTGAAGGAAGAATTACTCGCTAATACTGTATCGGCAAAAGAACGAGAAATGATCCAAGGAGCATTAACGGCAAAACAAATAGTAACTCAGGCAAAACGCAGATTCTCTGAAACAACAGCAATTGTACAAGAAAAACAAAAAATAATCGAACAAGAAACTGAAAACCTAAAAAGGATTTCAACAGCAACTGTTAATCGTAAAAATCAGCTTAAGGAACAATTTATTGAATTGAATAAGCAGTACTTTCTTATATCAGAACGAGAAAGAGAACACCAAGCCTTTATTCACACTGTGAAAAGCGAATTAGACTTTATCGTCAAAAAAGAAGAGAAGGAAAATAGTCATAAGCTTGCACTTAAACTTGTCCAGCATTTACATGATGGAGAACCATGCCCAGTTTGTGGTTCATCCACACATCCAAATCCTGCCCATCTAAATGAAGCTTTGTTTGAAAGCGGTGAAAAGCAGTCGGAAAAGCTTCAAGAACAACTTGTGAATTTACAGGATTTAAGTCAGGAATTCCATTCGCTAAAAATTAAACTTGAAGGAATCTCTCAACAATTAACCTCTGAATTTCCGTTTCTCCAAGATGTGACACAAGTAGAGGAGATAGAGCTTGACGAGATTATAAAAAATGAACTTGCTGACCCACTTCAAAAAGGGGACAAGCTTTTTCAATTAGAATTAAAGTCAATCTCCCAGGATTATTTACAGCTAAAAAGTAATATCGATTTACTAGTGAAGCAAGTAAGAGAAATACAGCAAGAGGAACTGAGAAAAGGTGATTATCTTTCCTCTGCAAAAAACGATGTAAGTGAATGGAAGGAAAAACAACAAGTCGATCAGGTTGCTTACGAAAAAGCGTTAAAAGAATATGAAGTGCAGTTTTCAACGGTGCCATTAGCAGATGTTGAAACGCTTCAACAAGATATGAGTAAAAAAGACCAAGCAGTAGAGCAACTAAATGAAAGAATTCAAACAAGCATTTTATTTATTGAAGAGCAGCAAAAGTCAGTAAAGGAATGTGAAAAACAAATTCAGTTAATAAATCAACAAGAAATTGAATTACAAGCGACAATCAATAATTGCAAACAGCTAATTCGTGAAAAGGAGGAGAAATTATCGGATGTTTCGTCTGATAAATCACTCAACCAACAATTGAAAGAAACAATCGAAAAGCTAAAACAATTAACGGAAAAGGAAAATGAATTGTACCGTTTATTACAGCAAGCTACGAAATCAATGCACGAGCATCAAAGTCAGCTTGCGGCAAATGAGAAGGCGTTTGAACAGACAAAACTCAAATTAAATGAGGCAACAGAAAAATGGAAGAATGTATCTGAAAAAACGTCCTTTCATACAATCGAAGAGACTCTTTCTTCCTTATTAGGACTGGAAGAAAAGCATTTCATGAAAAATGAATTAGAAAAGTTTACTGATAAAATGAAGCAGCTGACAGCGGACTTAAACCGAATAGCTGAAAAGCTACAAGATAAACAGTTAACAAATGAAGCATGGGAACAAATTCAATTATTGAAAACAGAAGTAAAGGAACAGGTGGATGAAGCGGTTGCAAATAAAGGAGCGGCGAGCGAAGCGCTTCAAGAGCTGTTAAAAAAACATGACCGCTATCTCGAAATTGAACGACAACAAAAGGCATTAGATGAGATGTTAGAAAAGCTTGAAAAGCTACAAACCGTCTTTAAAGGAAACAGCTTTGTTGAGTATGTAGCTGAGGAGCAGCTTGTTCAGGTTAGTAGAGATGCATCAGAACGATTGCGAACACTTACACGAGGACGTTATGCAATTGAAGTAGACTCTCAAGGTGGCTTCATTATGAGAGATGACGCAAATGGCGGGGTTAGACGTCCAGTGTCTACACTTTCTGGAGGTGAAACCTTCCTAACCTCACTTGCCTTAGCTCTCTCGTTGTCAACACAAATTCAGCTTCGTGGCGAGTACCCATTACAGTTTTTCTTCCTAGATGAAGGCTTCGGTACACTTGATGTCGAGCTACTTGATGCAGTCATCTCAGCTCTTGAAAAGCTTCAGGCACAAAACCTGTCAGTCGGTGTCATTAGTCACGTCGCTGAGCTACGAGCAAGACTGCCTAAAAAATTAATCGTCGTCCCAGCGGAACCATCCGGAAAAGGCTCAACCGTCTATCTTGAATCGATGTGAATTTAAAAGCATACTGACAACGAAAAGACAATCAGGATTAAGGAGTACAGTGCCCTTCTATTCAAATCTAGCTAGACGAGAGAAGAGTTAGTAAAAGGAAGCTTACCAATATAGAACTCTTGAGAATTGCTTTGGTTATTGAATTATTAGGAAACATAATAAAGGGTGGCTCAAAACCAAAGGGGGTCAGACCCTTTTGAGTCACCCTCCACCTAATATAATGAACTTTAAAAGCAAAACTGTAACTAGGTATTTGCCGTCATATTTTGATCGGAAACATCTGGGTCAACCATATTTGTTGCACTTAACCCGTTATTAACTATATGGAAATCACCGACATTTCCTCCACCAGAACCTGAAGCTGATTTTGATTGGTTTTTAGGAGATAAATAGAACGTATCCCCAAAGTTTACAATCCCACTAACTTCATTAATTTTGATTGGACCTACAATTGCTGGCATATAAAAACATCCCTTTTGTTTTCGCTAGTACTTTACTTTATGCATATGAAATGATGATGGTTCGTTAACATCTAAGGTAAGGGTATTCGTCTAGTCAAATGGGTGACGAATGTGTAATGTACGTGATTCGCAAAATACATCTTTAGATGAGCCGATTTGAAAGACTGCTGAGCTTGATAGTGCTGTAACAGTCACAGTATTTACTTGAATGCTTGGATTATCATGAAAAAAATTGGTTGTTATCTTTTCATAAAAAACAGGATATGGGATCTCTTCTTCAAAAATTGGATATTTGGTGAGGTCTCCTTCTGAACCAAAAAATTTTTCCTCTTCCCTTTGCTCTGAAAAGACTTTAACAGAAGGAGTAATATTCATCGAATCCCCGATTGTAAATACAGAGCTAAGACCAATTGAATTAACATATACTGAGTTTACCTTTGAAAAACGACTAATCATTGTGGAGACAGCGGTACATATGGACCGACAATAAGCGACTCAGGTGGAGTATCAAAAACAGAAGATAGTGAGATTGTATTGGTATCCCCGATTAAAAACACTGAAGAACTTGACACACCGATAATTCGAATATTTCCAACTTGAAGGTTGCGATTAACAACAGTAAAATTCATTTAGCTTTCCTCCTTATATAGGATATGTCCTTATTCAGGTCCTTTTGGTAAGTGATTTAAAAAATGTTTTATTGAATTCTCTACATCTGCTTTCACTTTCTGGAGAATTTTATGCTTTTGTTCGTTGAAATCTCCGAGATTAGATAATGAAGGTTCATTCATGTAATATTGAATCCGACTATCAATTTGCTTTCGAATATCCTCAATAATATGTCTACGATGTGGTTCATCTAAGCGTAATTGTAATTGTTGTTCTGCCTGTCTAATAAAATCGACACAATCATTATTTAAAAAATGCTGAATTTCTTCTTTACATTGTTGGAAAAGCTGATGGCGTACTTGCTGTTGTTCTTGTGGAGGTTGTGTCATATCGTTGTTAACTTGAAGTCCGTTTTGTTCTACTTCAAATTGATCGATCTGATTTGGATCGGTAGGATTTAATCCAATATTTAATGTGCCATCAAGTCTTTCGATTTTTAACTGGTCAAACTTATATTCAATTCTTTCAATATTTGTATAAGGTTTATTTTTGAACTGTTCAACCTCTGATTGAATGGTGTTGATTGTTTCAGTTAATTGCTTAAGCTTTTGATCCTGAAATTGAATGTATTGCTGAAGTTGTTGTAAAGTTTTCACGAACTCATTTGTATACATACTACCAATCACCTCAGTTCTCGCACAAAATTGATACACTATTTATATGCATATACGATACAATAGGTGATTGCCTAAGTTGTAAATTTGAAGGAGATCAAAATTAGCCTTATGATTAGATAGATTATCCTATTGTAGGTGATGTTAAAGGAACTGTAATATCATTTGTTTCAAGCAATCCAACTGGTGTTTCCGTTTCTATTTCTGGGGCTGCTTCTGTATATCCACCTGTATTATAAAGATTTGATAGCGGCTTAATAATCCCTGCACTTCCAATTTGTAAGACGGAAGAGTTGCTTACAGAATCTACTCGTAAATAATTAATGCATATGGATTGATTAATATAAAAGTTCATGGTCAACACTCCTTATAAATTTCCTGCTGATGGCTGGTCAACAACATCATTATCATACGTATTTGTTACAGAGTGTTGATTATAAATATTTAATCCGTCTCCTGTATTAAAAGAACCAGCTCCGGCAAAGGTTTTTACCTCACTATATGGAGAAATCGTAATGACATCCCCCACATGAACGATACTACTTGTACCTACACTATTTACCTTAAAGGCTCCTACAATCGCTGGCATTGTTAACTCCCTTTTAATCAAAATGGAAAAACACGCAAAAAAGAACGTGTTTTTTATACTAATATGATATAAAACAATATATGTGTGATTATTGTTGGAGGTACAATCAACATGTGGAATAAGGAAAGGAAAATGTGGGAAGAAGATGTTGAATGCTAAGAGTCATATTTGTTTTTTATTCTTTTTTATATGGAGTATTAACTTTTTTTGAAGTTATTTTTGAGTTTCTTAACTTAATTTCATTAAGTAGCAAAATATCAAGCTCCTGGCTGCACGTAATCGTTTCGTTTGAGTTTATTCCATATTGTAAGGCTGTTTTTAACAAGGATTTTCTTTTTAATTCGATACTTTTTGTAAACATTTTACGTCTCCATCTCTAAATAATTTTTCTATCCTATTATGAGGACAAGCTTATTATACATCCTTATTCTTAAAAAGTAATAGATTCGATAAAACATACAAAAAAGATACAAATTTCTACATTTAAGTTAACGTTAACCTACTATTTGTATAATGAAAGGGGATTAGATAAAGATGATTGACGCACACATCCATCTGGACCAATATGATCAAACAGAAATAAAAGATTTGATAAATAAATGGAATGAGTGTGGGATTGAAGGTGTGGTTGCAGTTTCAACGAATTTAAAATCAAGTTACGATATATTGAAGCTAAAGCAGGAATATCCAAATTTTATCCGAGCAGCAATTGGCCATCATCCAGAGGAACCGCCACCAAGTACAAGGGATTTATATGAACTCATTGATTTAGTGCATCAAGAAAGAAAACAATTAGCTGGGATTGGAGAAATCGGCTTGCCTACTTACAAGAAAGAAGAACTATATACGAAATACAGTGAGGAGCAATTCATTGATGTACTTGAAACCTTTCTTCGTGTTGCTAAAAAAGAAAATTTACCTGTTTCTTTACATGCAGTACATGATGAGGCTAAAAAGGCATTAATTTCATTAAAAAAGTTAAATGTGGAATTGGCTCATTTTCATTGGTTGAAAGCCTCAGCTAGTACTGTTAGTGAAATTGTTTCTTCTGGTTATTTTGTTTCTGTTACTCCAGAGGTTTGCTATCGTGAAAGAGACCGGTTATTGGTTAAGCGAATACCTCTCGAACAATTACTAATTGAAACAGATGGTCCGTGGCAGCATGGTGGTCCTTTTTCGGAAAGACAAACTACTCCATTATTATTAAAGGAAATAACGACTTGCTTAGCGAATATTCTACATATCAGGTACAATGAATTATTAGAAATAATCGGTCATAATACTAAACAGCTATGGTAAGTGTTTAATTGAATTACATTAAATTGGAGGTTGTTTATGAAGTTTGTTACTGCAATGATCCATAAAGAATCATTTATAGGTTTAGTACATGGAGAACGAATTATTGATTTAGCAAAGGCTGAGAAGGAGATATTTGAATTATCCTCTATTCCAAAGTCGTTATTTGAATGTATTAAACTAGGTGATAAATTTGTCCAACATGTAAAGCAAATTGTGGACAAGATCAATGAGGAAGGTTCTGAAGGATTTTTATATCGAATAGAGGATGTCACTATACTTGCACCTATTCCACGTCCAAAGAAAAACATATTTTGTGTAGGGAAAAACTATCGTGAGCATGCAATTGAAATGGGCAGTGAAGAGGACATTCCTAAACATGTTATGCTATTTTCAAAAGCACCTACAACAGTGATCGGACATGAAGATGAAATTGATCCACATTTACATATTACGAATGAGCTTGACTATGAGGGAGAGCTTGCTATCGTTATTGGTCAAAAAGGGAAGCAAATAAATGAAGCGGAAGCAATGGATTATGTGTTTGGGTATACGATTATCAATGATCTTACAGCTAGAAATCTTCAAGCACAGCATAAGCAGTTTTTATTAGGAAAAAGCCTAGATACTTCATGTCCGATGGGGCCTTATTTAATCCATAAATCTGCGGTCTCAAATCCATATGATTTAACATTAACAACTAAAGTTAATGGGGAGGTAAGGCAAAACGGGAATACAAAGGATATGATTTTTTCAATTGAACATGTTATCTCAACTATTTCTCAAGGAACGACTCTTGAACCTGGTGATATTATTGCTACAGGTACACCTGCTGGAGTTGGCAAGGGCTTTAATCCTCCGAAATTTCTAATGCCTGGTGACATCATAGAGGTTGAAATTGAGGGTATAGGGGTTTTAAGGAATCGTGTAAAGGAATAACAGAGTATTTATGAAAGAAAAAAGTTGGCATGATTAAATATAGAAATTATGTAGACAAGCACTTTATCATGTTTATATGTAATGAGTAAATTCGGAAAATGGACACAATCAGAAATCAATTGATTTTACTATATGAGCAGTAGTTATTTGCAAAAGGTTCACTAATTTTACACCTTTTTATGAGGGGAATAGGTTAACTGTATAAGGTGAAACATGCTAAAATAAGCTTGTTTGGGAAAATAGTTTTTGTGAAATGTTTGTGGTAAATGAAACGTTCACGAAAATTTTACAAGGAGGAGGAAATTATGACACATGTACATATTACGTCATGGGTAATTGCTATTATCCTATTTTTTGTCGCTACTTCTTTATTGAAATCAAAAAAAGAGAAGCAAGCAAAAATTGTTTCTATGGTCCTAAGAGTTTTCTACATTCTTGTTATCGGTACAGGAGTTCTCATCCTTTCCGGGTTTACAAGTATTGATGGGGAATATATCGGTAAAATCATTTTAGGAATCTTAACAATTGGTATGATGGAAATGGTGTTAGCTAAAGTGAAAAAAGGGAAATCCGCGATGTTATTTTGGATTTTGTTCTTTGTAATTCTTATCTTAACCATTTCCCTAGGCTTACGCTTGCCTGAAGGATTTGACTTGTTTTAATTAATTGAGGGTATCTCATCATAAGTGTTATATGGTGAGATCCCTTTTTTGTTAGAGTCTTTTTTTCGCAATAACAAGCTTGAGAAAATGTTGATTGGTGATATATGTGAGCCTTCTTTATCTTAGGAGTCTCTATTGCTGAAATCAACCTATGCTATTAAAGGGGAAAATCCCGAATGTTGTTTTTAGTCAAAGATTAATACATTGATACAATTAGTCGTCTTTCGCCAAAGCTTGTTGTAAATTCAAATCTGTCAGAAGAATGAATCCCGCGCTCGAAATGATGCTGAATGGCACAAATGGATTCTTCGTTGTCAAATTGAAAAAAAGAAACACCCTTTTTATTTGCTTTGTTTGAAAAAAAGAGCAATTGATTGTAGGAATAAATACAATCATAAGGTGAAAATGATAATGAATTAAGCTGCTTAATAATTTTGACAAAGGTCTCATCAGGTATTTCCTTTAACATTTCATCAAGTGCAAACGGGAGTGTTTTTCTGATTCGTACAGAATCGCCGCAATTTAATGTAAATAGCTCCCCTTCCGTTTTTACCTTTCCTAGACCTAACCAATTCGCACTTTTCCAGCCGTGAGGACTAAGGACTTCAAGCTGTTTATCACCAAGTTCCTCTAATAAAAAAAATTCATCATTCATATCATCGTATAGAACATATTGATCCTCTGTTATATCAATTTTGCCAATATAGTAGGACCGCTTTTGCTTTAATAATACATCAGAACGCTTATAAGAGCTCATTTCGTTACCTCCAACATTATGTATATCCTATTTATGTTTTTTTAACTATTTGATGGAGAAGAAGACGGTATCATCGTTTTAGACAAATCGAACAAATTTTATGCATTTTTTTTAGGACAATTCAACATGTAAATAAAGTGGGCATACAATAAAATCTGGGCAAGGCAATCGGACGTGATATCTGTATCGATAGGTGAAAATTTTATCGGGAGATGATGCAAGAATGTGTGGAATCACAGGTTGGGTTAACTATAAAGGGAATATCCAAAATGAAGAAGAAACAATAAGTAAAATGACGGAAACCTTAGCAAAACGTGGGCCAGATGATACAAATATATGGGGAGAAAATCACGTGTTATTTGGTCATAAGCGGTTAGTTGTCGTTGACCCAGAATGTGGTAAGCAGCCAATGATCCGAACGAAGGAAGGGAATAGCTATACGATTTGCTATAACGGAGAACTTTATAATACTGAAGATATTCGAAAGGAGCTACTTGCAAGAGGGTATTCCTTTGTCGGACATTCAGATACAGAGGTATTGCTGCAATCATATATTGAGTGGGGAGAAGAATGTGTTCACCATTTAAACGGTATTTTTGCCTTTGCAGTATGGGATTCTGCTAATGAAAAATTGTTTATTGCACGGGATCGAATGGGGGTTAAACCGTTATTTTTCAAAGAAGATAATGGTTCGTTATTATTTGCATCTGAATTAAAAGCGATTTTAGCACATCCTTCCGTATCCGCAATTCTTGATTATACTGGTTTAGCAGAGATATTTGGAGTTGGGCCTTCAAGGACGCCAGGAGTTGGAGTATTTAAAGGAATTGATGAGCTAAGACCAGCACATGCCCTCGTATATTCCAAAAATGGGTTAAAAATTTGGAGATATTGGAATGTAAAGAGTCAAAAACATGAAGATTCATTGGAGGAAACGGCTGAAAACGTACGATTTTTATTTACAGATGCGGTTAAAAGACAGCTTGTATCAGATGTGCCTTTATGTACATTCCTATCGGGTGGTTTAGATTCTAGTGCGATAACTGCAATAGCTGCTAAACAATATCAGCTAGAGGGAAAGGGCAATCTTCATTCATTTTCGATTGATTATGAGGATAATGAGAAATTTTTTAAAGCAAATGAGTTTCAACCAAACTCTGATGGTCCTTGGATTAAGAAAGTAAGTGAAGAATTTAACACAATCCATCACCAATGTGTCATTAGTCAGCACGAATTAGTCGATCATCTTATTGAAGCGACGTATGTAAGAGATTTACCTGGCATGGCTGATGTTGATTCATCATTACTTTGGTTTTGTCGAGAAATAAAAAAGGATTTTGTTGTAGGGTTATCTGGGGAATGTGCCGATGAAATTTTTGGAGGATATCCTTGGTTTCATCGACCAGACGATTTATCAAGTCCTGCATTTCCTTGGATGCGCTCAACTGATGCGAGAGTGAATTTATTAAAGTCGGAATGGCAGGAAAAATTAAAGCTAAATGAATATGTTCAAGCACGATATGAGGAAACAGTGAATGAAACCCCATTGTTAGAAGGTGAAACAGAAATTGAAGCAAAAAGACGCCAGCTCTTTTATTTAAATCTCCATTGGTTTATGACAAATCTGCTGGACAGAAAAGATCGAATGAGTATGGGAGCAAGCTTAGAGGTTCGTGTACCATTCGCTGATCATCGACTCGTTGAATATGTATGGAATATTCCTTGGGAGATGAAAATGCATGGAGGAAGGGAAAAAGGGATATTACGAAAAGCGCTAGAAGGAATTCTGCCAAACGAGGTTCTCTATCGTAAAAAAAGCCCTTATCCAAAAACTCATAATCCAGAGTATACGCGATTAGTGAAAAACTGGTTACAAACACTTGTAGCGAATAAAGATTCGATATTACATGTTTTATTATCAAAACAAATGCTCCAAGATTTAATTGAATCTGAAGGAAATACCTTTAAAGTTCCGTGGTTTGGCCAATTAATGTCAGGTCCACAATTACTTGCACATTTAGCGCAAATTCATGTATGGTTTGAAAATTACCGTATTAATCTTGAGGAAAGATAAACTTTTAGAATAAAAAATAAGGCTATCCCGTAGAAAGAATAGTCATGGGATAGCCTTATCTATTTCTAATCTAGTTAGCAGAGATAAAAGTTGCTTGATTACTTTTAAGTAGTAACTGCGTTCTGAGCAAATCGTTTCGTCATCCAAGCACGCGATTTCCAGCGGTATAGCATTATGATTCCCCGGAACCATTCATCTGCAATAAAGGCAATCCAAACGCCAACGAGGCCTAAATCGAAGTGAATTCCTAATATATACGCCACTGGAACAGCAATTCCCCACATTGATAAAATACCTACATAGGTCGGGAATTTTATATCTCCCGCAGCTCTTAAGGAACCGATAATGACCATGTTAAAGGATCTTCCAGGTTCTAAAATAATCGTTAAGAGCACTAAGATACTCCCGACTTCTAAAATCCGTTCATTTGAAGTGAAAATTCCTAATAATGGCTCAGAGAAGATACTAAAGATAACCGCCATTAAAATCGAAATCGTTATCCCAGAATATAAACTTTTTAAACATCGTTTATAGGCGGATTCATATTCCTTTGCACCGATTAAATATCCAATTAAAATTTGTGTTCCTTGGCTGATGGCAATGCTAAATAACATCATAAACATCATTAAATTTTGCGTATAAACTCTAGTAGTAAGGGCTTCTGTACCTATCATAGTAATGAAGAAGGTAATCGCCATTTGTGATGTATTATAGGATAATTGTTCACCAGCAGTTGGAACGCCAATACCTAATAGATTTTTAAGATGGTGCATTGGGATATGAATTATATCTTTTAGCTTGATCGTAAAATATAATCGTTTTTTTAACATATAAAAAATGATAAATAAAGCAATAAAACGAGAAACGACCGTTGAAATCGCAGCTCCTTGTACACCAAGTGCAGGTATTCCGAATGCCCCAAAGATGAGAACAAAATTACCAATTACATTTAAGAGGTTCATACCGATTGTAAGAAACATCGTGTCCTTCGTGTAGCCATAGCTTTTTAAGATGGCACTAACAGTCATAATTAATGCTTGAACAAATGAAAAGCCACCAACGATTTGTAAATATGATTTAGCCTCTGGTAATAATTCTTCTGGTAAGTTCATTAAACGAAGAATTTCATCACTAGCAATGACGATAACAACGCTTAATATAAGACTAATTATAAGATTAGCAGAAATGGATACAATTGAAACCTCTTTAGCATCCTTAACATTATTCGCACCTAAATATTGCGTTATAAGAATCGTTGTTCCCGTTGCGATAAAACCAAACATAACGATTAATAAAAATAATATTTGATTTGATACACCGACTGCTGCCACAGAGTTATCCGAATATTGACTAAGCATCAATGTATCAGCATTTCCCATTAGCATATGAAGCATTTGCTCGATAAAGATCGGCCATGTAAGAGCGAATAATGTCAAATTCCGATTTTTAAATTCTGATGACATTTTTATCAACACCTTTTGAAGTACGTTATTAAGTCTTAATTAGTTTACATACGTTCGTGTATAATAGAAAGAGAGGATTACGATAATTCTTGGAGAAATCCGACTATCAACATTTTTTGAGAAAGACATCATAAAATGTAAGCGTTTATCTATCTATTAAGCTCCTTATTGGAAAATTAATGGACAATAAATCTCATAATTTATTATTTAAAGATAAAGAAATTTTTTGATAATGATGCATCATACTAGCAGAACTTTGAAAAGGGAGATTGGATATGTCATATATTGAAATGATGGTTCCTCCATTCCCAACATTAATAATGGGAGGATATGCTGTTTTTGAAAAAGGTACAAGGCATTTTAGGAGAACTTTTACGGTGTTTGATTTAATCTATGTAAAGCACGGCGAGCTATTTATTACAGAGGATGACATTCCTTATACGGTTGGTGAGGGGCAATATATTATTTTAGTACCAGGATTTGAACATTTTGGCCATAAAGGCTGCTGTGTCAAAACAGAATATTATTGGTTGCATTTTTCGATGCCTAATCATTATGATCTTGTTGAGGACGGAATTGATAATTGGTCAGATATTTTGTTATCAGAAGGTGACATGGAAACTCCTTCTGCTTACCGATTTTGTCTGCCTTGCTTCGGAGAAATCGAAAATATGAAGTTTGTCGAAAATATTTTTGATAACTTAATGAGTATTAGTCATCAAACACCAGACTATCAATTGCGACAACAATTATATTTTCAGGAATTTCTCTTACATTTACAAAAAGAGGCATGTAAAATTCCATCCGCAGCAGAGAGAGTTGTTGAAGAAACAGTAAAATTTATTAAGGATCATTATAAGGAAGAATTAAAGATGGAGCATCTATCAAATGCATTGCATTTTCATCCAGACTACATTACTCGTTGCATGCAAAAAATCATTGGAATGACGCCTAATAATTATTTAAATCAATACCGGATGAATGAAGCAAAAAAGCTGCTTGCTATGACAGATGAGAAGGTGGCGAACATCTCTCAAGAGGTTGGCATTATGGATGCGACGTATTTTTCAAAGCTCTTTAAGAGATTAGAAGGTTTAAGCCCCCATGAGTATCGAAGAATTATTTTAAGGAAAAAATAGATTATAAATACTTGCAGTATACAAAGATTGCCCAATCAGTCAGGGGAAAAACAATCAACTGGTTGGGCAATAATGGTTGATTAAGCTTTAAAAAGTAAAAATGTAAAGCTATATGGAGCAAGCTGTACAGAAATATTGTTAGTATGTGCAGCAAATTCTTTTTCGTTCCAGAGATCGATGATTGTTTTGTCTTTTAAGTTCAAAGGAATTGGAATGTCTTGCATTGTTTCATTATTGTTGAATACAACTAAAAGCTGCTCTTGTTCGTTTCTTTTTATATATGAAATATGATTAGACGTATTATTTGCATCAAATAATATGAATTCCCCGTCATTTCCAAGGAGCGGGTATTGTTTGCGAAGTTGAATTAGTTTTTTTGTGAATTCAAGCATTTCTAAATCCTGCCGTTCTTCATCCCAAACCATACATTTTCTGCAACCTGGGTCCTGTTCACCAGTCATCCCGATTTCATCACCATAGTAAATACACGGTGAACCAGGTGTGCTTAATAGAAAGGCAAGTAGAAGCTTTACCTTTTCTTTATTGAAATTGGCAATATTCATTACTCTTGGGGTATCATGACTGCCCAGTAAATTAAATAATACATGATTAATGTTTTGCGGATACATGTGTAAATATTTTTGCAATGTTTCAGTAAATTCGATAGCTCCAATTTCATTTTTGGCAAAAAAGCGAAGTGCATTATCTGTATAAGGATAATTCATAACTGAATCAAATTGATCTCCTCTAAGCCAAGGCATTGCATCATGCCAAATCTCTCCGAGTATAAAAATATCAGACTTTATTTTTTTCATTTCCTTCCTAAATTCCCGCCAAAATTGATGGTCTACTTCGTTTGCGACATCTAGCCTCCAGCCGTCGATATTAAATTCCTTTATCCAGTAGCGGCCAACATTTAATAAGTATTCCTTAACTTCGGGATTTTCTGTATTAAGCTTAGGCATACTTGCCTCAAATGCAAATGAATCATAAGTTGGGATCGGTTTTGTTTGGATTGGAAATTTACGAATATGAAACCAATTTTTATATATCGACTTTTCGCCGTTTTTTAATACATCCTGGAACGGAGCAAAATAGTAACCGCAATGGTTAAAGACTGCGTCAAGCATGACTTTAATACCCTGCTTATGGCATGTTTCGACTAATTGCTTAAATGTTTCCTTCGTTCCAAATTGCGGATCTATTTCCATGTAGTCTATCGTGTCATATTTGTGATTAGAATACGCTTTAAAGATTGGAGTGAAGTAAATCCCAGTAATGCCTAGGTCGACAAGGTAGTCAATATGGTCGATAACCCCTTTAAAGTCTCCGCCATAGTAAATCGTTGGAGTAGGCTCCTGTTGTTCCCATTCGACTGTTCCTTTCGGATTTAACGTTGGGTCACCGTTTGCAAATCTTTCTGGGAAGATTTGATACCAAATAGTATTTTCCACCCATCTTGGTGGCTTGTAAACATCGATTGAATTGATAAAAGGAAAACAAAAATAATAGGCTGTATCATCTAAAGGTGGTTGTTCGAAAAAGCCCTTTTCAGTATAAACGCAGCTTTTCGAATCGTTAGTTAGTAAAAAACCGTAACGGAGGCGTTTAAATGGTGGATGAATGGCTATAAACCAATAATCAAAATATTGGTCAGAATAAGCTATATTCATTTGTTTAGTTACTGTATTCCATTTAGAATGATTCCAATCATACGGGTCTCCATAAATAATTTCGACAGTTTCAATATCTTGCTTTTTCGTTCGTAATTGGATATGTATTGTGTTTTCATCATATGAATAAGCGTATTGATCCTGTGGTCTATGATAAATCGCTTCTAAAAACATAATTTTCACTCCTTGAGTTGTCGAAATATGTGCAATCGCTTGCTTAATAAAGGTAGTAAATGAATATATGTTGATCCTATTGAATATATAGCTTGATGTCAATCATTTTAATCTAAAAAAACACTTGAATTGTCATTGTTATGTATTTACAATAGGTAATATAGAAAGTGAAATCGCTTTCAGATAAATATATTTGAAGTTTGATACATACTATTAAACTAACCTTTTCAAATATATGAGAGTAGCTTTCTTTGATAAATAATGCAAACGATTGCATAAACCAATAGGAGGGTCAAAATGAAAAAGGTTTTATCTTTATTTATGATGGGATTACTTTTATTAGGTGTATTAGCAGCATGTGGACCAGATTCATCAACACAATCTGGAGGAACTGGTTCAAACAATAATAATAAAAAAGAAACAACATCTGAAGGAACAATGCCAGAAAAGCCAGAAAAGCTTGTCGTCTGGGAGGATACTGACAGAGGAGTTGCATTAGAGCCTGCAATTGAATCGTTTGAAAAAGAATATGGGATTGAAATAGAGTATAAAGAGCTTGGGATGGCAGATGAAATACGTGACCAGCTTCGCTTAGATGGTCCAGCGGGTACAGGGCCAGATATTGTAACATTGCCACATGATCAAATTGGTCAGGTTGTAACAGAAGGACTTATTACAAATATTAATGTTGATCAAAAAGTAGTGGATACTTTTACAGAAACCTCTATTGCAGCTCAAATGTATGATGGGGTGTTATATGGATTACCAAAGGCAACGGAAACACCAATCTTCCTATACAATAAGGCACATTTAAGTGAAGCGCCAAAGACGATGGAAGAAATGTATACATTTGCAAAGGATTTTACAAAGGATGGTAACTTCGGTTTCTTATTCTTAGGTGATAATTATTACTTTGCTCATGGATTAATTGGCGGATTCGGCGGTTATGTATTTAAAGATAATAGTGGTGCACTAGATCCGAAAGATGTTGGCTTAAATAATGAAGGGGCCGTTACGGGAGCTGAAGAAATTCAAAAATGGTATAAAGAAGGTCTATTCCCGAAAGGAATTATCGGTGAAAATGGCGGTTCTACAATGGACGGATTATTTAATGAAGGAAAAGTAGCTGCTGTGATGAATGGACCTTGGGCTGTACAAGGAATGAAAGATGCTGGAATCGATGTAGGTGCTTCTGCACTTCCTACCTTATCAAATGGTGAACATGTTAAAACATTTATGGGTGTAAAGGGCTGGCATGTTTCGGCATTTTCTAAAAACGTAGAATGGGCAACTAAATTTATTGAACATATTACAAATGCAGATAATGCAAAAAAACGCTTTGAATTAACAAATGAGGTTCCACCAGTTAAGGAATTAATCGAGGATCCTATCATTAAAGATAATGAGGTAGCTGCAGCAGTTGCTGAGCAATCTCAATATGCAGTACCAACGCCAAATATTCCTGAAATGGCTGAAGTTTGGGAGCCAATGGCTGATAGCCTACAAACAATTGTTACAGGGAAAGCTGAGCCAAAAGCTGCTTTAGATAGTGCAGTAAAAACCATTAAGCAAAATATTGAAACAAACCATCAATAAGCATTACTTATGAGTCATAAATAAAAGGATAAAAATTTGGAGAGGGTTGATGCTACTAGTCATCCTCTTCATCCTTTTATGTCATTTGCTTTATGAAGATTTGTATTTATTTGTGAAAGGAGATTTAAAAAATGGTGGAAGGCATAAAAGCTAGCTCTAAACATCGCAAAACAGCCTTGCTATTATCAATTATCCCTGGATTAGGACAATTATATAATCGGCAAAGAATGAAAGGTATCCTATTCCTCATCTTAGCGGCTTCCTTTTTATATGTGTTTTGGGATTTGCTCGATATAGGCATTTGGGGTTTATTGACTCTTGGTACTGAAACTCCGAGAGATCACTCTATATTTCTGCTAGTCTATGGAATTATCGCGTTAATTGTTTTAGCATTTGGGATTGGATTTTACCTATTTAATTTGAGGGATGCATACAGAAATGGTAAAAAACGTGATCTTAATCAACCGATCAGCACCGTAAAGGAGCAATATAAAAACTTAATTGATAATGGCTTCCCTTATTTAATGATTTCCCCGGGATTTTTACTTTTAACATTTGTCGTTATTTTGCCAATCATCTTTGTTTTTTTATTAGCGTTTACAAATTATGATTTGTATCATTCTCCACCAGCAAAACTTGTAGATTGGGTATGGTTTCAAAATTTTGCAGATATCGTGAACATTGATATTTGGAGAAATACATTTTTCTCAGTGTTAGCTTGGACAATTGTTTGGACATTTGGAGCTACAACACTTCAAGTTGCATTGGGGATTTTTTTAGCCGTCTTAGTGAATCAAAAGGATTTAAAAGGAAAAGCGATTATTCGAACGGTATTTATTTTACCTTGGGCAGTCCCGGCATTCGTGTCTATTTTAGTTTTTGCGGGAATGTTTAATGAATCATTTGGAACGATTAATACGGATATTTTAGCTTTCTTTGGGATTGATAATATACCATGGATGACTGAACCGATGTGGACAAGAATCGCGCTTATCATTATTCAAAGCTGGCTAGGCTTTCCGTTCATATTTGCTATGACTACAGGTGTATTGCAATCGATTCCAGATGAATTATATGAGGCTGCAACTGTAGATGGTGCAACTGTTATCCAAAAATTCAAGAAGATCACACTACCACTTGTTTTGTTTGCAACAGCTCCGATTATAATTACACAATATACATTTAACTTTAATAACTTTAATGTCATTTTCTTATTTAACGGTGGAGGTCCTGCTATTCCAGAACAAAATGCTGGAGGAACGGATATTTTAATATCATGGATTTATAATTTAACAATGACATCAGCCCAATATTCAAAAGCAGCAGCTATCACTATGTTGCTTTCAGTTCTCGTCATTTCAGTAGCGATTTGGCAGTTTAGAAGAACAAAATCATTCCAAGAAGAGGATATGATGTGATATGAATATAAAAACTGGTAAGTACATTCGTCTAACATTATCGTATTTTGTTGTAGCCATCATGTTTATGGTCATTCTTTACCCTATCATTTGGATCATCGGTTCATCCTTTAATCCTGGTGATAGTTTATCAGGATCTTCAATTATTCCAAAAAACGCAACATTAGCCCATTATAAAGAATTATTTAATACGGAAAGTAGCGATTATCTTTATTGGTATTGGAACTCGTTGAAAGTTAGTGTTTTAACAATGCTTATCACAGTCATTTTAGTTAGCTTAACAGCATATTCGTTTTCTAGATATCGCTTTATCGGTAGAAAAAATGGCTTAATGACCTTCTTAATTTTACAAATGGTCCCGAACTTTGCTGCTTTAATCGCAATATTTGTTCTTGCTTTATTAACGGGATTATTAGATAGTCATCTTGGACTAATACTTGTTTATGTCGGTGGGCAAATTCCGATGAATACTTATTTAATGAAAGGGTATTTAGATACGATTCCTAAGGAGCTAGATGAATCAGCACGAATGGATGGGGCAGGACATTTGCGTGTATTTTTCCAAATCGTTATGCCATTAGCTAAACCGATTGTTGCTGTAGTTGCACTTTTTGCATTTATAGCACCTTTTGCAGATTTCATCGTTGCTAATATTCTTTTACGGTCAGAAAAAAAATTTACACTCGCGGTTGGATTATATAAATTAATTTCTGATCAATTTGGTGCAAAATTCACTGAGTTTGCTGCAGGAGCGGTATTAATTGCAATTCCAATTGCGATTTTATTCCTATGCTTCCAAAAGTATTTTGTTTCTGGATTGACGGCAGGTGGTACAAAAGGATAATCTTAAAGGCGTAAAGAAAAATTCAAGCACTCGATGCTATCTATAGAAGTGCGAAATGAGTAGGAGGAGCGGTGATGTATAAACAGCGGATCTTGTTTTTACTTATCCCGTTTCTTCTTTTTTACGCCTTACCTGTAAGCGCTGTTAAAAAAGAAGAAAATAAATGGCATGAAGAATTAGTTTACTATCTTGAGATTGACCGTTTCAACAATGGAGATGTAAATAATGATGGTTCTGATTTTAATTTGAATGACCCACTTGGATACCATGGCGGTGATTTAAAAGGGATTATAAATAAGCTTGATTATCTTCAAGAAATGGGATTTTCAACGATTATTTTATCTCCTGTATTTAATGCGAAAGATTCAACAGGTGAAGAGGTTGAGAATTTCAAAGAAGTTGATGAGCATTTTGGTAGCTTGAAGGATATGCAGCAATTAACAAAGGAAGCACATGAGCGAAAGATGAAGGTGCTAATGAGTTTTAATGCTTATCATGTTCAAAATTTAAAGGATGATCTTATCGATGTAGTAAGCTGGTGGACTTCTGAAAGTGAAATAGATGGTTACTATATCGACCAAGTTGATACACTTGAACCAGATTTTTGGCAATTGTTTATCCAAACTGTGAAAAAGGAAGATGAGAACTTATATCTTGTCGGGTCAATTTTACATAATGATCATTTATCTTCATATAAAGAGTTGGGCTTTGATTCGATCTTAAATGAGCTTTTTTTAAAAACATCGTCTGAAACGTTTACAGATGTAGATTTACCGTTTACTTCGATATCAGAGGTTGTTCAAAACTCGACAACTGCATTTAGTAATTATCTAGATTTGACAAATACAGCGCGGTTTACTTTGAAAGCAACTGAAAATGCACAGCATCCAGGAGTAAGACTAAAAATCGCGTTATCTTATATGTACACTACACCTGGAACACCTATTGTATATTATGGTACTGAAATTGCTTTGAACGGCGGAAAACCTCCTGAAAATAAACCATTGATGAATTTTCAATCTGACGAAGAATTAATCGACTATATCGCAAAGCTAGCAAAGGCTAGAGTAAGCTTACCTTCATTAACAAAGGGTGATTACACTGTTTTATATGAAAAAGCAGGGATGATTATTTTTAAGCGAACATATAAAGGGGAGTCTGTTATAGTTGCGATTAATAATACGTCACAATCCCAAAATGTCTCGATTCCTGCAGAAGAAATCGGTAATGAAAAGGAGTTACGCGGACTAATTGTAGGAGATGTTTTCCATGAAGAAAATCGTCACTATCCATTTATTCTTGATCGTGAAACAGCAGAAATTTATGAAATAAAGGAGAAAACTGGCTTAAACCTGCCATTTATTAGTGTTTTTCTTATTGTACCACTTTTGTTTGTTGCATTTTTAGTAGTTGCATATAAAAGGGGGAAAAGGAATGAAGAATAAGGAAGAAGAACTAGACCAACTCGACAAAGTGATTTGGTCTAGTTTTATATTTTAACCGTTAACTACCTTTCCGCCATTAACATGGAGAATTTGTCCAGACATGTAAGAGGAGTCTTCACTTGCTAAGTAAACGTAAGCAGGTGCTAGCTCTTCAGGTTGACCTGGTCGTTTCATCGGAGTGTCGGATCCAAATGTAGAAACTTGATCAGCTGTAAACGTAGAAGGAATTAGTGGTGTCCATATTGGACCAGGTGCTACCCCGTTAACACGGATTCCTTTATTAGCTAACGATAATGCTAACGAGCGTGTAAAGGTTGTAATTGCTCCCTTTGTTGCAGAATAATCAAGAAGTTGTTTATTTCCTGCATATGCTGTTATTGATGAAGTATTTATAATGGCACTGCCGTTTTTTAAATGTGGAAGCGCGGCCTTTGTTAAATAAAAGAAGGAAAAAATATTGGTGCGAAATGTTCGTTCGAGCTGCTCACTTGTAATATCTTCAATCCCTTTCTGAGGGTGTTGCTCTGCTGCGTTATTCACGACAATATCGATTTTACCGAACTCACCAATCGTTTTATCGACAATTTGCTTACAGGTTGCTTCATCTCCAATATCACCTGGAATTAATAAACATTTTTGCCCTTGCTCTTCGATATATTGTTTTGTTTTTTCGGCATCTTCATGTTCATTTAAATAGGAAATAACTACATTTGCACCTTCAATTGCATAGTGAACGGCAACAGCACGTCCGATTCCACTGTCACCACCAGAAATAATCGCTACCTTATCTGTTAATTTCCCACTTCCTTTATAAGACGTAGAATGAAATTTAGGAGCGGGGTTCATTAAATGCTCAAGACCTGGTTGACGATCTTGTTGTTGTGGTGGTAATGTTTGCTTTTGTTGATTTTGATTGTTTGACAATGACATAACCTCCTGTAAACGTACTATGAAGTAGTATGGTATAAAATGAAAAAAAGTATGTTACAGGATATAGTCAATTTTAATCGTTTTGTTTATTAATTGGCTGATTTCGTAATCTTTGTTGTTTTTATTTAGTTGTGCATTTGGCTGATTTCCTCGTGTAGTACTCTCTTTCAGCGGGGGAGGTGGTGAGTCATTAAAAAGAGATATTTATTAAGAAAGGGTCAGCCTGTGGGGACTGACCCTTTGTTCATATTTACATTACATTAAAATATTTCGCATCAGGGTGTGATACAACTAAAGCAGTTACAGATGCTTCAGGCTCCATCATAAAGCCTTCTGTTAATTGAATCCCGATATCCTCAGGTCTTAAAAGATTAAATAGCTTTTCCTGATCTTCTAAATCCGGACATGCTGGATAGCCGAATGAATATCGTTGCCCTTGGTATTTCGCTGCAAATCGCTGATCCATCGTAAAATCAGGTGCATCAGGGAAGCCCCAACGATCACGGATTAGCTGATGAGTTCGTTCTGCCAAACCTTCCGCAAGCTCTAAAGCTAAAGCTTGTATCGCATGACTTTTTAAGTAATCCCCTTGCTCTTTAAAGCCTTTTGCTAGCTCACGAATTTGACTTCCTGCTGTAACAGCAAACATTGCGACATAATCTAACTCATTACTAGATTTCGAACGAACGTAGTCTGAAATGCATCTGTATGGCATTTTATCTTGACGTGGGAAATCAAATGTTTGTAAAACGATGTCTGTATTATTTGGATCTAAGATACATAGCTTATTTTCATCACTATATGCTGGGAAAAATTGATAAGCACATGCAGGCTTAAACCATTTATTTTTTGCACCTTCCTTCAATAAGTCTTGAATTAGTTCGACCAATTCCATTGTTTTAGGGTCTTTTTTCTTTATTAATTCTTTGATTTTCCCTTTTAAACCAAGATGGTGGCCAATTAACATTTGCATATTCACATAGGGGATAATTTGTGTTAAATCAATATCCTTTATTAGATGACGCTTTGTATCAACAGGTTGAAAAATTGGTGCTTCACTAATTGTGCTTCGCTTTTCTAATAATTCCGTAACAGCACTTGTTTGCGTATTTTTAATATTAGTCTCTTCTGTAACTGCTGCTTCATTGACAGTGAATAATTCAGGTGTTGTCCGTAATTGGTTTGCAAGTGATAAACCGTCCATTGCATCCTTTGCATAAACAACAGGGCCCTTGTATTGAGGAGCTATTTTCATTCTTGTGAATTTTCTTGATAGAGCTGCTCCGCCTACTAAAATCGGTAAATTACAATTAGCGTTGTGTAAGTCCTGTGCTGTAATGACCATTTGCTGTGCAGATTTTACTAATAATCCTGATAACCCAATTAGGTCAGGCTTTTCATCTTTAACTGCCTGAATTAATGTTTGCGGTGTAACCTTTATTCCGAGGTCAACAACCTGATAACCGTTATTACTTAAAATAATGTCGACAAGGTTTTTCCCGATATCGTGTACATCACCTTTAACGGTAGCTAATAAGATTTTTCCTTTGCCACTATCTTCTTTTTTATCCATGAATTGCTCTAAAAAGGAGACGGAAGCTTTCATAACTTCAGCGCTTTGAAGAACTTCTGCAACGATTAACTGATTATCATTAAATAAAACACCGACCTCAGCCATTCCAGCCATTAATGGCCCGTTAATAATTGACAGAGGATCTGGGTATTTCTTTAGTGCAAGCTCTAAGTCGGGAATTAAGCCTTCCTTAGTTCCTTCAACAATATATCTAGCTAGTCTTTCTTCTAATGGTAGGGTTGCAACAGGCTTTTTATCTTCCTTTTTCTTACCGCGATAGAATGCGGTAAAGGCAGCTAATGTTTTATCAGTCGTTTTAAATAATAAATCCTCGGCTAACTTGATCTCTTCCTTAGGGATTGAGGCAAACCGTTCTAATTTCTCAGTGTTAACAATTGCATAATCTAACCCCGCTTGTGTGCAATGATATAAATAAACAGCGTTTAATACTTCGCGACCAACAGGTGGGAGGCCGAAGGATACATTACTAACGCCGAGAATTGTTAAACATTCAGGTAAATGTTCTTTAATTAGTTGAATTCCCCGGACTGTTTCATTTGCAGAACCGATATATTGCTCATCACCCGTTCCAACAGGAAATACAAGGGGATCAAAAATTAAATCACTTGCTTTAAGCCCATGCTTGTGAACAAGTATGTCATGTGAACGTTTTGCAACCTCTAATTTTTTTTCAGCGGTTAAAGCCATACCAACCTCATCAATTGTACCAACAACAAGGGCGCCGCCATATTTTTTCACAAGGGGAACAATGGCATCAAATCGTTCTTCACCATCCTCAAGGTTAACAGAGTTAATAATTGCCTTACCTTGTGAATATTTCAGAGCACGTTCAATTACGTTTTCATCGGTTGAGTCAATAACAAGAGGTGCCTTTACTTTTTTGACAACTTCCTTGATAAATGCTTCCATATCCTCTAATTCATCTCGATCAGGATCTGCAAGACAAATATCAATAACATGGGCACCATTTTTCACTTGTGCTCTGGCGATTTCCGATGCTTCTTCAAACTTCGCTTCAGCAATTAACCGTTTAAACTTTCTAGAGCCGATAACATTTGTCCGTTCACCGACGAATAGTGGGCGCATTCCTTCATCATACTGTAATGCATCAATTCCAGATACTGTGTGTCCGGTTGAAACTGATTCAAAGCATCGCGGCTTCAAGGATGCTACAGCTTCTGAAATAGCTTTAATATGTTCAGGTGTTGTTCCACAGCAGCCACCTACTAGATTGAGCCAGCCTTGTTCAGCAAAGGCAACTAATTTCTTCGCAAGGGACTCAGGTGATTCATGATAATTTCCTTCTTCATCAGGTAGGCCTGCATTTGGATAGCAGCTAATTGCAGTGTTCGCTATACTAGCTAATGTTCTTAAATGATCCGTCATAAATTCTGGACCTGTTGCACAGTTTAAGCCAACTGAAATTGGCTTCATATGCTCTAAAGAAATATAAAATGCCTCAATATCTTGACCAGCTAACGTAGTTCCCATCGGCTCGATTGTACCGGAAATCATTAATGGAAGCTCTTTACCAGTATTTTCAAAGGCTTTTTTAATACCGATAAAACCAGCTTTTACATTTAGCATATCCTGGCTTGTTTCTAATAGAAGTAAATCAGCGCCACCGAGAATAAGTCCTCTAGCTTGTTCTTCATAGTTTTCTACAAGCGTATCAAACGTTGTCCCGCCAGTAACGGATAATGTTTTCGTTGTAGGTCCCATTGCACCGGCAACGAAGCGAGGTTTTTCTGGTGTTGAAAACTTAAGGGCTGCATCTTTTGCTAATTTTGCTGATTCAATATTTAATTCAAGGGCTAATGAGCCTAATTCATATTCATCAAGTACAAGGCTTGTTGCCCCGAATGTGTTTGTTGAAATGATGTCTGATCCAGCTAGTAAATATCCCTCATGAATTTTTTTAATTGTTTTCGGAGCAGTTAAGGTTAAGTATTCATTACACCCCTCATAGTCTTCGCCGCCAAAATCATCAGCAGTAAGGTTTGCAGCCTGAATCATTGTCCCCATTGCTCCATCAAGGACTAAAATTCGTTTTGTTAGTTCGTCTTGGATGCTATACATGTGTAATCTTCCTTTCTGCTAGTTGTTTTTCCTTTTCATGGATGTAATTTGTTAGCTCCACAGTAAGGTCATATTGTAAAAATGGAGTAATTAAGTAAATCCCATTAAATAAATCAAATGCGGCATCGATTAGTTCCTTCGCAATTGCTAAGCCCTCTAGGCGTGCCTTGTCTTTATCTGTCCCCGCAGCAGCCATTTTTTCTCTAATTGAATCAGATAACTTAATACCAGGGATTTCGTTATGAATAAATTCAGCGTTTCGACTTGAAGTTAACGGCATAATTCCAATATAAATTGGTGCTTTTAAGTTACGGGTTGCTTTATATACTTCGACGATTTGCTCTGTAGAATAGAGCGGCTGTGAAATAAAATAATCTGCACCACAAGCGACTTTTTTCTCTAACCGTATGACTGCTTTGTCTAAATGGCGGACATTTGGATTGAAAGCAGCTGCAACAGAGAAGTTTGTTTTTTCTCCAAGAGGCTTACCTGAATATGAAACACCTGCATTAAATTGTTTAATTAAGCTAATTAAATCAAAAGAGGATACATCATAAACTGATGTAGCACCTGGGAAATCACCAATCTTTGAAGGATCACCAGTTATCGCGAGAACATCTGATAGCCCTAGAGAGTGCAAACCCATTAAATGTGATTGTAAGCCAATAAGGTTTCGGTCACGACAGGTTATATGAATTAATGCCCGTGTACCGGTTTTCTCTCTAGCAAGAATGCCCGCTGCCAAATTGCTTACACGTGGTGAAGCAAGAGAGTTATCCGCTAATGTTAGAGCATCAATACCAGCATTATGTAATGCCTTTGCACCTTCTAAAAATTTACTCATCCCGAGCTTTTTCGGGGGATCTAATTCCACGATTACAGAGTGTCTATCTGTTACAATTTCTTGTAATGGTGGTAATGAATTAGCGCTTGTTACAGTGATGCTATCTTGGATTTCCTTCGGTGCTCTTACTTTTTTACTTGTTATTGGCTCAAGACCAGCAACTGCTTCAGCCATTGCTTGAATATGTCGCGGTGTTGTTCCACAGCAACCACCGATTAATCTTGCACCTTGCTCACGGAATTTTAACGCACTTTCCCTAAAATAACCTTCATCAGACTCATAAACTAATCGACCTTCATTTAGAGCAGGTAAACTGCTGTTTGGAAAAACAGAAAGAGCAGCATGCTTAGGTATTGGTACTTCTTCTAATGATTGAATCATATGATAAGGACCTAAACGGCAGTTTAAGCCAATGACATTTGCTCCAAGCTCCTCAAGTGTTGTAAATGCCTGTTGCAGTGGTGTTCCATCCTGTAATACGCCAGCTTCATGTAATGAGACATTTGCGATAATTGGCTTATTTGTTTCTTTGCGGGCAATTTTAAGAACGGTAGTCATTTCTTCTAAATCATAATAAGTTTCAAGGAGGATCCCATCGACATTTTCATTTAATAACACATAAAGCTGCTCCCGGAAGTTGCGTTTTAAATCATCTAAGGATTGCGCACTTTTCTTGAAGGAGCGAATTCCGCCAATTGTTCCGAACACATATGTTGGAGCAATTGCTGCTTTAGCGGCCTGCTTTGCAATTTCAACGGCCTGTTTATTAATTTGTCTAATATCATCCTCTAGGCCATACCTTGAGAGTTTAATATCATTTGCCCCATAAGTGTTAGTTTGGATAAGATTTGCGCCTGCTTGAATGTATGCTTCGTGTACACGCAATACATCATTAGGCTTTGATAGGTTTAATTCCTCGAAGCAACGGTCAACGCCATGTGCATAAAGCATTGTACCCATAGCACCGTCTCCAACTATAATTTTACTCTTTAAATCTTCTAAAAAGCTCATCGCTAAAGCCTCCATTTCTTTCATATCTAAATCTAAGAAAAGCTTATACAAAATAAAAAAAGCCTTCATAAGCAGAAGGCTAGATAGTACAAAGCTTCTCCTTATCTTTCAAGCATTTTAAATGCTTAGCTGGAATTAGCACCTTGGCATTCGGGTGGAGTGATAAGATTAGATTGATTAATTAGGAAAATAGCATCTTATTACTTTCAGTATGAGTGTTGAATAAAACTCAGGCTTACTGTTTTATTCCTTTTGAAAAATAATGAAAAAAGTGTCGAATAACGCTCGTTTTCGCTACTTTTTTCATTATCTTTCACATACTGATAAATAATGAGTCTATTTATGAATCTACAATCAATCAACTTATCAATCTTTCCGAGATTGACCGGTTGCTGAAGCTTCATAGGGCCAGTCCCTCAGCTTCTCTTGATAAGATATGAAATTTAGTTTTTGTTTTCATTTAAATGATTAAAAAGTGTTACAACTAATTTATCTAATATTTTGAAAAATAGCAATAGTTATTTTTGAATAAAATGAACTGATAAAATAAAATCATTGCCTACCTAAAAACTCTTGATTTTCCCTTTGCTCTAATCCATAGCATTAAACAGTCGAGCTGCAAAGCCTCTTCGTGGTTGATTAAGAAGTGAAATAACGAGAAATAGTGTAAAGTTAATTGTTTATTATACGTATTTTGTGTATTTTTCCAGCTCTAAAACTCTTCAAATTAATAAGCCACTCATGAAATAAAGGTCAGAGCACTCTCTATTTCATAAGTGGCTTGTTTTCGTTAGGACATTTTTTATCGATAATTAATAAATTGAACTTCGATTGGTAGGTCTGCTTGTTTTATTGTAGCAATTATTTGTTGAAGGTCATCTCTGCTTTTTCCGGTGACACGAATTTGGTCATCCTGAATTTGCGATTTAACTTTTAAACCACTATTTTTAATTAGTGTATTTATTTTTTTGGCATTTTCCTTATCGATGCCAGATACTAGTTCAGCTCTTTGACGAACGGTACCACCTGATGCATTCTCGATTTTTTTGTAGGAAATATTTTTGATTGGGACATTTCGTTTAATGAGTTTAGAAATCAATACATCCTTTAGCTGCTCTAGCTTATATTCGTCATCAGAGACTAAAACGAGCTCGTCATTTTCTAATGAGATTGTACTTTTGCTACCTTTAAAATCATAGCGGGTTGAAATTTCCTTCATTGCAATATTAATGGCATTTGATACTTCTGGTAATTCAATTTTTGATACAATATCAAATGAACTCTCTTTCGCCATAAATATCCTCCATTCCGTATATAATATGGTTAGATTATAGTAAAATAAAACAACTATCACAACTATTTATGTTTGATTCGTACATATTAAGCGTAAGTGACGATAGCAAAAATCGTACTTTGATTATGAAGGGATAGATTTAGATTGATGTTACCTGGAAAGCAAGAAGTTGTCACAGTAGACGAGAAGGTTGATTTTGGATACTTTTTAACAGATGGGAAAGACCGTGTATTGCTTCACAATAATGAGGTGATAGGTGAAATAGAAGTTGGAGATAAAATTGAAGTCTTTTTCGGAGTAGATGCCCAGGACAGGCTTTATGCAACGATGAAAAAACCGTATATAACAGAAGATACGTATGCTTGGGTAGAGGTTGTAGATGTTATTGATGAGATGGGGGCATTTGTTGATATTGGGTTGAGTAAAGATGCTCTTGTAGCAAAGGATCATTTGCCTTATTTAAGAGAGGTTTGGCCAGAAAAGGGAGATAAGTTATATTGTACGTTAAAGGTATCTAAAAATGGCCGTTTTTTTGCACGTTTGGCAACAGAGGAAATCGTTGGCCCTGAATTAAAACAAGCTGACCGCTCCTTATTTAATAAGGAAATTACCGGAGTTGTTTATCGGATGATTGTAGCTGGATCCTTTATTCTTACTGAGGAAGGATATAAGGGGTTTATCCATTCCTCTCAAAGAACGATTGAACCAAGATTAGGGGAGAAGGTTACAGGTCGTGTTATTGATGTAAAGGAGGATGGAACAATAAATGTTTCATTACTACCTCGTAAACAGGATGCAATGAGTGTTGATGCCGAGAAAATCTATGCTTATATGGACCAACGCGGTGGAGCAATGCCATTTACTGATAAAAGTGATCCCGAGGATATTAAGGAACGATTTAACTTGAGTAAGGCGGCCTTCAAGCGAGCGTTAGGGCATTTAATGAAGCAAGGAAGAGTATATCAGGAGAATGGTTGGACGTATTTTAAAAAGGAATAAATTTCTAATGAAATGATGAAGGAGGATCTTTGAGATCCTCCTTTTGTTTTTTGAAATAATAAATTTTTAATTTTTTTAAAAAAGAACGGTTACATAATTGAAAAAGATGAAACAGTTTGTCGATACATATAGAGTGAGTTTTTTAGAAAGGCTGTTTTCGTAACCTTTGTTGCTTTTTACTTAGTTGTCGTTTTTGGTTGATTTCCTAGGGCAGTACTTGCTTTCCGCGAGTGAACGTGAGCCACCAGTGTTAACAATTGTTTAACATTAACCTAACCCACGCATTTTGCAGGAATCTCGTAAGTAAATCCAATCAACCTTATATAAATGGTGCAAAAACAACAATCTTTCAGAAAAAAGACTTAGAAAAGAGGTTTAATAATGAACAGAAAAAGAATCATTCTCCTTTTATTATGTTTAATCTTATCTGTTACAGGCTGTTCCCAGAAGAAGCCTAAAACAAAAGTAGATGACAGAATAAAGATAGGAATCATGCTGTCTGATGTAGGTTTAGGTGACCAATCTTTTAGTGATACAGCATTTAACGGGCTTGTTAAAGCGAGAGATGAGTTAGGAATTCTTTTTGATTATCGGGAGCTAAACGATACAGGAACATATGAAGAAGGGCTTAAACAATTAGTGAATGAGGGAAATGATATTGTCATTGGGCTTGGATTTAATATTCAGCAAGACCTTGAAAAGGTAGCGAAGCAATTTCCAGAACAGCAATTCGTAATTGTAGATGCAATTTCAGAGCTAGAAAATGTAACTTCAGTTACCTTCAAAGAGGATCAAGGAAGTTACTTAGTTGGTATTGTTGCAGCGTTAACAACAAAGACAAATAAAATCGGGTTTATTGGTGGGGAGGATACACCGCTTATTAATAAATTCGAATCTGGGTTTATTGAAGGGATAAGAGCAGTAAATAATCACATAACAGTTGTTAGTGAATATGCAAATGATTTTGGAAATGAGCAGCTCGGTGCTGAAATAGCAAAAAAAATGATTAATAACAATGTAGATGTCATTTATGGGGTAGCAGGCTTAACAGGAGTTGGGATGTTAAAGGAAGCTCAAAGGAGTAAGGTATATGGGATCGGTGTCGATACTGACCAGTATTTTTATGCTGAAGAGGCTGTTGTGACATCAATGTTAAAAAATATCGATGTTGCGATGTATCAACTTGCTGAACAGCTCGTTAAGCAAGGAAAGATTTCAAAGGGACATATAGAGCTTGGCTTAAAGGAAAATGGTGTTGATTTAGCTCCTTTAAGAGTAGTGAATTATAGCAAGGAGCAAACTGAGTTAATTGAAAATTATAAAGAACAGATAGTAAATGAACAATAGAAGGAAGGATTGGTTATATGACAATTAAGAAAAAGCTACTGATTCAATCATCCGCAATTTTAATTGTAGCGATCTTAATCGTAGGTTTTATTATATTTAATATGGTATCAATCCAAGCTTCTAATGAGGACCAGGTACCAACATTATTAAATATTCAAAAACTCCAAGGAGAGCTAAATACAGTAAAGGCAAGCTTAAATAATTATTCGGTCACACCTACTGATGCGCAAAAACAAGAAATTCTTTCAGCTATTTCCAAAAGTGATAAGTTGATTGAAGAAATAGAGCCTCACATTAATGGGGCAATAAGTGAAAAGACATTAAAGAAGCTTCAAACGAAGTATTCACAATGGAAAGAGGAAACAAATTTATCACTTGAAAGAAAGGATGTCCGTGAAGCAAATCGCCAATCGATTAGGATGAATGGAATCATAAATGACTTGCATTTGATAAATGAATACGCAAATGAGCAATATACGACTTTACAAGAAAACTTAAAAAGTCAGATTTCGTTTGTTATCATTTCCTCTGCAGTAAGCTGTTTAGTGTTGATCATTTTTACAACATTGTTATCAACTAAAATGACGAATCGAATTACGAAACCACTAAACAAAATCGCACAAAATGCTGATCAAGTTGCAACTGGTAATCTAGTCGTCGACACAGTTATTTACAATGGTAAGGATGAGCTAGCAGATTTAAATGGTTCATTTACAGAAATGGTTAAACAATTAAAAGGATTGTTATTTACTGTTGAGAATTTAAGTAAAAATGTCGAAGAAACAGCTATTGAATTAGAGGCTGAAAACAAAGGACTTACAGAAATAAGCAATCAAGTTGCTGTTTCTATAACGGAAATGTCGATTGGCTCACAATCAATTTCAAATGATATGCAGGAAGCAGTCACCTTAATTGAACAGATGGATAAAGGGTTTGAAGAAAATGTTATTCTTTCGGAGAAGTCCTATTCTTTTGGAAATGAGGCAGTAAGTGCAATCCAGTCAGGTCAAAGGGCAATTGAACGGCAAAATAAGTTAATGGATGAAAATAGTAAAATCAGTGAATCAATTGTTATCGCAACGAAAAAATTTACTGATCATACATCTGAAATAGAAAACATGGCAAAATCAGTAGCTGCCATTGCAGAACAAACGAATCTTTTAGCTCTTAATGCAGCAATAGAAGCAGCGCGTGCTGGTGAAGCTGGTAAAGGCTTTGCAGTTGTTGCAGATGAAGTGCGTAAATTAGCAGAGGAATCATCTAAGTCTACGAAACATATTTTTGATATGGTGAATATGATAAAAAATGGTATTGCTGATATCGAGCAATCTGTTAATAATGGAGTAACGATAGTAGAGGAACAACAACAGTCCATGACTACAACTACTTCAGCTTTTGATAATATAGGCATGAAGGTTGAAGAAATGATGAAAGGTTTAACTGAGCTATTAAACGGTATTCAACATTCGAAAAAAATGGGAGAACAAGTTCTCGAGAGTGTTGAAAATATTAGCTCTGTAGTAGAAGAGACAGTAGCTGGTAATGAAGAAATATCAGCATCAACGACTGAACAATTAGCTTCATTTGAGAAAATTGTTGATAAGGTTGTAAAGCTAAGAGAATTTACAGATTATTTAAATCAAACATTATCAAAGTTCCGCTTGAAATAATAAGAAAGGACATTGAACGTATTTTAGTTCAATGTCCTTTTTAGATTTGTGCTGATAACTTAGTTGTTTATTTCCGCTATGTGAAGTCTAGGAGCATCCTTTAGCGTTAGCGTACCAGTTGGGTCTCCCTTTGACATTTCTCTCAGCAGGAGTCTCACTCTTTACACGCCAATAAACAAAGTGCTAAGAAATCAACAATAAACTTTTACAATGCCTTTAGCTTAAACAACTATTGTATTATAGATGATCGGTTTTTTTAGAATATTGATTCTTTCCCATTTTTCGGTTTTTCTCACGCATCATATTTTTTTCGTGACGCAGTGCATTGTTATCTTTTGCTTTTTTATCATTATCACTAGTATGTGGCATGATAATGCTCCTTTCAGTATGATATAGAGTTATCATGCCCCGTTATTGTTTATCATATGTAAGGAGTTATGCTTCGTCATTTAGGAAGAAGATAGCCAATGTACCGGGTCCAGCATGTGCTCCAACAACGGCACCTACATAATTAATGTAAACTTCTTTGGGAGAAAATGCTTCTTCGATCATTGCTTTCATTTCCGTTGCAGCGTCAAAATCATCTCCATGGCTTATAGCAATTGTTTGATTTTGTAAGTTTACTCCACGTTCCTTCATTAATTCGATTATTCTTCGGAAAACCTTTTTACGACCACGGAGTTTTTCAAGTGGAATTAATTTTCCATCTTCAACATGTAGCAATGGTTTAATATTAAGAAGACCGCCAACAAATGCTGATGCTTTACTAATTCGTCCACCACGTGCTAAATATTCCAAATTATCAACTGTGAAAATATGTTCGATTTTAGGACAATAGCTTTTCATTGCTGATTCAATCTCTTCTAATGATAGCCCCTCATTAGAAAGCTTTACTGCATGCATAACAGCAAGCCCATGTCCAAGGGATGCACATTTAGTATCGATAATTGAAAGCTTACTTTCTGGATATTCTTCGAGCACTTCATTTCGAATCATTACCGCAGTCTGATATGTCCCAGATAATTCAGATGAAAAGGCTACATATAGACTAGGGATACCTTTTTTGGCAAGCTCCGTAAATGTTTCCTTTATTAAATGTGGAGAAGCCTGTGAAGTTTTGACGATAACACCATTTCGCATTTCATCATAGATTTTTTTAGGCTCAATTTCTTTTTGATCCTGTAGCTGGTTTCCTTTTATATCGACACTTAATGGGAGAAAGGATACGGAATGCTCTTCAAAAAACTGCAATGGTAAATCACATGCACTGTCTGCAATAATGTGTACATTCATATAAACACCTACCTCATTTTATTTGTTTTACTATTTCATTTGATTGCATAGGCGAATGTTGTTTTAGATCATTATGAACTATTTTTTGTTTACATAAAATACTTGAATGAAAAAAGTCTTTATTAGTAAGGAATAACCATTGAAAAATGTCTATTTCAGTTTAACACGATCAGGTTAAATTACAATCTTTGTACTCAATTACTTTAAAAAGGGGAACAGATAAAAGTAAGTACTTAGCGATGGAGGTTGTATAACCAAATGGTTAAATCTGAAGTGAAGAAGGTCATAGTTGTACTTATCGGTGCTTTGTTAAATTCAATTGGATTAAATTTATTTCTCATTCCAGCTAATGTATATGCGAGTGGCTTTACAGGTATTTCTCAGCTTCTTTCAAGTGTGCTTGAGCAGTATACACCCTTCTCGATATCTACTGGAGTATTGCTCCTATTATTAAATATTCCTGTAGCAATTTTGGGATGGTTGAAGGTTGGAAGATCGTTTACGATTTATAGTTTTTTCAGTGTCGCTGCAACAACCTTTTTCTTAGGAATTGTTCCACTTGAATCACTTTCAGAGGATATTTTACTTAATGCGGTTTTTGGAGGTGTCATCTCTGCAGTTGGAGTTGGGCTGACATTGAAATATGGTGCTTCGACTGGAGGATTAGATATTATTGCGATGATTTTATCTCGAATGAACGATAAGCCTGTAGGGACGTATTTTTTTATTCTTAATGGAATCATTATTTTTACTGCCGGGTTATTATACGGATGGGAAAAAGCATTGTATACATTAGTCACCTTATATGTAACGACAAGGGTAATTGACGCAATCCATACTAGACATGTAAAGCATACAGCAATGATTGTATCAAATAAAGGGGAAGAATTAAAAAAGGCAATTCACTCTAAGCTTGTAAGGGGAATAACAACGATACCAGCAAAGGGCGGATTTACAAATGAAACAAAGGATATGTTAATTATTGTCATCACTCGTTATGAATTGTATGATTTAGAGCGAATTATAAAAGATGTCGATCCTCATGCCTTTACGAATATAATCCAAACTACTGGGATATTCGGGTTCTTTAGAAAAGATTAAGAAGAGTCCTTACACTCTCAGCCGAATATTAGCTGCAAAAATGAGGGAATAGGTATTATCCCTATTCCCTCAAATATTATTCAATGCTCTCGATTGTTTGCTGAAATTCCCTAAGCTGGGAACGTTCTGCATTTGTACAGTTCATATAGGCAGACGATAAAGCATTTTTTGCCTTTTCGATAGCTTCTTGCTTATCACCTTGTATTTCTCCATTTGCAACAGAATTGGCATAGGCGACTAATTGTCTCGCCTGTTGATATAATGGATTGCTCATCTTATATCTCTCCTATTTGCGAAGAACCTATTGCTTGATTAGCACGACGTTCTTCTGCTTCAGACAATGTTGTATGGTAAGGGAACCTCTCATCGTGTTTAGAAACAGTATCTCTGCTTTGTTGGAAAAAACGTTTCGATTTGTTTCGTTTACCCATTGAAAAAGCCCCCCTTAAATATTGTCAAAATGACGTTAATGAAACGTCCCTATTATTTTGTACGAAAACCTAAAGAGTTATAAATGGCAATATGTATCTGAATGATAATAACGTAGGAAATTTTATAAATTCAAGACAGCTTTTAAGTAATGTGCTACACCATCATCTTCATTCGTACCAGTTTCTTTATTTGCAACTGCTTTTAATTCTTGAATAGCATTCCCCATTGCCACTCCATGTCCTGCATATTCAAGCATTTCAAAGTCATTATCCTCATCGCCAAATGCAATTATTCGTTCTTGAGGGATTTGATAGTATTGAGCTACTTTTTTTAGTCCAACGGCTTTATTAATGCCTGCTCGAATAATTTCAATAACATGCCAAGGAGCAGCCCATTTTCGATGATCAACGACCTCTGCATGAACGTTTGACAAGTATGCGCGGATTTTTCCTACTTCCTCCTCAGCTGCATGAATCAAAATGCTTGTCACATCTTCATGAAGGTTTTCGCGCAAATCACCGATTTTTATCGTTGGATTTCCCATACTAAAAATATCTAATAATCTTTCGTCATGATAATGAAAATAAACTTCATCAATTACCTCAGCCAACATATTATGTAATTGATGCTTTTCTGCAACCTCTAGAATGTCTTTAACAACGTGGAGGTCAAGTGTTGTATGGAAGGTTCCCCAATTATTATCTTTTGGATGATGAACATATGCACCATTAAAATTAACAATTGGTGTCGTTAGCTCTAATTCATCATAATACATGGAGCTTGAACGAAAAGGTCTTCCTGTTGCAATGCAAACATGATGTCCAGCTGCTTTTGCCTTTTTTATAATATCTTTTGTAAATGACGAAATTGTTTTATCATCTTTCAGTAAAGTTCCATCTAAATCTAAAGCAATTAGATAAGGGTTTTTGTCCATAATTTCTCCTTTTATACATAATGAATGTAATTGTACCTTAGTAGCAGAAATCCTAAGTAACAACGAAAGCTCGTGCTCCTCCTGTTTCCTATATGGATTCCACACCATATTTTAACGCTAAGAAGGAATTTTTTAGCTTTCCTATTATAGTGTATCTTTTTTCCAAGATTGATGTCTACATGTTACAATAAATTGGTGGCAAAATAGAATGGAGGCGCGTCATAATTGGTTATCGTTGAAAAGATATATATTGAAAATATTCCTCTATTACATATTGTAAAACAATCTCTTAAGGAAGAACAAACACCGTTCGTTATGTTTGTCCATGGTTTTATGAGTGTAAAGGAAAAAAACCTTCATTATGCTTATCATTTAGCAGAAAAAGGAATAAGAGTTGTTTTACCGGAAGCCTTATATCATGGTGAAAGAAGTAAGAACTTTGATACATTACAAATGAGTATTAGATTTTGGGAAATCGTTCTGAATGAAATTAAAGAAATAAATACAATTAAACAATATTTTGAAGCTAATGGATTAATCAATCGTGAGCAAATAGGACTTGCCGGAACATCAATGGGTGGGATAACTACGCTTGGTGCACTAACACAGTATGATTGGATTAAGGCAGCAGTAAGTCTTATGGGAAATCCTTGCTATACAGCTTTTTTAAAAACACAGCTCGAGCAATTGCAAAAAAATGGAGTTGAAATTCCTCTAAGTGATGATGAACTTGCTGAGCAAATGAACATGCTTGAACGTTATGATTTGAGCATGCAAAAAGAAAAGCTTAAGAATAGACCTTTACTATTTTGGCATGGTGAAAGGGACCTAGAAGTTCCCTTTGCACAAACATATCAATTTTATAAGGAGATTATTCCTTTATATGAACAATCTCCTGAAAAGTTAAGCTTTATTGTTGATCAAAAAGCAGCTCATATTGTTTCACAAGAAGGAGTAAAAGCATTAGTCGAATGGTTTGAGCGGTATTTACATTAATTTAGCAGATGAATTGCAAGCTTATTCATTGTATGATTAACGGTCAGGTTCATATGCTATAAACATATTTCTTTCTTCTCTACCTTTTCTTTACTATACTTACATTAGATGAACTATCGGAAAGGAGTGTTCACACGATGGATGAATTACTAAAAGAAAATTTATACGGGGCTCTTGAGACTGTAGTCGACCCTGAAATCGGCATTGATATTGTTAATCTTGGGCTAGTATATGATGTGAAAATGGATGATGAAGGCTTAACAGAAGTTACGATGACATTAACATCAATGGGATGTCCTTTAGCTGGAACAATCGTTGACCAGGTAAAGACTGCTCTTAGCGATATCCCAGAAGTAAAGGATGTAGAAGTAAACATTGTTTGGAATCCACCTTGGACAAAGGATAAAATGTCAAGAATGGCTAAAATTGCATTAGGTATAAGATAAAAAAAGGATGCAGCTGCTTCACTTTTATGGAATTTTCCTAAAGGTGAAGCAGTTTTTTTATTTTGTTTAAGAACCATTTTTTAGCAGATAAATAATATATTAAGTGCCTAGTTCAAGATTCTTTATTCACAAATAGTTAAGCGATTACATGTTATTCAATTGTTGCGTTCTAAAAAAAATCCATTTTATACACTTGATTGCATATAAATAAGTTTGAAAAAAGTTTGGGAGCCAAGGAATTCCTTAGCATTAAATGATTTTTTAGAAAAATGAATAAAAATATTATTTATACACTTGATTTTATTTTTATACATATTTATAATTGAGAAATAATTTAGAAAACGAAGATAACTTGAGAAGGTGATTTGGTGAAAGTAGGAATTATCGGGGCTACTGGATATGGTGGAGTTGAATTATATCGTATATTATTAAACCATCCATTTGTAGAAGAGTGTATATTGTATTCATCCTCGGAAATGGATGTCCCATATATTCAATCGTTTCCACATTTAACAGAATTAAGCGACCATACATTAAGGAAAATTGATGTTGAAGAAATTAAAAACAATATAACGGTACTCTTTCTTGCTACTCCACCTGGTGTTTCTAGGAGCTTATCACCTCAATTTACTGAATCAAATGTAAGAATCATAGATTTATCAGGGGATTTAAGGTTAAAAAACCATAATGAATATGAAAAATGGTATAAACGACCATCTGCTGATGGAGAACTATTAGAAAAGGCTGTTTATGGGCTTTCTGAATTAAATAAACACGCTATCAAAGAAGCACAATTTCTTGCAAATCCAGGGTGTTTTCCGACTGCTACGATTTTAGGCTTAGCACCTGTTGTGGAAAAAGGGCTAGTGAATGAACAAACGATTATTGTTGATGCTAAAACAGGTGTATCTGGTGCTGGTAGAAATGCATCACATGCGACACATTATTCTGAAGTAAATGAAAATGTGAAAATCTATAAAGTTCATGAGCATCAGCATATCCCAGAAATTGAACAAATGCTTCATACTTTAAACGAAAAGGTCACATATATTTCATTCAATACTCATTTGATTCCAATGACACGTGGAATAATGGCGACAATATATGCGAGTTTAACAGATTCATATACAACCGAACAATTACTAGATTTATATAAAGATTATTATCAGCATTCTCCATTCGTACGAATTCGCAAGCAAAACGAATTTCCTGCAACAAAGGAAGTTTATGGCTCTAATTTTTGCGACATTGGATTGAAAATTGATGAACGAACAGGAAGAGTAACAATAGTATCTGTAATTGATAATTTAATGAAGGGTGCTGCCGGTCAAGCAGTTCAAAACTTCAATATCATGAACGGTTTTGAAGAAACAACTGGGCTTTATTCAGCACCGATATATCCATAATGACAACCAGGGAGGAAAAAGCAGTGTTACAAACGAAGGAAACCTCTACAATTACAAAAATTGAAAATGGATCAGTTATTACACCAAAGGGATTTTCAGCAGATGGTGTACATGCCGGCTTAAGATATACGAAAAATGATTTAGGCGTTATTTTTAGTGAAGTACCTGCCAATTGTGCAGCTGTATATACACAAAGTCATTTTCAAGCAGCGCCATTAATCGTAACTAAAGAAAGTATTGCAAAGGAAGGCATGTTACAGGCGATTGTTGTTAATAGCGCAAATGCGAATGCATGTACAGGTGAACAAGGCTTAAAGGATGCCTACGAAATGCGTGATCGAAGCGCAAATGTTCTCCAAATAGAAAAACACTATGTAGCAGTTGCTTCAACTGGTGTCATTGGAGAGTTTCTAAAAATGGAAAAAATTCGAAGTGGAATTGATTTATTAAAGCCTGAAGCGACAGAGGAAGCTGCAATCGACTTCCAGCAAGCAATTTTAACGACAGATTTAGTTATGAAAGCTTCATGTTATGAAGTTATGATTGATGGGAAAAAGGTAACGATTGGTGGGGCAGCAAAGGGTTCAGGGATGATTCATCCTAACATGGCGACGATGCTTGCTTTTGTTACAACAGACGCAAAAATTGATTCGGAATCGTTACAATCACTATTAAGTGAAACAACAGATAAAACGTATAATCAAATCACGGTTGATGGTGATACCTCTACAAATGATATGGTTGTTGTTATGGCTAACGGTTTAGCAGATAATGAACCATTAACGAAAAACCATCCAGAATGGGAAGCTTTTAAGGTGGCATTTCAAGCAGTTAGTGAGGAATTAGCAAAGCAAATTGCAAAAGATGGTGAAGGTGCAACAAAGCTAATTGAGGTAGAGGTAACAGGAGCGAAAACGAAACAAGAGGCAAATGTTGTAGCGAAGAAAATTGTTGGCTCTAGTCTTGTTAAAACAGCTGTTTATGGAGCGGATGCTAACTGGGGAAGAATCATTTGTGCAGTTGGCTATAGTGAAGCTGCTGTTGAACCGGAAAAAATTGATATTTTCTTAGAAGATCTTTGTTTATTTACGAATAATAGTCCACAGCCTTTCTCAGAGGAAGTCGCAGCAGAATATTTAAAAAGAGACCAAGTGAAAATCCTAGTGAATTTAGGGGTTGGCGAGGAAACAGGTAAGGCATGGGGCTGTGATTTAACATATGATTACGTGAAAATTAACGCAAGCTATCGAACATGAGGGGATTAAAATGTCTAAAACAGTTGTATTAAAATGTGGCGGAAGCACAGTACATCAGTTGTCAGAATCATTTTTTCAAAGTTTACAAGCGTTGATGGAAAATAACTGGAATGTCATGATCGTTCATGGTGGTGGTCCAGATATAACAAACATGTTAAAAGCTTTAAAAATTGAGACAGAGTTTTTTAATGGACAGCGAAAAACAACTGAAGAAGTATTGGAAATCGCTGAGATGGTTTTAGCGGGTAAAATTAATAAGCTTCTAACAAACTTACTGCAACAAAAAGGACTAAATGCGATTGGTCTTTCCGGAAGTGATGGGAGGCTATTACAAGCCGAATATTTAGATAAGGAAAACTTAGGGTTAGTCGGCAAAGTAACAAATGTCCATACAGAAGCTATTTCATTATTAATGGGAAATGGGTATATACCTGTAGTTGCCCCGCTAGCACGTACTGTGACGAATGAAACCCTTAATGTTAATGCCGATTTGGCTGCTGCGGCAATCGCTAATGCTGTTGGTGCAGAAAAATTTCTATTTGTTACAGATGTACCGGGAATTTTAAATGAAAACAAACAAGTGATTGCTGAGATTACACCATCTGAAATCAATTCTCTTATTGCTGAGGAAGTAATTACAGGTGGAATGATTCCAAAGGTGCAATCTGCATTAGCAACACTTTCGGATAAGTGTCAAGAGGTTATTATTGCGAGTGGGCAACGAGCAATAATCGAAAATGGATGCTTTACAGGAACGAAAATTGTAAAAGGAATGGAGGTTTCCCAAACATGAGTTATTTATTTCCTACTTATGCTAAATGGAACGTCACTGTTAAAGAGGCAAAAGGTTCATGGGTAACAGACGTTAATAATAAAAAGTATTTAGATTTTGTTTCGGGGATTGCCGTTTGTAATCTTGGGCACGCAAATGAAGATGTTTTAGATGCAGTAAAAGAACAATTATCGAAATATTGGCATTTATCAAATATGTTTCATCAGCCTATACAAGAGGAAGTTGCAAAGCTTCTCGTTGAAAATAGTGATGGAGAGGCAGTGTTCTTTTGTAATAGTGGTGCAGAAGCAAATGAGGCAGCAATTAAACTTGCAAGAAAGCATACTGGTAAAACAAAAATCGTAACATTTCTAAAGTCGTTCCATGGTAGAACCTTTGCTACAATGTCAGCTACAGGTCAAGAAAAAATCCATAATGGCTTCGGTCCATTACTAGAAACGTTTACCTATTTACCATACAATCAGCTTGAACCGCTTGATGATTTACAGGACGATGTAGCAGCAATTATGCTGGAGGTTGTTCAAGGTGAAGGTGGAGTTATACCGGCACAAAACGATTTCATTGAAAAAATAAAGGAAACATGTGACCGAATTGGAGCTCTTTTAATTATTGATGAAGTTCAAACTGGAATTGGAAGAACCGGAAAACCATTTGCTTACCAACATTTTAATCTTTCTCCTGATATCGTTACATCTGCCAAAGGTCTTGGAAGTGGTTTACCTGTCGGTGCAATGATTGGAAAGAAAGAATTAATTATATCGTTCCAAGCTGGAAGTCATGGCTCTACGTTTGGAGGAAATCCGATAGCGATGGCATCTGCGAAAGCAACTTTAACAAAAATCTTTAATAAGGAATTTTTAGCTAGTGTTGAAGAAAAAACTAAGTATTTAATAAATAAATTAAACGAAGAAATTGGTGAACATCCTTTTGTAAATGAAATCCGGGGAAAAGGCTTACTAATTGGAATTGAATGCAATGAACAAACTAGCTCATTGATTGATCAATTAAGAGAAAACAACCTTCTAACGATCAGTGCAGGTCCTGAGGTCATTCGTCTTCTGCCACCATTAAATGTTACCAGTGAAGAGTTAGATTTGGCTGTTGAAATTATTGCAAAAACTTTTGCAGCTGTAAAGCAATCCGTAACTGCTCAATAAGGTTGAGCATTTTTTAAACAAAACGTTGAATAAAAATACTCAACTTCTAATATTTATCCAATACAATAGTAGTATGGTGTAAATAACCAGTCTACTAGCAAAAGGAACAATAGACAAACGAGGTGTAAACAGATGAAAGGATATCTCCATCTTGAGGATGGTTCAGTATATGCTGGTGAATTAGAGAACGGGTCACCAGAGGATATAAACGGCGAAATTGTTTTCTTTACTGGAATGACGGGGTATCAGGAAGTTCTAACTGATCCTTCATATAAAAATCAAATTGTAGTATTTACTTATCCTTTAATTGGTAACTACGGGATTAATTTTAGTGATGACGAAAGTAAGAAGCCACAAGTTAAGGCAGTGGTAATGTATGAATGCACAAAAAATTATTCTCATTATGAAGCAAAGCACAGTATTAAGGATTACTTGCAAAAATGGAATATACCGATCATCTACCATATAGATACACGTTCAGTTGTTAAAAAAATTCGCCATCAAGGCTCAATGGCAGCAACCATCTCCATGAGTGCAAAGATGGAAGAGCATCCATGTGCAATTTTTGAGGATGGGGTATTTGAAGTAACATCAACATCAATCGAAACGTATGGTGAAGGAAATACGCATATTGCGTTAATAGATTTTGGTTACAAAAAATCAATTGTCACGGCATTAGTAGAACGTGGCTGTAAAGTAACAACAGTCCCATTTAAAATGATGGAGAAAATAAAGGATATGAAGCCGGATGGTGTCCTCTTATCTAATGGACCAGGGGATCCAGAAAAGCTATCAGATTATTTCTCTACAATTAAGCAAATTGTTTCTTCTTATCCAACATTAGGGATATGTCTAGGACATCAGTTAATTGCCCTATCCTTTGGGGCAAAAACGAAAAAGCTGCTTTTCGGACATCGCGGGGCAAACCAGCCTGTGTTTGATGAGAAAACGAAAAGAGTATTTATGACATCGCAAAATCACAGCTATGTTGTTATTGGTGACAGTTTAAAAGAAACGGATTTGACTGTCCGATTTTATCATATAAATGATGAATCTATAGAAGGGCTTACACATCCTACATTACCAATCGTAACGGCTCAATTTCATCCAGAAGCACATCCAGGTCCATCTGATAGTGAATGGATATTTGATGAATTTTTAGATCTAGTTACAGCTGCAAAAGGAGATATACTTTATGTCTAAAAACCAATCAATTAAGAAAATCGTTGTAATCGGTTCAGGTCCAATTATTATTGGGCAGGCTGCAGAATTCGATTATGCTGGTACACAAGGCTGTTTAGCCCTAAAGGAAGAAGGCTATCAAGTTGTATTAGTAAATAACAACCCTGCAACAATTATGACGGATGAAGAATTTTCAGATGTCCTCTATTTTGAGCCATTAACAATTGAAAGCTTAACTAAAATTATTGAAAAGGAAAGACCAGATGGATTACTTGCATCTCTAGGTGGGCAAACAGGTCTTAACCTCGCAATGGAGCTTCATGAAGCGGGTGTGTTAGAGAAATATAATGTGCAATTACTAGGTACATCGATTGAATCAATTCGTAAAGGAGAAGACCGTAACGAGTTCCGACAATTGATGTATGATTTAAATGAACCAATTCCTGAGAGTGCGATTGTTACGACATTAGATGAAGCACTCGACTTTTCAAGAAAAATAGGATTTCCAATTATAATTCGTCCAGCCTATACACTTGGTGGTAAAGGGGGCGGAATCGCATCTAATAAAGAAGAGTTTGTTAAGCTTGTGAAAAGTGGCCTACAAGCAAGCCCGATTACACAATGCTTAATTGAAAAGAGCATTGCCGGCTTTAAAGAAGTCGAATATGAAATGATTCGCGACCATAAAGGCACATGTATCGCTGTATGTAATATGGAGAATATCGATCCAGTAGGTGTTCATACAGGAGATTCTATCGTTGTCGCTCCATCGCAAACATTGACAGACCAAGATTACCATATGTTAAGAAGTGCAGCAGTGAAAATTGTCTCAGCACTTGGTGTGGTCGGTGGATGTAACATTCAACTTGCTTTAGATCCGTTAAGCAAGCAGTATTATGTCATTGAAGTAAATCCACGGGTCAGCAGATCATCTGCTCTAGCATCAAAGGCTACTGGTTATCCAATTGCAAAAATCGCTGCTAAATTAGCTGTCGGCTACACGTTAGAAGAACTGAAAAACCCATTAACGATGAGTACGTACGCAAGCTTTGAACCGGCGCTTGATTATGTTGTCGTTAAATTTCCAAGATGGCCATTTGACAAGTTTAACAAAGCGGATCGTAAGCTTGGAACAAAAATGAAAGCAACTGGTGAAGTTATGGCGATCGAGAGAAATTTAGAGGCTGCCTTGCAGAAGGCTTGTGATTCTCTTGAGCTTGATAATATCGGAACTCATTTACCAGAGCTTGAAAAAATATCAACTGATGATTTAGTAGATTTAATGATTAAAATAGACGACCGTCGTTTTTTTGCTGTAATGGAATTAATTAGACGTGACTTTGCTATTGAAGAAATTCATCGTTTGACAAAAATGGATCATTATTTTCTTTCTTGCTTTAAGCACATTGTTGAACTTGAAAAACAGTTGAAACAAAAGGATTTAACAACAATGGAGCCAGACTTCATGGCAACGCTTAAGGAAAAGGGATTTTCAGATCGTACGATTGCGTCATTGCTCAATGCGGATGAATTAGAAGTAAGAGATTTAAGAAAGTCGTTTCATATTAAAGCATCTTATAAATATGTAGATACTTGTGCAGCAGAATTTGAAGCACGGACAAATTATTTTTATTCAACTTACTTTGGAGAAAATGAACAGCCGGATTCATCGACTAAGAAAAAGATTCTTATTATCGGATCGGGGCCAATACGGATAGGTCAAGGAATCGAATTTGACTATAGTGCTGTTCATGGGATCAAGGCTTTAAAACAGCTTGGCTATGAAGCAATCATGATAAATAACAATCCGGAAACTGTAAGTACTGATTTTGAAACAGCTGACCGGTTATATTTTGAACCGATTACGCTTGAACATGTTTTAAATATTGTTGAATCTGAAAAAATTGATTCCGTTATCGTTCAATACGGTGGGCAAACAGCTATAAATCTTGCTGAAAAATTGGAGTCTGCTGGTGTTCCTTTATTAGGTACAAATACTGAAACGTTAGATTGGTTAGAGGATCGGGATAAATTTTATCAATTATTAGATGAGCTTTCGATTCCTCATGCTGTAGGGTTAACAGCATGCCATGCGCAAGAAGCGATAAAAGGTGCTAACGAAATTGGCTATCCTATTTTGCTAAGACCATCATACGTTATCGGTGGAAAAGGAATGGTTGTCGTTCACAATGAAGAAACTCTAACAACTCTTCTTTCAGAAAGTACAAATATGATTTATCCTATTTTAATTGATCAATTTGTTCAAGGATTAGAAGGTGAAATTGACCTTATTTCAGATGGAGTAGAGGCGTTTATTCCAACATATATTGAGCATGTTGAGCCAGCAGGAGTGCATTCTGGTGACAGCTTAGCGATACTTCCATCGCAAAACCTATCGGACGAAAACAAAAGAGTTATTGCAGAATATGCTAATGCCCTAGTGAAAAAGCTAAATTACCGAGGCATTATGAACATTCAATTTTTAATAAAAGAGCAGCAAATATATATATTAGAAGTGAATCCTCGAGCAAGTCGGACAGCGCCAATAATTAGTAAGGTTACGGGAATTCCAGTAATAAAGCATGCAACACATTTATTGTGTGGGAAAAAACTAAGCGAATTATCAATTCAAACTTCAGAAGCAGATGATTGGGTAGCTGTGAAGTACCCTGTATTCTCAAGCCACGCGCTTCACGATGTTGATATTACGCTCGGACCTGAAATGAAAGCTACAGGAGAAGGAATGTGTGTTGGGCAATCTGTTAAGAGTGTTTACAAAAAAATCTTTGCTAAAGATTTAGAATCCATTAAAACTGTATTCTTTGATGTTGAAAATGAAATTGCGCTTCAAGAAACAAAGCTTGCTGGTCTTCAGCCACTAACAAATAATTTTGAGGAGTGGGTTGAAGGAGAAAAGGGAATCTTTGTTTCACTTAAAGACAACGAGGATGGGAAATTAAAACGGCAACAAGCATTAGAAAAGGGTATGATATTATTTACAAATCTTACGACGTATTATGCAAGTCTTCAGGCTCTGATAGCGCCCGATGATAGCATATTGTCCATGCAACAGCTGACAAAACGTGTGAAGGCTTAAAGAAGGTTTAATAAGGGACGAGATTGTTTAGTGCAGTGCTTGTCCCTTATGAAACAGTTTCAATTATTAAGATATAATTTAACGGAGGATCCGCCTCTTTCTCTATATGACAAAGGAAGTGTATAACAAATGAGTAACGTGAAACTTAAAGAGAAAAAAAATGTAGCTAAAAGAGATTTTTTAACACTATTAGATTATAGTAAAGAAGAAATTCTTTATTTCATTGAAGAAGCATTTAAGCTTGAAGAGAATCCAATTCAGCCACTCCTTAAAGGGAAAACATTAGCGATGATTTTTGAAAAATCATCAACAAGAACACGTGTATCATTTGAAACTGGAATGCTGCAATTAGGGGGGCATGCGCTGTTCCTAAGTAGTCAGGATCTTCAATTAGGTAGAGGAGAGCCTATATCTGATACGGCAAAGGTGCTATCTGGCTATGTTGACGGTATTATGATTCGGACATTCGGTCATGACAAAATTGAGGAATTAGCTAAGCATGCTACGATTCCGGTAATTAATGGATTAACAGATTTATTTCACCCTTGTCAGGCTCTCGCAGATTTAAAAACAATCTATCGATTAAAAGGAAAGTTTGAAGGTGTGAAAACAGCTTACTTAGGTGATGGAAACAATGTCGCACATTCCTTAATGATTGCTGCAGCTAAAGTAGGCATGGACTTTTCCATTGGCTGTCCAAAAGGGTATGAACCTGAGCAATGGGTAGTAGAAGAGGCATTAAAGATTGCAAAGGAAACTGGCGCAACGATTTCGATTGTAAATGATCCAATTGAGGCTGTTAAGGATGCTGATATTCTTTATACCGATGTTTGGGCAAGCATGGGACAAGAAAGTGAACAGCAAGAACGTATCATTGCTTTTAAAGGATATCAAGTGAATGATGAATTAGTTAAACATGCAAAGTCAGACTATCATTTCCTCCATTGCTTACCAGCGCATCGGGAAGAGGAAGTAACTGCATCGATTATCGATGGAGAGCATTCAGCTGTATTTGAACAGGCTGAAAATCGTTTACATGTACAAAAGGCATTATTAAAAGAATTATTATCGTAAAGAAGAGGTAGAATCAATCAAGGTGTTGATTCTACCTTTTTTTGGCTTGAACGAACATGCAACATGAAATAGGTACGACTGGTAATACTAATGAAAGCAAGAGAGGAGGGATATTATGGGTCAACAACATCGATTTAGAGCTGGTCAAAAGGCTCCTAATAATGGAATTTATGTAGAGATTGGCGAAACTGGTGATCCTGTGACAAATCCAGGACAAGTAAAACTAAAAGCAGGTGACCGTTTTCCGGAAACAGCAAATCATAATCGTCAATGGACATATAAACGAAAGCCTTAAAATAAATGGAATAAGCTAAAAAAACCCTACAGGATAGTAGGGTTTTTTTCAGTCTGAATATCAATTAATGATGCTCATGATTTGCAACTGGATCGTTAGGGATCACTTCTGCAATAATAAAGATGATAACGATTGCAATGACAGCTAATATGCTTGAAGAAGCGAAGTCATAATGACCGCCTGTCATCGCGTTAACAACATATGATGCCATATGTATTAAGAGGAAACTCCAAAAGAATGTCCAAAAGAAACGCATTGCATTCACCCCATTTTCCAAACGAGTACTAAGTATATATTATCATAATTTAAATTGAAAGAAAATGAACCTTTATAAATAATCTACAGAAGCTTTTCAATACAAGTTATGTTTGACTATATTTATCCTTTTAGTGATAGCGTCCCATTCTTTTTACTAACGTATACATACATTATAAATAAGGAAAAAGAATAAAATGGTTTCACAATCCTTTTTCACCCTTGAGAATTTACATCGTGCAAGTATTGCGAGCAATTTACGAAACAAATGAACAGTTTGGCTTTGTTACACCTGGCTTGTTAGATCCACTGCAGGCATTTTTAATCTAAATGTGGATCCATAGGCATAAACGGCAGGATCTTTCATTTGATTCCGATGATTTGCGCATCATAGCTTAAGTCTTACGAATTACACTAAGATCAATAAATTGCACTTATCTCAATCGCTTTAACATACCCAATAAGCTAACATTTAAAATAGAAGTAATGGACATTATCAATTATTAATGAAAGAAGAGAAAGGTGGTGGGCAAGTGATTACGGAGCGCTTTTTTCAAATCGAAACGGAATGGAATGTTGTTCATTTACCATATAGGCCAAATGGATTTGGTGTATTAATACTCGGGGATCGCACGGATTTTGTTGATGAACAAACGAGCTTCTGGCATCAGCATTATGGCAGACATCAGCTTATAGCTGATTTAATGAACAAAGGATATACGTTATTTCAATCGAATTTATTTGGAAGTAATTGGGGAAGTCCTCGTGCTCTCACGATGGCAAAACATCTCTATCATTTAATAATGAAAAAAGAAATACTAAATCAAAAAATTCATATATTATCTGAAGGAATGGGGGCTTTAACAGCATTACAATTAATGGATATAATGTCTGATAATATACGTTCAGTGGCAATGATGAATCCTTGCCTAGACCTCCCAGCACATTTAGAAAGAGAAAAAGATCATAAATTATTTTATAAGCAATTGGTGAAGGAAATTGCAGCTGCATATGAAACAGAAGAAAAGAGAGTTCCTTCATTAAAGCTTCCATCTATGTATAGTTCCACATCGACAAAGCCGGTTCGGATATGGCAAAGAATGAATCATACTATATATGAAGCGAAAAATCATTGTAAAAAGTATGAGCTTTTAAGAAGTAAATTAGGAAGTCCCATTCAACTCATTTATCACATTGGAGATAATCCATATCGGATTAATCAATCAATCATAAGATTTTATCAAGAGAATGAAAAAGAATTATAAATTATATTATGTAATTGATTAAGAAAAAGCTCCAGCAGCTTTAGATAGTAATCACCGTTAATCTGGGCATTCGCTCATTTTAAAACGGTGATTTTTTGTGTTTACCGCTCACATCACATCGTTATATTCAACTTATATTTTTTACGCCTTATGCATACAATCCAATATCTGTTTGTTAAGGAGAGAAGAGCATGGATAAGCATGTACTTGTTTTTGGTACACAGACATTTCTAGGATTTTCTTTATGTGAAAAGTTTGTAAATGAAGGTATTGAAGTGGAAGCGGAATTATTGGAAGTGAAAAATGACCTTCATAAATATTTACTTGAAGAGCGTCTGCTTATGGTTGGTAGGAATGCTCTGTTCCACATGAGAAGTAAGGAAGAGAGCGATAATTTAGAATTTGTTGATTTGATTATCTATTGTTGTGATGATAGCAAGGATGGAGATTTACTTGCCCAAGATCGAGAGCAAATTAAATATGCAGTGGAAATGTCAAAAGCTTTACAAGTGCCACTCGTTTTTATTTCGGCCTATAGTTCAAGTGTTGAAAAACAAAAGCATAGTATCCATTGTGAACACTATTTCTTAGAAAACCTCGATAAAGTTACAATTCTTAAGCTTCCTTGTATATATGGGCCGTTTCAATCAATTGTAACTAACGGTTCAAAATATGAGTTAAAAGAAAGAGATTTTATTATTTTTATCAAGGATGCTGTTGAAGCTATATATAAGTTATTGGGTAATTTTCATCATGGGAAAACCTATTATATCCTTTGTGAAAGTGATAAACAGAAAGGAAAAGAAAGTTATTACAATCGTAACTTTGAAGAAGGGGACATTGATATAGTGTTGATTGAAAATCCAATAAGCTTAAAGGAAGGCTTAAAGAAATTAGCAGACTTTAATGAGAAATATAAACATCTAATAAAGGAGAAAGATTGATTATGCTTGTGCTTAGAAAGAGGAAAAGGCTAAAATATAAGCATTACAAATTAATATGAAAGGGGGTTGACCATGTACAAAAAGATTGGTTTTGTCTTTATTATATGTATTTTTCTTTTTAGTTGTGGACAACCTACTGCATCAGGGAAGCTTCAAAATGTCGGCTTGCTTATCCCGGAAACGATTGACGATCAAGTTTGGGGAATGAATGGATACAAAGGTCTATTAAAAATTCAATCAGAACTCAAAGTTGATGTTTTTTATAAGGAAGGGATGACAGAAGAAGTAGCTATCCGTAATGCAATTGATGAGTTTCAAGAACAGGATGTAAACCTAATATTTGGGCATGGAAATGAATATATTACAATTTTTAATAAGATCGCAAAGGAATACCCAAATATTCATTTTGTTCTTTTTAATGGGAATGTCGAAGGTGATAACTTAACAAGCCTGAATTTTAATTCCCATGCAATGGGATTTTTCGGTGGGATGGTTGCCGGAGAAATGACTAAATCAGGAAGAGTTGGTGTACTTGCTGCATTTGAATGGCAGCCTGAAATTAATGGGTTTTATGAAGGGGCTTCTTTTCAAAATGAACATGTACATGTTGATATTAGATATGTACAAGACTGGAATGACAGTGAAAAGGCTATGCCGCTCCTAGAAAAAATGATAAACGCAGGAACAGATATTATATATGTTGCTGGTGATGGCTACAATGTTTCTGTAATCGAAAGGCTTAAGGAAGAAGGACTGTTTGCGATTGGATTTGTTTCAGACCAATCTGATTTAGGGAAAACAACGGTTTTAACTAGTACTGTTCAGCATATTGATACCTTATATGAGCTAGTTGCTTCTCAATTTAAAGACGGCAAATTAGAAAGTGGAGAGCTTTATTATGATTTTCAGGATGGTGTCATTACAATGGGGAATTTTAGTCCACTTGTTGATGAAGATTTCCAATTAAAGCTTGAAAAGGATATAGAAGAGTATAAGAAGAGCGGACAGCTACCGAATCAGCTATAAATATACTATAATTTAAAATACCCTATAAAGGTACATAATCTAATTTATCAAGGAGTGAAGAAGATGGAACAACATCCGAAAGCAATGGAGTTTATGCAAATTGCGATGAAGTATTTACCAGAGGCAAAGCAAAAATTAGAAGAATCAGGGATTGAACTTTCTTTGGAAACAATTCAACCTATGATGGAGCTTTTTACTAAAGTCATGGGTGAAGCTTATGATTTAGGTAAGCAAGAAGCGAAATAAGAGGAATAAGAGGCTGCAAAGTGCAGTCTCTTTATATTTTCTTTTTAATATAATCAATAATTGGGGAAAACTCTTTTAGGGCAGGCTTAAGCTTGTCAATCGAGTTCATAATATCGCCAATTTGCTCCATTATAGTAAAATAATTTATGTCGTCTCCTATCGTGTTTTCAGGCTTTATTTTATTTTCTTTCCGTTCTATATTTGGACGTCTGCCAAACATTAGCTCTGTAAAGCGATCAACTTTTTGATCCGCTTCATTTTGTTCGATATGCTGTTCCTTTTCTTCAATTTGCTCTTCTTTTTTCACTGTCTCTTCAAATTCCATTGATATCACTCCATTACATATAATTTCCATTGTTATTAATAATCTATGTTAAGAAAATATACATGTTCTAGTCAGTTGTACATTCGACGACTATGAAAGCTCGGAAAGGATATAACTCCTGTATTTTCTAAGAAAGCTACTGATATAGAAATATAATGATTGAAAATAAAATCTGAATAAGATAAAATTAGTACCAAGTCATAATGATTGGTATAAAATAGACTCCTTTTTTTGGGGTTAAACTAGTCAATGAATCATACCTATTTGTAAAGGGGTTGTACATATGAACGCAGGCATCATTGGAATGGGACGATTCGTTCCCGAAAAAATTGTAACTAATGCTGATTTAGAAAAAATAATGGATACGTCCGATGAATGGATACGTACAAGAACTGGAATTGAGGAAAGAAGAATAGCGGATGATTCAACGAAAACCTCCGATATGGCATTTTATGCAGCTGAAGAAGCGATAAAAAATGCTGGAATATCTGCAGAGGATATTGATTTGATTCTTGTTTCTACTGTTACACCTGACCAACCTTTCCCAACAGTTGCTTGTATGCTACAGGAAAGATTAGGTGCTAAAAAGGCTGCGGCTATGGATTTAAGTGCAGCTTGTGCAGGCTTTATGTATGGAATGATAACGGCAAAGCAGTTTATTGAGTCCGGAGCTTATAAATATGTATTAATCGTAGGAGCAGAGAAGCTATCAGCGATAACTGATTGGAATGATCGGAATACTGCAGTTCTATTTGGAGATGGCGCCGGAGCTGCTATTATGGGGCCTGTAAGTGAAGGAAAAGGCATTTTGTCATTCGAACTTGGTGCAGATGGAACAGGTGGAAAGCATTTATATCAAGATGAATACATCATCATGAATGGAAGAGAAGTTTTTAAGTTTGCTGTTCGACAAATGGGTGAATCAAGTGAAAATGTTATTAAAAAAGCAGGATTAAATACTGAGGATGTTGACTTACTTATTCCACATCAAGCAAATATCCGAATAATGGAGGCTTCTAGAGAGCGTCTAAATCTACCGGTCGAAAAAATGTCTAAGACTGTTCATAAATATGGGAACACATCGGCAGCATCAATTCCAATTTCGTTAGTGGAGGAAATTGAAGCTGGTAAAGTAAAAGATGGGGACGTAATCGTAATGGTAGGATTTGGTGGCGGATTAACATGGGGTGCAATTGCCCTTCGATGGGGTCGTTAAAGTTAACAATAGATTTTTAATATAGATTAAAAAAATAAGTGAGGTGCTATCAATGGAAAAGAAGCGAGTAGTCGTAACGGGATTAGGTGCTGTAACTCCAATCGGTAATGATGTTCAAACAAGTTGGGAAAATGCGATAAAAGGTGTTTCCGGGATTGGGCCAATTACACGTGTAAATGCTGAAAATTATCAAGCAAAGGTTGCAGCAGAATTAAAGGACTTTGATATTGAACAATTTATGGATAAAAAAGCTGCGAGAAAAATGGATCGATTCACACAATATGCTGTTGCAGCTTCAATGATGGCTGTAAAGGATGCAAATTTGGAAATTACAGATGAAATCGCACCGCGTGTAGGTGTTTGGATTGGCTCTGGTATTGGTGGAATGGAAACCTTTGAGGAACAATACAAAATTTTATTAGAAAAGGGACCACGTCGTGTAAGTCCGTTCTTTGTCCCGATGCTAATTCCTGATATGGCAACTGGACAGGTATCAATTGCCTTAGGGGCAAAAGGTTTTAATTCTTGTACGGTAACTGCTTGTGCAACTGGAACGAATTCAATCGGTGATGCATTTCGAGTTATCGAACGTGGAGAAGCAGATGTAATGGTTACAGGTGGCGCAGAGGCTCCACTTACCGAAATGTCATTTGCTGGATTTACTGCAAATAAAGCATTATCAACAAATACTGACCCAAATACAGCTAGTCGACCTTTTGATAAAGACCGTGATGGATTTGTTATGGGTGAAGGGGCAGGAATCATTGTTCTCGAGGAATTAGAGCATGCATTAGCACGTGGCGCTAACATCTATGCTGAAATTGTCGGCTATGGTGCAACTGGTGATGCTTATCATATAACTGCACCTGCTCCAAATGGTGAAGGTGGTGCTCGCGCGATGCGTTCAGCAATTGAAGGTAGCGGCTTGGATGTAACAGATATTGATTATATTAATGCGCATGGTACAAGTACACAATATAACGATAAATTTGAAACACTTGCAATTAAAGAAGTGTTTGGTGACCATGCATATAAGCTTGCAATTAGCTCAACAAAATCAATGACAGGCCATCTACTTGGTGCCGCAGGTGGAGTTGAAGCAATTTTTAGTATTCTTACAATAAAAAATGGTGTTATTCCACCAACAATTAATTACACAACCCCAGATCCTGATTGTGATTTAGATTATGTACCAAATGAAGCTAGAAAACAGGAAGTAAAGGCTGTTTTAAGTAATTCATTAGGGTTTGGCGGTCATAACGCTACGATTATATTTAAAAAATATGAATAAATGTTTTAGACCTGAGTAGTTTTGCTCAGGTTCTTTTTATTAGGAGCTTTACCCATGTATGGGGAGTGTTTTGTTGCAAGACATAGGTTTATCCAGAGGTCTTGATATCCTTCAAATTAACAACGGATTAAAATAGTTAATTCTTTTTTTAAGTCAGCTATGGCCATATGTATCCCTCTTTTATTATTAAACATATAGTGAGAGAGAGGGGGATGGACTATGACGATTATGAATACTGTTAAATGGCTAAATGAACTTTCTAATCCTAAAGATGTTTATTCTTTATTAAAACCATATTTTCACGGATTAAATGAAAGAGAAATCCAAAAACAGCTTCAAGCTTATGGGATGTATAAACATGGGGATTATTTGAAGAAGTGGATAAATCACGCAGAGGAAAATAACATCTTATCATTTCTGAAACAAGAGGAAAAAATGCTAAAGGATAAATGGAATGGACCTAATATTCCAATTTTTATTTTTCCGTGTGATGAACATAATCGTAAAATTGCTACTGAATACAATGGCCGTGCAGGAGTCGCCTTTAATAATAAATTATTTTTATTTCTCTCTTCAGAAATAAGCAAAAAGGACATAAAGCCGTTGTTAATTCATGAATATCATCATGTATGTAGGTTAGCTGCAATTGATAAAAACGAAAAAGACTTTACATTATTAGATACGATTATTTTAGAAGGCATGGCTGAAAATGCTGTACGTGAAGAGCTTGGAGAGGAAGCTACATCCTCCTGGTCTAAACGGTACAATGAGACACAGTGTTCTTCCTTCTATAAAAACATCATTAAGCCAAATCAGAATATATCTAGAGAAAATCCGAAATATACACAATTACTGTATGGAACTGGTTTTTATCCGAATATGGTTGGCTATAGTGTAGGGTTTTATTTAGTTAAAAACTACATGGATGTTACCGGAAAAAGCATAAAAGAAATATTCTCCTTACCAGCCTCTGTTTTAGTAGAAGAAAAATCAAAATGAAAAGTAAAACTGACTATGCATAATCTGCATTTGTTGGAATAATTTCTCTGTTTTTTGCCTATACTGTTTGACAAATGGTATTGAAGTGAGGGGTAAAAAAATGTTATTTCTTCATGATGTTTGGGTAAATTGGTTTGAAGGTGAAGAGAACGGATACAACGTCTGTCATTTTCATGAGTGGAGAAAGGATGACAGTGTTGAGCTGCTCGATCAGGTTCCCCTATTAAAGGTTAATTCCCTTCTATTTGACTACATTGAAAATAATCTAGCGGAATTACCACCTGGTCTTTTAAAGGATGTTTTTCAAAAAGCGTATATTCGAAAAAACCATGAACGAATTCAACTAGATTATTGCTTTGTAATAACGGATGGGATCGGTATATTAGCAGTTGATACAATTGGTTATACGATTCCAATTCGAAAAAGTAGGATTATTCCTCGACAAGAACAGTTAGTTTTTGAAATGATAAAGGATGTTGAAGAAGAATCCTATTCAGCAGAAGCTTTGAAAGAGGGATTAGCAGAAAAGGAATATCATATCCTCTCATTAGCTCCTGAACACGTTCGCGGCTTAACAAGAAAAGAAAGACAATTAAAACAGTTATTATTTATGGCGCTTGACCAATTACAAAGTACAAAAAATGCAGCGGAAGTAAAATATTGGTATACAGAATGGAATCCTACAAAGTATCCTGAGATTCAGGAAAGTGAATTTGAAGAAGTATGGCAGAAGCTTTATGAAGAAACATTAGAGGGATGGTCTAATAAACATGTACATTTATGTGAACGCCTTATAAAAGGACAACCCTTTTTTGAAAAGCTATGGGATATGGAACATGAATCAAAAGTAAATTAATCATTCGTTACATAATGAAAAAACGATGTGTACTTCTTTATCTGTACACATCGTTTTTTATAGAACTTTGTATTTTTATCTTTCAGCATAAAACTTTAAAGAAAGCACTTTTTGATTGAAAGTCTTTCTTACTTTCGTTTTCTTCCTAGACCCATTGCATTTTCCATCTTTTTCACCATTTTACCAGCTACTACATTGGCTTTTTCGGCTCCGTGATCTAAGATTTCATCCAATTTGCTAGATTCCATAAGCTCATTGTATTTTTCTTGGATAGGGGCTAATGTTTGAATGATAACTTCTGCGACATCACCCTTGAATTCACCATAGCCTTTTCCTTCGTATTTCGCCTCAATTTCTTCAATGGATAGATTGGCAAGATTTGAATAGATAGATAGAAGGTTTGAAATTCCTGGTTTGTTTTCTTTATCATACTTGACGATTCCCTCTGAATCAGTAACCGCACTTTTCACTTTTTTCTCGATTTGCTTAGGTTCGTCCAGTAGCGTAATAAATGCTTTTTGATTTGGATCAGATTTGCTCATTTTCTTTGTTGGTTCCACTAAAGACATAATTCGTGCGCCAACTTTTGGCATTCTCACTTCAGGTAGGGTAAAGATGTCATTATACTTTTTGTTAAATCGTTCTGCTAAATCTCTCGTTATTTCCAAATGCTGTTTTTGATCTTCTCCAACAGGTACAAGATCAGTTTGATAGAGAAGAATATCTGCTGCCATCAATGGTGGATATGTTAGAAGTCCAGCTGAAACAGCCTCCTTACCTTTTGACTTATCTTTAAATTGTGTCATTCTTTCAAGCTCACCAATATATGAAAGACATTGTAGCATCCATCCAGCTTGGGCATGTGCTGGTACTTCAGATTGAATAAATAATGTCGCCTTTTCAGGATCAATTCCTACTGCTAAATATAATGCAGCTAGACTTCGAATATTTTTACGTAATGCTAATCGGTCTTGCGGAACTGTAATCGCATGCTGGTCAACGACACAAAAATAACAGTTATAATCATCTTGAAGCTCTACAAATTGCTTTAATGCTCCAATATAATTACCTAATGTTACTGAACCGCTTGGTTGTATTCCAGAAAAAATCGTTTTCTTCATTCTATTTACCTCCAAATTAAATTTGTCCATATAAAAAGGCCCACTCGTACCCACTGTTAGGGACGATGGACCGCGGTGCCACCCTACTTATTTCTATAAAAAGAAAATCACTCAAATCTTTAACGCAAGATAAACGTCTGTACATACTATTATTTCAATACAGATGCTCGAAAGTCCATTCCATATTCTCCAATACCTGTTCACAGCATCCACAGGCTCTCTGAAAATGAAAGCAATATGTACTACTCTTTGTCATCGCTCACTATTTTTTTTCTAATTATAAAAAACGTTACTGTATTTTGCAAATTGTTTTTATTGTCCTATTACCGATATTCAATAATAAATCCTTAAATATAATAGATAAAAAGAGCAATAAGCATGATGACAGCCATCAAAATTCCATTAAGTAGGAAGAGTGAGTGATCAAATTGAATTAGTTTGGAAACAGGAGGGATTTCATCAACTTCCTTTTTGGAAAGCTCCTTCCCTTTTGAAACAAACATTCTTCTAAAACCATATGTAAAAGCATCAAAAAATCCACTCTTCACTGTAATTAATAGCAGTGAAACAAAAAGAAATAATGCACAAATAATAAAAGAAGTATTGATAAAAAGGAATAAAGTTAATTTATGGTAAATAATAAGGGGAAGTAAAATTGCAGCGATTAGAGACATAATAAATAATGTAAACAACTTTCGTATCAATTTATATCATTCCTTTAACAGATTGTATAAATATTATATCAGATGAAGAAGAAAGCTTAAACTAGGCGTAAATTACTATCCTAGTAGTATTTATTGTTAGAATCTTCACAATATTCGTGATTAATTTATTGATAAAACTAAGTTATGAATCGCTGATCTTGTAAGATAATGTAACCATTTACGATTCAACGTTTTAAAGCGTTTATCTAGTTTAGTGTTAAATAGTAGAAGATTTTCTGAAAATTTATCATAGGCCTTTTTTACTATTTTTTCGGTTGAATTACTTATTATTATTGAATGTGCATAAGGTTTATTGAAAAAATAAATGCACAATTGTTTGAATACTTGTATAATAATCTCTATACTAAAAACTCAAAGAATAAAGGGAGGTCAAATTTATGAAAAAGTCGAAATTTTTTCTACTTTTAGCATTAACACTTGTGCTAAGTTCGTTCTTAGCTGCATGTGGTGGCGGTAGTGATGAAAAAGAGACAGGCACTACTGACAAAGAAGCAAAACAAGAAATTAAAGCTTTGGAGTCAGCGAAGATTCCTTCAATGGATAGTGTAATGGCTCAAGATACTGTAAGTTTCTCAACATTAAACAATGTAAACGAAGGTTTATATCGTCTTGACCAAAATCAAGAGGTTGTTCCAGGAATGGCTGAGGGTGATCCTGAAATTAGCGAAGATGGAACAGTTTATACATTTAAATTAAGAGATGCAAAATGGTCAAACGGTGACCCTGTTACTGCACACGATTTCGTATTTGCTTGGAAGCGTGCAATTGACCCAGCAAATGCATCTCCATATGGTCCATATATGATGGATGGGAAAATTAAAGGTGCAGCAGAAATTTCTGCAGCAGCTGCAGAGAAAAAAGAATACAATCTTGACACTTTAGGTGTTAAAGCAATTGATGATAAGACTTTAGAAGTAACATTAGAAAGACCAATTCCATACTTTAAATCTTTAATGGCATTCCCAACGTTCTATCCACAAAACCAAAAGTTTGTTGAAGAACAAGGCGATAACTATGCTAAAACAGGTGAAAACCTAGTATATAACGGTCCATTCACATTAGAATGGGGTGGAAGCACAGAAGCATCATGGAAATATAAAAAGAATGAAAACTATTGGGATGCAGATACAGTTAAGTTAGAAGAGGTTCAATGGAATGTTATCCAAGAGCCAAGCACTGCTGCAAACCTATTTGATACAGAGGAAGCTGATATTACACCAAAGCTTTCATCTGATATCGTTCCACAATATGAAGGTGACGAAAGATTAGTTAACTGGTTAGAGCCAACAATTTTCTGGTTGAAAATGAACCAAAAAGAAAATAAAGCGTTACAAAACCCTGAGATTCGTAAGGCGATTGCACAAGCGATCAATAAAGAAGACTTTGTAAATGGTGTATTAAACAACGGATCAATCGTTGCGAACTATGCAGTTCCTAAAGAATTTGTACATGACGAATCAGGTAAAGATTTCCGTGAAATTAATGGAAATGAATTATTACCTTATAATGTAGATGCTGCAAAAGAAGCTTGGGAAAAAGGCTTAGCAGCTATTGGAACTGACAAAGTTGAAGTCAGATACTTAACAGATGATACTGAATCAGCTAAGAAAACTGCTGAATACATTAAAGAACAATTAGAATCAAATTTACCAGGTATGTCGGTTGTTGTTGAAAGTGTACCATTCAGTGTCCGCTTAGACCGTGAAAACACACAAGACTATGACCTTCAAATGGCTGGTTGGGGTCCTGACTATTTAGACCCAATGACATTCTCTGACCTGTGGTTAACAGGTGGCGGAAATAACAAGATGAGCTATTCAAATCCTAAATATGACCAACTTGTAAAAGATGCTCAAACAACTTTAGCTCAAAAACCAGCTGAACGTTATAAAGCTTTAGCTGAGGCTGAAAAGGTATTATTAGAAGAAGATGCTGCGATTGCACCAATTTATCAACGTTCTTCTAACATCTTAGTGAGTGAAAAAGTTGAAAACTTCACATATCACTTAGTTGGTCCAGAATATAGCTACAAATGGACGTCTGTAAAATAATTTTAAGCTTTTAAGTCATTTAGATTCTAATTGACAATTATTTAGAAAGAGAGAGTATATTGACTGTCAATATACTCTCTTTTCCCTTGTTGGAAAAATGTCGAATATTGTTGAAAATTCAAAAAATAATAGGAGGTGCTCCTTATGGTGAAATATTTAGCTCAACGAATAATTTACATGATCATAACTCTATTTTTAATCGCCACATTGACCTTTTTCCTCATGAAAATTATCCCGGGTACTCCATTTTCGAATGCTAGTAAACTTACGGAAGCACAGCTATCGATCATGATCGATAAATACGGGCTGGGAGAACCTATTCCAGTTCAATATATGAATTATATGTTGAATTTACTGAAAGGTGATTTAGGCGTTTCTTTCCAATTTGATAATACAGGTGTTACTGAAATTATCAAAAATAGTATTGGCCCTTCTGCAATTTTAGGATTCCAAGCAATTTTATTTGGAACTCTATTCGGAATTATTTTGGGGGTTATCGGTGCGTTAAGACAAAATACTTGGGTTGATTATAGTTCAACATTTATTGCAGTTCTCGGTAAATCAATTCCTTCATTTGTTTTTGCGGGATTATTGCAATATTACTTAGCTGTTAAACTAGGATGGTTTCCGGTTGCCTTTTGGCGAGGTCCTGAATATACAGTGTTACCGACAATCGCACTTGCGATGTTCCCACTAGCAACTGCTTCACGTTTTGTTCGAACAGAAATGGTGGAAGTACTAGAGTCTGATTATATTACATTAGCAAAAGCAAAGGGAGCTAGCTGGTTTGATATTGCATTTAAGCACGCGCTTCGAAACGCATTAATTCCAGTTATAACAGTATTAGGTCCTTTAGCGGTTAGCTTAATGACAGGTTCATTAGTTGTAGAAAGAATTTTTGGTATCCCAGGTATTGGGGAGCAATTTGTTAAATCGATTCAAGTAAATGATTATCCTGTTATTATGGGAACAACGATTTTATTTGCTGTATTATTTGTTGTTGTTATTCTTATCGTTGATATTTTATATGGAATTATAGATCCGCGGATTCGCATAGCGGGAGGGAAAAAATAATGACACAAGAAAAAATAGATAAGAAAAAATTCCTACCCGCTGAAATTTCTACTGGTCAAAGTGAGAAAATTTCAAAACCAAGCCTAAATTATTGGCAAGATGCATGGTTAAGGGTAAGAAAAAATAAAGGTGCGCTCGTAAGTTTGATTGTCCTTATTTTACTAACGATTATGGCGTTAGTTGGTCCGCATTTAAATGGACATGATTATAAAGAGCAAAATATTAAGCATAATAATTTACCGCCAAGAATTCCGGTGTTAGAAAATGTTAGCTGGTTGCCTTTTGACGGGGAATTAGAAAATAAAAGTGGAGAAGTATACGACGCCTACGAACGAAAGAATGTTGATGAGTATTATTGGTTTGGTACAGACAGCTTAGGTCGTGATATATTTACACGTGTTTGGAAAGGAACACAAGTTTCCTTATATATTGCCCTATTAGCTGCATTAATTGATATGGTCATTGGTGTAATATATGGTGCCATTTCAGGATTTGTCGGTGGAAGAACAGATAATATTATGCAACGGATAACAGAAATATTAGTAGGTATTCCAAACTTAGTTATCGTTATTTTAATGATATTAGTTCTTGATCCGGGCATTTGGTCAATTACACTTGCGTTAACGATTACAGGATGGGTCGGAATGGCCAGGGTTGTACGTGCGCAAGTTTTGAAGCTTAAGCAACAGGAATATATATTAGCAGCGCGAACATTAGGACTTTCTAATACAGGAATTATCGGAAAGCATTTAATTCCAAACCTTGCAGGGGTAATTATTATTAATACGATGTTTACAATTCCGAATGCAATCTTTTTCGAAGCATTCTTAAGCTTCATCGGTTTAGGACTTCAAGCCCCACATGCTTCATTAGGTACATTAATTGATGATGGCTTTAAAGTTTTACAGCTTTATCCATATCAAATGATTATTCCTGGAATTATCATCAGTTTGATTATGATTTGTTTTAATATGATTGCAGATGGATTGCGTGATGCACTTGATCCGAAAATGCGTGACTAGAAGAGGTAGGTGAAAAATAATGGAAAAAATTCTTGAAGTGAAAGACTTGAACATCTCGTTTCATACGTTTGCAGGTGAAGTTCAAGCTATCCGTGGAGTAAATTTTGATTTATATAAAGGTGAAACACTTGCTATAGTTGGGGAATCAGGATCAGGGAAATCTGTTACGTCAAAAGCGATTATGCATTTATTGCCACCATCGAACTCGGAAATCAAAAAAGGTGAGATTCTTTTTGAAGGAAAAGATATTGCTAAACTATCTGATAAACAGATGCAAAAAATACGTGGGAAAGACATTTCAATGATTTTCCAAGATCCAATGACTTCTTTAAATCCAACAATGAAAATTGGTATGCAAATTATTGAACCAATTATTAAGCACCAAAATTTAAGTAAGTCTGCTGCTAAGGAACGTGCTATTGATATTTTGAAGCTAGTAGGTATTCCAAACCCTGAAATTCGCTTTAATCAATATCCACACCAATTCTCGGGTGGGATGAGACAAAGGGTTGTTATTGCAATTGCTCTTGCGTGTAATCCGAAGGTGTTAATTGCTGACGAGCCGACAACTGCATTGGATGTTACGATTCAAGCGCAAATTTTAGAATTGATGAAAGAATTGCAGAAAAAAATTGAAACATCAATTATTTTTATTACACATGATCTCGGTGTTGTTGCTAATGTTGCAGATCGTGTTGCAGTTATGTACGGTGGAAAAATCGTAGAAATTGGTACCGTTGATGAGGTGTTTTACAATCCACAACACCCGTATACTTGGGGATTAATTAGTTCAATGCCAAGTTTAGATACAGAGGAAGAAGAATTATATGCGATTCCAGGTACGCCACCAAACTTACTTAATCCACCAAAGGGTGACGCATTTGCTCCTAGAAATCAGTATGCAATGCAAATTGACCTTGAGGAGCAGCCACCAATGTTTAAAGTGTCTGAGACACATTATGCGGCAACTTGGTTATTGCATCCCGATGCACCAAAGGTAGAACCACCTGAGGCAGTAAAAAGACGTCAACGTAAATTCCCTGAAAAAGGAGGGAACTAATTATGGCAGAGAGAGAAAAATTAGTTGAAGTAAAAAATTTAAAGCAATACTTTAATGTAGGAAAACCAAATGAAGTTCGTGCAGTTGATAATATTTCATTTGATATTTATAAGGGTGAAACATTAGGATTAGTTGGTGAATCTGGTTGTGGTAAATCGACAACAGGACGTACAATTATCAGACTGTATAATGCTACAGATGGTGAAGTTCTCTTTAATGGTGAAAATGTCCACGGTAAAAAGTCAAATGCGCAATTAAAGCAATTTAATCGTAAAATGCAAATGATTTTCCAGGATCCTCAGGCTTCATTGAATCCTAGAATGAAGGTATCGGATATTATTGCTGAAGGCATTGATATCCATGGACTAGCGAAATCAAAAGAAGAACGAATGAATCGTGTCCATGAGCTTCTTGAAACTGTTGGGTTAAATAGAGAGCATGCAAACCGTTATCCACATGAATTTAGTGGTGGACAACGTCAACGGATCGGAATTGCCCGTGCCCTTGCAGTTCAGCCTGAATTTATCATTGCGGACGAACCAATCTCTGCACTAGATGTTTCGATTCAAGCACAAGTTGTAAATTTAATGAAAAAGCTCCAAAAAGAAAAAGGCTTAACGTATTTATTTATTGCTCATGACCTTTCAATGGTTAAATATATTAGTGACCGAATCGGTGTTATGTACTTCGGTAAGCTTGTAGAACTTGCAGATGCTGATGAATTATATAAAAACCCAATTCATCCATATACACAATCACTATTATCAGCTATTCCTTTACCGGATCCTGATTATGAGCGTACACGTGTCAGAAAGGTTTACGATCCGAGCAAACATAATTATAAAAAGGATGAAGAAGTTTCATTCCGTGAAGTGAAAAAAGGTCATTTTGTCATGTGCTCACAAAGTGAATTTGAGCAATATCAAAAACAATATTCATAATATAAATGAAAGATGATTCTAGAAAGTACATCTCCACAACGATAAAGATATGGAGAATCTGTACTTTTTAGAATCTTTTTTTTGTTTTTTTATATTCAATTCAATGTAGTAATTAGATCGTAAAGAATATGTAACAGCAATCATAACAAATGCAAAAATTGTTTATCCTAAAAGAATGATGGGTAAAGGGGACTGACCCCAAACAATTTAAAGGAGAAGAACGATGAATTGGTATGAAAAGCTAAATCAGTATTTTCCGATTGAGGAAATGAAGTCAAAGGCGCATATGGAGATTTTACTTAAAGAAAGATCTGATATTTATCTTAAGGATGAAGGGAAAAACCATGTCCTTATGTATGCTGAGCTTGAGAATTTTATTTTTATTGATTATCTTTTTGTATCAAAAGACGCCCGTGGTGAAGGGCTTGGACATAAGTTAATTGAGAAGCTTAAGAAAAAGGGAAAACCAATTATTCTTGAAGTGGAGCCGGTGAATTACGAGGATACGGATTCGGAAAAACGACTTAGATTTTATAAAAGAGAAGGGTTTAAGCATGCACAGTCCATCGGATATGAACGGCGCTCCTTAGCTACGAATGAAAAGAATAAAATGGAAATTCTTTATTGGGCTCCTGATGAAGCATCAGAAGAAAATGTGTACGAGGCGATGGTGAAAACATATAAACTCATTCACACATATAAGGACATGGAACTTTACGGAGAAGCTTATGAAGGTGTCGAAGAGGTTCTCACATTGAACGACAAACCAGAAAAAAACTCAAACATTTTCGATAAGATATAAGTAATTGAGAATGGGAAAATAAAATTTTGGTAAGGAAAGGTCTTAGAATTGACCATATATAATAGAAAAATAAAAAAAATAAACATGATAAAATACAGTTATTTTAACGTTTGTAATCGTATTGTCACAGTTTTTACGTTTATTGCTATATGCATACTTACTTTTTTATAGTATAATAAAAACATAAATTCTTATTTAAAGTAATTTCAATTACAGCAATATACGATTTAACTCATTCTATAGGTAGAGGAGTGAAGGATGAATGGTCACATTATATACATCACCAAGCTGTACTTCATGCAGAAAAGCAAAAGCATGGTTAGAAGAACATAATATATCTTATGTTGAAAGAAATATTTTTTCTGAGCCTTTGACTATTCAAGAAATAAAAGAAATTTTAAGAATGACAGAGGATGGTACAGACGAAATTATTTCAACAAGATCAAAGATTTTTCAAAAATTAAATATAAATCTTGAAACAATGCCTTTACAGGATTTATACCAATTAATTCAGGACAATCCTGGATTACTTCGTCGCCCTATTATCATTGATGAGAAGCGACTTCAGGTTGGTTACAATGAAGATGAGATCCGTCGTTTCCTTCCACGTCGCGTTCGTACTTATCAGCTAAGAGAAGCACAACGTTTAGTAAACTAGAAATTTTTTCATAAGGCAAATGAGAGAGAATGACCATTTTACATTTTGGTTATTCTTTATCATTTGCCTATTTATTTATATTTTTTAGTTCTTACTAATAAAAAGAACGCAACGTTAAATTGATTGATACTTTAAATATAGTTTTGTTGTATTGTAAAGTAGATTTGAGCTGATATGTAAGAATTCTGTGGGACATAGCGAGGAAAGTGATGCTCATGCAGGGGAGAGCAAAGCAGGCTGGATGCCCGCTTAGCAGAAATCGTAAACGGACATCAACTACTCATTGTTAAATAAACAACTATTTTTTAAAAAATTTAGCTTTTATTTCTTTCGTGCTGGGTTGATACTGACCATTAATTGAAAAATAATCCCTGCTAACAAAATAAATGAGGTTGTTAATAAAGGTAAGCTTTGTGCTATTATCGGATGGGATTGATAAATACTTTGCAGCTGGTTATCATGAGCAATCATCTTACCTGCAGTGAAGGCAAGCAAGCCTCCGCCAACATAAATAAGTAACGGGTACTTTGTTAATAAATATAGAATGATTTTGCTTCCCCAAATAATGATTGGAATTGAGATAAATAAACCAATGACGACAAGTAACTTATGCCCCTGTGCTGCTCCTGCAATTGCAATAACATTGTCAAACCCCATTAATAGGTCTGCTAATACAATTGTTTGAATCGCTTTCCATAATGAACCATGACTTTTTATTTGATTAGTTTCTTCATTTTTACCTGTAAGTAAGTGAAACGCAATATATAATAGAAAAATCCCGCCTATTAATTGTAGAAAAGGTATATCTAATAAGGAGACTGCTATCATCGTAATGCAAATACGGACTAATATCGCTAGTAAGGTGCCTAGTATAATTGCCTTGTTACGCTGAATAACGGGTAGATTGCGACAAGCCATAGCAATAACAACTGCATTATCTGCTCCTAGGACTAAATCAATGCCAATAATGATAAATAGTGATAGAAGAAATTCCTGTTCCATATATAAACCCTCTTTCAGCTTAGTAACTGCTCGTACAATTATATGAAGACATTTATAAAATATGATTTAGATTACGCTAACGATGGAGAAATTTTGTCCTATATGTTCGTAACATTCTTTAAGAACACGCTCCATAAAGGGATAAAGCAAAGAGAATGGTAAAGAATAACTTCTACTGTTTCGTCTATTGTAGAGAAGCATGTCTTCTTCACTTTTCTTAATGGATAGGTTAAATAACTGTTTTTTAGATTTCAGAGTTTTTTTATTTCCTTTATGCACTTTTTATCATAAAATAGGAGTACAAGATTCAATCATCACTTTTGAAGGTTTTATTAGGTATTTGGAGAATTTTCCTGACTTTAGCAGATACCTACTAACACTTTCTCTTTACCCAAGTGGTTAAATTTTCTGCAAATTGGGTAAAGTGTAGGAAGTACAACTACCTCATTTGGAGGGAGTTGTCCCTTCAACATCTTATATAGAAGGGAAGGTTAAGAGTAATGGAAATCGAACGTATTAATGAAAATACTGTAAAGTTTTACATTTCGTATCTCGATATTGAAGAGCGCGGCTTTGACAGAGATGAAATATGGTATAACCGCGATCGAAGTGAGGAGCTTTTCTGGGAAATGATGGATGAAGTCCATGAGGAAGAGGAATTTATGGTTGAAGGCCCACTCTGGATTCAAGTCCAAGCACTTGATAAAGGTTTGGAAGTAATTGTAACAAAAGCACAATTATCAAAAGATGGACAAAAGTTAGAGCTTCCAATATCAGATGAAAAACTAAAAGAGCTTCCAATCGATGAAAATGTAGAATCATTATTAGGAAATTTTAATAAACAAGATGATGCAATTGATGAGCTTGTTGAAGAGATAGAACATGAGCTTCAATTTGTGATCAAATTTAATGATATAGAAAATGTTATTTCCTTAGCGAAATGCTCAGTGTTGTCTGGAATAACAAATCATTTATTCTCACTTGACCAATCCTATTATCTATTTATTGAATTTAATGATGAGGTGGATGATGATGAGATTGAGAATACTTTAAGCATCATATTAGAGTATGGACAAGAATCTCGTGTTACAATTCACCGACTTGAGGAATATGGGAAGGTCATTGCGAAAGATAATGCATTAAAGGTAATTAATAAGCACTTTGGATAATAAAATAAAGATAATGGAACAATCGCAATATATAAATATCCATTATTCATTTTGATTAAACCTGATTTAAAATATTAAATCAGGTTTTTTTATTAATGGTTGTGACAAGATAATTTAAGATGGAGAATCACTGAATACAAAGCGAAAAACAAAATTAATATTTGAAAGTAAAAAGGATTTCGTCTTTATCATTCCGTAGGCTAAGTACGATTAGTTTCATCTAAGTAAGGAAAAAGTAAATGAAAATAAGTAAGGTGAAACGATGAAAAATATATTCCGTCTGCTGTTATTTATTGCTTTATCTGCATCAGTAGTCCTATTAACAAAAAATCTTTGGGGAGATTTTGTTGTTGGCATCGTTAGTATTGTTTTTACATTATCAATAATCTTTATATGTATCGTTATTTTTTTAGAAAATCGTCATCCTTCACATACAATTACTTGGTTAGTAGTACTTGGTGGTTTTCCGTTAGTCGGTTTCTTTTTTTATTTATTTTTTGGCCGGAATATAAAAAAGAGACGACTGTTTGCAAAAAAAGGATTAACGGATGAAAAGGCTTTTTTAGAAATAGAAGGAAATCATTCTTCATATCAAGATAAAATGGCACATATGGGAGAGCATCAGCAATTACTGTTTAAGCTTGCCCATCGATTAGGGCATAGCCCAGTCTCCTTTGGAACAAAGACAAAGGCATTAACAAATGGTGATGAAACCTTTGCCCACATCTTTCACGAAATTAAACAGGCTAAGCATCATATTCACCTGGAATATTATATCGTGAGACATGATCAAGTAGGACATACGTTAAAAAATTTACTCATAGAAAAAGCGATGGAAGGTGTAGAAATTCGCTTTTTATATGATTCGGTTGGTTGCTGGAAGCTATCGAAAAAGTACTTAAAGGAAATGAAGGCTGCAGGTATTGAAGCAGTTCCGTTTTTACCAGTGAAATTTCCTTTACTTAATAACAAAATTAACTTTCGTAATCATCGAAAAATAATTATTATAGATGGCTCAATCGGTTTTGTAGGGGGATTAAATATTGGTGATGAATATTTAGGAAGAAATATGAATTTTGGCTTTTGGCGTGATACACATTTGTTGATAAAGGGAGAGGCAGTTAGGACGCTTCAAATGATTTTTTTGCAGGATTGGTATTACATGACAGATAAAAAGCTTTTATCACAAACCTACTTAACATCCTCAAAAGAGAAGCCTGAGCAAACTGGCGGAGTCCAGCTTATTGCAGGGGGACCTGATAATAAATGGGATGTTATCAAAAACCTCTTCTTTTCAATGATTATTTCTGCTAAACAGTCGATATGGATTGCATCACCTTATTTTATACCTGATGAAGACATACTGACAGCATTAAAGGTCGCTGCATTAAGTGGACTGGATGTTAGATTGCTTATCCCAAAGCATCCAGACAAAAAAATTGTTTATTATGCATCACGCTCATATTTCCCAGAATTACTAGATGCAGGAGTTAAGGTATATGAATATGAAAAAGGCTTCCTCCATTGCAAAATAATAATTGTCGATTATGAATTAGCATCGATTGGTACCGCCAATATGGACATGAGGAGCTTTCATTTGAACTTTGAAGTTAACGCATTTCTTTATCGAACAGGAAGTACACAAACGCTTGTTAATGAATATTTAATTGATATTGACAATTCAAAAGCAATAGTTAAAGAGGAATTTTCTAGAAGGCCATTTTACAAAAAACTATTTGAATCGACAGCAAGATTACTTTCTCCCTTATTATAAGGGAGTTTTATTTTCTATTTACTTGAAAAATTCATTTTTACCAATTTGCAATCTAATTTCAAATTTGGATAATGAACGTAAATAGAAAGGAAGTGAAGCTCTTGTTTGTCGCTCAAAATGAAAAAGGAGTTTTAATAAATGTGGCAGAAAGGAAATGGACAAAGGATCTGCTAAGAAGCTTAAGAGAGCAATCTGCCTTTTTCTGTCCAGTGTGTACTAGTGAAGTAGAGCTAAGAATAGGAAATATTGTATCAGCTCATTTCGCTCATAAAAAAATTTCGGGATGTACAGAGCAGCATGACACGGAAAGTAGATACCATTTACAGGGGAAGCTCGATTTATATGACTGGCTCAAGCAAAACAAAGGGGCTAGGAATGTAAAGCTAGAACCATACCTACCTAAAATCAAACAACGTCCAGATCTATTAGTTGAAACGGGAAATGAAATGGTAGCGATCGAATTTCAATGCTCAACGATAGATTCAAAGATTCTCGTAAAAAGAACCGAAAATTATCAAAGCTTACAAATGAAGCCTCTATGGTTATTAGGAGCAAAAAGGTTAACTCGTGTTGGGATTACATCGTTTTCTATTACGCCGTTTCAATGGCAGTTAACAAACTTTACAGATCACGGTAAGCCTCCGAAATTATATTGCTACTGTAGCGAAACGAAGGCATTTATTATCCTAGATTCAATTATCCCCTTCTCACCCCGGTTAATTTTTGCCGCTCATCAGAAAATCCCAATCAATTCAATTACCTTTGAGGAATTAAAGAATTTAAAAATAGACAGGAAAACATTGTATGACAATTGGTTTGCCCATGTAAAAAGATTCCGTTTACAATCTAAAAGCTTTCAATCGAAAGAATCATCTCTCCTAAATCTAACACTATATAAAGAAAAACAAATTCCAATCTTCTATTTGCCTTCACATGCTTTTCTCCCGCTTCAAACAGCCTTTTTAATTGAAACAACTAGCTATATTTGGCAAGGCTGGATTTTACTTTTTCTAGATAGATATTCAATCGGAAAGGAAATACGATTTCAGGATATTTGCTACTTTTTTAAGAATAGAGTCAAGGAAAAAGCAATTAAAATAAGAAGTCTGTACCAGACAAACATTCATTACAGTTATGTCATAAGAGAGTACTTAAACAAGCTTTGCTCATTATCAATTTTAAAAATGACCTCGGAAAGAAAATATATGAAAATTTCACATATAAGGTGGGAAACCAATCTAGAACAAATCATTCATTATGATAAACAGTTAGTGGAACAGGTTAACAAAATTTTCCGCTAATTGAATAGCAACACTTTTTTTGAACACATTAAAAGAGAGATATTCAATTAGAGGTGATCATATGTTTAATAAGAAGCAAAAGAAAAATAATCCTTTTCTTTTTACAGCATCATTATTAGGTACAGGTTTAGCAGCTTACTATTTGACAAAAGAAGCATTGCAGGGAGAAGATAGAGGTACATCATACTCACCCAACCAATTTCACAATGAACGAGAGAATGACAATTAATTGGCATTGGCGGAATAAAAAGCAGGAGGTTGAGTATGAGATATAGAAGAAATCTAGTAGTGATTTTTACAACATTTACATTCATTAGTTCAGTCATAACCAGCTCCGCAAATGCCATTACTAATTCTGAAGGGGGAATCACAATGTCAGAACAAACTGCAGTTAAGAAGCTTCCAGCTAGAAGTGAAATTAAAAAAGAGGACACTTGGAGATTAGAGGATATTTTTGAAACTGATCAAGCTTGGGAACAAGAATTTGCAGAGATAAAAGCTGCATTACCAAAGCTAGCAGAATTCAAAGGTAAACTTGGAAATAGTGCTGAAGAATTATATGAGGCACTTACTTATCAAGATAAGGTCATGGAAAGACTTGGGAAACTTTATACATACGCACATATGAGATATGACCAAGATACAACAAACTCTACTTATCAAGCATTAAATGACAGGGCTAGAAACTTATATACACAAGCTGCTAGCTTAAGCTCATATATTGTCCCAGAGCTTTTAGCTGTTGATGAAGCGAAAATTAAACAATTTATAAATGAGAAAAAAGAATTAAAGCTTTATGAGCATGCACTAGATGAAATTAATCGTCAACGCCCACATGTTTTATCAGCTGAGCAAGAGGAGCTTCTTGCGCAAGCATCAGAAGTATTAGGTTCGTCAAGTAATACTTTTGGTATGTTGAACAATGCTGATTTAACTTTCCCAACAATTAAGGATGAGAACGGTGAAGAGGTTGAAATTACGCATGGCCGCTATATCCGCTTTTTAGAAAGTGAAGATCGTCGAGTAAGAGAAGATGCATTTAAAGCAGTATACAAAACTTATGGTGATTTTAAAAATACATTTGCTAGTACATTAAGCGGTACTGTTAAGAAGGATAATTTTAGCGCAAAAGTCCGCAACTATGATTCTGCGCGACAAGCAGCATTAAGCAGTGATAATATACCTGAATCAGTTTATGAAAATTTGATTAGTACAGTACATGACCATTTAGATTTATTACAACGATATGTAAAGCTAAGAAAAGATGTTCTAGGATTATCTGAAGTTCATATGTATGATTTATACACTCCGCTAGTAAAAGATGTAAAGATGGAAGTTACGTATGATGAAGCAAAGGAATATATTTTAAAGGGTCTTGCACCTTTAGGTGAGGAATACTTATCGATTTTAAAAGAAGGCTTTGAAAATCGCTGGGTCGACGTTCATGAGAATAAGGGAAAACGAAGTGGTGCCTATTCCTCAGGTGCTTATGGAACAAATCCATATATCCTTATGAACTGGCAGGATAATGTGAATAATTTATTTACATTAGCACACGAATTTGGACATTCTGTTCATAGCTATTACACGAGAAAAAATCAACCATATCCGTATGGGAATTATTCAATTTTTGTTGCTGAGGTTGCGTCTACATGTAATGAGGCATTGTTAAATCATTACTTATTAGAAACAATTGAGGATAAACGTCAGCGTCTATACTTATTAAATCATTTCTTAGAAGGATTTAGAGGTACAGTCTTCCGTCAAACGATGTTCGCTGAATTTGAACATATTATTCATCAGAAGGCACAAGAGGGTGAGCCTTTAACACCTGAGCTTTTAACAAAAATCTATTATGATTTGAATATAAAGTATTTTGGCAATGACATTGTTATCGACGAGGAAATTGGTTTAGAGTGGGCAAGAATTCCTCATTTCTATTACAACTATTATGTTTACCAATATGCAACAGGCTATAGTGCAGCAACCGCTTTAAGCAATCAAATTCTTGAGGAGGGGCAGCCAGCTGTTGAGCGTTACATAGACTTCTTAAAAGCAGGAAGCTCAGATTATCCAATTGAAGTTCTTAAAAAAGCTGGTGTTGATATGACATCATCATCTCCAATTGAAGAGGCTTGTAAAGTGTTTGAAGAAAAATTAATTGAAATGGAAAAGCTATTAGCTGAATTAAAATAATGTACTAATATGGATCAGTGGAGGCAAGTTAAGCCTCCACTGATTTTTTATGGAGGATGTTTATGTGAACGAATTAAAATCCCTTAAATGTTTTGCGATGATTAATAAGATATAATGTAATGAATAGTGATATAAATAATAATGGAGAAGTAATAAAAATAGGAACTATCTCCATTAATGCTAAAATGTTCAGGAAAAACAAGATAACTGTGATCACTCCTACGATAATTATCCACGTCAATGTATTAATGCCTCCCTTTCTTCTTTAAAATACGGGTGATTCTATTTGGAAAACAGATTCTCAAAAAAGTGTTAAGATATTCTCCACATGTTGATGTTAGTATTCTATATGAAAGTGGATGTCCATTTATCACGATTTTCCCCTATTTAATCTAGACACTTTTGTTAAGGGGTTGTTTTTTGAAAGAAAAGTAGATGTTATGAAGAGGTATTGCCAAAAGAGTAAATTACTTATGTTGCTCCTAAAGACCTGTAGTTATAGTTAAGGCATTTATCGGAAATCTCCCAAGATATTTGTCTTGAAAAATATAAATAAAACAAAGGATAAACGAAAATACCTTTGTATCGAAAATGGGATTTGACAAATATATGAGGGAGTTATTATGTAAGGAAATTAAAATTTTTTGTGAAATTTTTGTGAAATACGGCGCTCGCCCTTGTCAAATTACGACAAGATTTGATATTATAAAGATGTGAAATTAATCACAAAACAAACATTTACCCCTTTGTTTGACCGTGAAAAATTTCTCCCATCCCCTTTGTTGTCGTTAAGACATAAAAAAGAAGACTCTATACATTCGTGTATAGAGTCTTCTTTATTTTCTCAGATGTTCTGTGATTATCGTTATATTATACAATAAAAAGACTGGAACATATTAGCTCCAGTCTTTTTGTTAATTATTTACATATCTCCAAAAGGTTCCATGCTTTGCTTGGACTTTTTCTACTGTTTGGGAAAGGACTAATTTCTTTAATTCCTTTTCAACCTCACATGTCGTCATATTATAGACAGCAGCAATTTCTGCAGTTGCAACAAATTGGTAGTGTCTTAAAAATATTTCTAATGGAGGTGTATGGGAAGGCTTTATTTTGCTCCCGATCATCTCAAATAAAACTTGGACGTATAAATCATATGAATAAAGACCAGTAATTTTTAAACCTTCCTCTTCAACATTTTCACTAAAAAATGCGAGAGTCGGTATTTCATGAACATCCATTTCAGAAGTGATTTTTAAATCACATTGGAGCGCTTTTGCAGCAGCTTGTGAATGAAGGTCGATTTTAAATTCCTCAACATCGAGTCCGACTTTCTCAGCAATTTCAATTAACAGAGATTCTTTAGAAACATTTTGACTTTCAATAAATAAATATTCCTGTAGTTTCCGTAAAAAGCGAAGGCCTGCTTTTCTCCCTTGTAGCTCTGCGGCTTTTATTGCTAAAGATGCTGTATAAGGTGTTGATAATGGATTTTCTAACCAAATCTTTCCGTCACAAGACATTCCTGTTCGATTTGCGGTCTTCTCCCATGCCTTTGCCAACTTATCAGGTCTTTTTCTCTTTGTAATATTTAATGTTGCAAGACGTCCACTAATAATATGTCTAAGTGTAAAAAAGCGACCATATTCAATTTGCAGCTTTTTTATAATAGGTTCGAGAGCCCAACAGTCAGGACATAATGGATCAACAAACATATAGATTTCTAGCGGCTTATCAGGATGTCCATTACAATGTGAGAAAAAGAGAGAAGCATCCTTCATCTCACACTTTTTACTCATTGCTATATACCTCTTTCTGCTCAGAATCTTCTTCATTAGTATTCACCATATGGTGTGCAGTAAGCTGAAGTCGATGAAGGAGAAAATCCTTTATGTCACCCGTTAATCCAACATCATTCATTGCCTCTATCATACATTGAATCCAAGCATTAGCTCTTGCCGGCGTTATCGGAAACGGAAGATGTCTTGCTCTTAACATCGGATGACCGTGCTCCTCCGTATAGAGCTGAGGGCCGCCTAAATATTGTGTTAAAAATTGTTTTTGCTTTCTAGCAGTTTCAGTTAAGTCATCTGGAAAAATGGGAGAAAGCATTGGATGTTTTTGTACTTTCCCATAAAAGGAATCAACAAGGTGTGAGAGCATTTCTTCACCTATCACTTCATACGGTGTTAGTTTTTGGTCAGTCATGTTGATAGCTCCTTTAAATTTGCTAAATCATTCATTCAAACATAATTTCTTGATGTTTATCATTTATTGTTATTAAAATATGACGACTATGTTTACATAATAGTGTAGTTACACGAATCATATAACTAATTCTTTAACAATATTATATACATTTTAACAAGCGTTTCTATATATCTCAAACAAATCGCTCGAAGCATGGAATATTATGTTTTATAAACTGTTGAATAAATAGCAATGTGAAGGGATAGAAGGCTTTTAGATGTTAGTATTTACTTATAAAATAAGGGTGAAATCGTTTTACGAAATGGCTGTAATAAACTTTGTTGTTGATTTTTGCTCCAAATAACAATAGCCTACATAATAAAAAAGTAGCCAATAAAAATAATCGGCTACGCTAGGTATGACTCTGTTATTTTCTTAACATAGTTTTGTGTTTCTTTAAACGGAGGAATGCCGCCATATTTATCTACATTACCTGGTCCTGCATTGTAGGCAGCAAGGGCAAGTGAGACGTCACCATTATATTTGGAGAGCATCTTCTTTAAATATTTGGTACCACCTTCAATGTTTTGGGCAGCATCAAACGGATTTTCGACACCTAGTGAACGAGCAGTTGCTGGCATTAATTGCATAAGTCCCATTGCTCCAGCATAGCTTTTTGCTGTTGGGTTAAAACCCGACTCTTGCTTAACTACCGCACGAATCAGCTTTTCATCAATTCCATATTTTTCTGCAGCTTGTTTAATCATGTCATCGATATCACCAGAGATGCTTGTTGTATTAGATACTTCAGTAGTTGAAGTTGAATTGATATTTGTTAATGGAGTCGTTGTTTCTAACATAGTTGTTAACTCTTTTACGCTAATAGCTGGTTGCTCAGTTGCTTCGGTGTTTATTGAAGCTGAATTTAATAATGAGTTTAAAAGTTCTTGGAAATCTGATTCAAATGAAGAATCGCTATTCGTAGTGATACCATTGCTATCTAAATTTCGAAGAGCTTGGAGCTCAAGTAATGTTTTATAGTATTGAGTTTTGATATCCAACCTCATTACCTCGCTTCTTTATATTTTTGCTCATAAAAACGACGAATTTTATTTTTTGTTTGGCGGATCGGAATGGAATATTCATTTAATAATTGATGAAATGCTTCTTTTCCCTTTTCTTCATCTTGAACTTCATATTCTAATTCATAATCCTCTATATTTAAATATCGGCTATAATCTAAAACTATTAAGCCATTTTTATAATTTTTTTCGGCACGACTTGTCGTTAACGAGCCGAAATAGGTAATGGTTTGTACAGCAACTTCTAATTTATGAAGTTGTGCAACAACGGGACCTTCAGGCAGATTGCCAGATGTAATAATTGTTTGTGCCTCTTCATTTGTAAGAGCTTGATGTGTTTCTAATAATCCGATCTTTGCAGGCTCCTTTAATGTTAGGACAAACTGATTTTTCTTATTGCGAATTCTAAGTGCAGCACCAAGTTCCTTAAGAGAAAACTGAGGAGTATCAAAATAATGATTTTCTTGTAAGATAAAATCATTCTCATCTATTTGAAATACTTTTTTAAGCTGGTTAAATTCGTTTTTAGTAAGTAGGTTTTTGAATTCTATTTCGATTTCTTGTGACATCTGATAGATTCCTTTCATCGATACTCATTTTTAGCGAAAGTTAAATTCTTCACATAGCTCTATTATCGCTTGCATCTTGTTATTTCGCAATGTTATCATGTCAATTTTAATATGGTAAAATAATCAATGACGTGTAACGGAAGGAGATTTTTATGAACAAAAGAATTGATGTTAAAGAAGCAACACTTGAAGCTAATCGATTAATCTTACATACAGAGGATTCGTTAACTGAAATAAAAGGCAGCATGAGAGCAAGAGGGCAAATGTTAGTCGATTCTGATCAATTAGCGTTTATTTACTTATTGGATACGGACGAAGATTTTATCTATGCTGGATTACCGCATACGATATGGTCTAAATTAAAGGAAGCTTTAGATAAAAGCTTACCTGTGTTGTTGAAAATTAACGACAGTGAAGTAGAGCTAGTTCAGATAATTGATGAATTACGATATTTAATCGATAATATTAAAGGTAATGCTAATTACGGAGAAGAAATGGAAACAAAAGTAACTGAGGTATTTTCTTAAGAAAAGTCTCTTTATTAAAATATTGTTGTTTTTAAGCTTAACTTTGTAATGGTAGATTGGAGCTGCAGTGGAAGACTCCTGTGGGATATGGTGATACCGCGCAGGTGTTAACGTTGGGAGGCTCACCATCCACCCTGTGGAATGCAGCATTGCACGAAAATATCAACCAAGAAAGCAACAAAGTTTACGAAAATAGCCTTAGAAAAAGAAACAAGGTCATTTCGATTTGGCGGTGGCAGTCAGAGGGGGATTTTGTATGAAGCATGAACAATGGAAATTATTCTTGGCTCCTTATCATCAAGCAGTAGAGGAGTTAAAGGTAAAATTGCGGGGAATTAGAGAACAATATGAATTACATCATACACACTCTCCAATTGAGTTTGTTACAGGGCGTGTAAAGCCTGTTGCAAGTATATTGGATAAAGCGAAACGAAAAGGCATTCCTTTAGATAAAATAGAAGAGGGTTTACAAGATATAGCGGGTATACGGATGATGTGTCAGTTTGTCGATGATATTAAAGCAGTTGTCGATATGTTGAAAAGCAGAACAGACCTTGAAGTCGTTGAAGAGCGTGATTATATAACAAGTAAAAAGGAAAGTGGCTATCGTTCTTATCATGTTGTTGTTAAATATCCTTTACAAACGGTAAATGGGGAGAAGAAAATCTTAGTTGAAATTCAAATCAGAACCCTTTCCATGAATTTTTGGGCAACTATTGAGCATTCATTGAATTATAAATATAGCGGAAATATTCCTGAAGAAATCAAAGTACGTTTAAAACGTGCAGCTGAAGCAGCCTATTCATTAGACGAGGAAATGTCACAGATAAAAGGTGAAGTGCAAGAAGCACAAGTGATCTTCTCCAGGAAAACTGAATAATAACTCTATCGTTTGATGGTAAGAGTTTTCGTATCCATTAATGCTTGAAAATTTTAAAAAATTCAAAGCAAGTATTTTGCTAGCGGAAGGTATAAGATGCCAGCATTCCTCTTGCCAAAATACATTCTTTTTCGGAAAATTACTGAAAAAAATTGTTCGAATATCATTGCCGTGGTAGATTAGAATCGGGTATCGTTGCTTTGTTATAGTAGTTGAATATGAAAAGAAATTGGTGAAAGGGAGTTAATATAAATGAAGTTTGCAATTTCATCTAAAGGTGATACAGTTTCAAACTCAATTATGCAAAAAATGAGGACATATTTGTTAGATTTTCAATTAGAATATGATGAAGATCAACCTGATATTGTCATTTCTGTTGGTGGAGATGGAACTCTTTTATATGCCTTTCATCGTTATCGTAGTAGACTTGATAAAACGGCATTTATCGGTGTACATACAGGCCATCTTGGCTTTTATGCTGATTGGGTACCAGACGAAATCGAAAAGCTAGTTATTGCGATTGCAAAAACTCCCTATCAGATCGTTGAATATCCAGTCCTTGAGGTCATAATTAATCATAATGATGGTAGTCGTGAGGCAAGATATTTAGCATTAAATGAATGTACGGTTAAAAGCATAGAAGGTACTTTAGTTATGAATGTTGAAATTAAAGGTCAAACCTTTGAAACGTTCCGTGGAGATGGACTTTGTATATCAACTCCATCTGGAAGTACAGCCTATAATAAGGCATTAGGTGGTGCGATCCTTCATCCATCGATTAGAGCGATTCAGTTAGCTGAGATGGCATCAATTAATAATCGTGTGTTTCGGACAATAGGTTCACCGCTTATCTTACCTGAGCACCATACATGTATGTTAAAGCCAGTTAACGATGTTGATTTTCAAATTACAATTGATCATTTAACGTTATTACATAAAGATGTAAAATCAATCCAATGCCGTGTTGCAAATGAAAATATCCGTTTTGCTCGATTTAAGCCATTTCCATTTTGGAAAAGAGTGCGTGATTCATTTGTCGGTGATGTCGGTAGGAAGGAATAACCTTGTTATTCTGTTCAAATAAATGAAATTAAGTTTAATTCAAGATGTTTATAGGGGATTAATTGTATGAAGCCATTTCAGTTACAGTGGGTCATTAACAGCGAAGATGCAGGGAAATCGGTAAAGGATTTTGTTAGAGAAAAGAAAATATCAAAGCGTGCTTTAACTGATATAAAATTTAATGGTGGAGCTATTAAAGTGAATTCAGAAAATGTAACAGTGCGCCACGCTTTGCGTGACAACGATCTTTTAACCGTAATTTTTCCTATTGAAGAAAAGGGAACTGGCCTAAAAGCGGAAAATGATGTACCGTTCGAAATTGTATATGAGGATGAGCATTGTTTAGTGATTGATAAGCCGCCATTTGTCCCGTCGATTCCCTCTCGTGAGCATGTAAGTGGAACGTTAGCAAATGGTTTGATGCAATATTATGAGACACATCAAATCCCTTCAACAATCCATATTGTTAATCGTCTAGATAAGGATACATCAGGGTTAATGCTAGTTGCAAAACATCGCTTTGCCCATTCGTTGTTTTCCGAGCAGCAGAGAAATAAGGAGATTAATCGCACTTATTTTGCAATTGTGCACGGTGTTCTTAAGGAGACAGTTGGAACGATTTCAGAGCCAATTGGTCGAAAGGATGACAGCATCATCGAAAGGGAAGTAAGAGAAGATGGTCAAGAGGCAATCACGCATTTTCAAGTCCTAAATAGCTTGCTAAACAAGACATGTATTGAATTAGTATTAGACACCGGAAGAACTCATCAAATTCGTGTTCATCTATCATCAATTGGTTATCCTCTTTGTGGTGATACATTATACGGGGGAAGTCAGGAGCAGATTAACCGCCAAGCATTACATAGTGCAAAGCTTTCCTTTTGGCATCCAATTTTAGAAAAAGAATTGCAGTTTATTTCTGATATCCCTGAAGATATGAAAAAGCTTATGAAAGAATGATTGTAAGATAAGTAGTTCAATTTTGGAGTAATGAGGTTATTCCTATATTGAACTACTTTTTTATGTGGATGAAATTGGGGAGGTCGGTTTTTAAATGGTTTGTAAGAGTCGTTTCTAACCAAATGCAGATGGTGGTGGGATATTATGTATTTGTAGGGTTCGTTTGAAGATATATATACTAAGTATGAAAGGTCCATTTTAAAAATGGCTGGACCTACACCTGGTAGTCTTTCGGATTATCTTCTAAATCTTTCTTCATCAAACGGAATGGTTGAGGGAACAGAAACGATTTCATCCTCAGGATAGCGATAGGCTGTAAGCTTATTCCCAAAAACAGCACCTGTATCAATATTAATTGTCCGCTTCGTACGTTTTGCCTCTAACACGGGTGTATGCCCATAAACAATAAATGGCTTACCTTGATAGTGCAATGCCCAATCCCGGCGTTCAGGAGTGCCATCTGGATTTTTCTTGCCGGTGATATCACCGTATAATACAAAGGTTTTGACAGCATTGTTTGTCTTACCGATATAGTCCTCACGAATTCCCGCATGTGCTACGATTAATTTCCCATCATCGAGAACTTGATATAAAGGAGCTGATTCGTACATCCAGATAAACTTTTGTTTAATATCCATTTGTTGTGAATGTGAAAGAGCATCATACTCAGCAACTGTTGTCTCTAAACCATGAGAAATTTGCACTTTATTGCCTAGAAAAAACCGATAAAGCTTATTGCAATGATTTCCTGGAGAATAAAACGCCCGTTTCTCCTGCAACAATCGATAAACAACGTCAATCACTCGTATCGAATAAGGACCACGATCAGTTAAATCCCCAACAAAAGACAGCTTCCGATTGCTCGGATGAATTGGGACTCCCGAAGACCAATCATACCCAAGCACCCTAGTCAACACCTCAAACTCCTCAAAACACCCATGAACATCCCCAATAACATCAACCTTCATAACCTCCACCTCCTAATGGGGGACTTCATAATGGGGGCCAGTCCCCAAAAATATATAAAATCACCACTAACTCAATCAAAATGTAAAAATTAATACAAATTGGGGCCAGTCCCTCACTAGCATTTTTGTAGCCTCATTTACTAAAAAGGGGATAGATCAAGAAAATTGGGGACAGTCCCCAATTTGAAGAGAAAGTCCAAAAATTAACTGTTATTGCTCATTTCGGGGACTGACCCCAATAAATTGACCAATAAAAAAGGTACCCATTCATAGGGTACCTTTTTTTCAGTCAAACATGTATTTTCTTGTGCGGGATCGGACGTTTAGGATGATGCCGATTGCGACCATGTAGGTGGCGAGGGAGCTTCCGCCATAGCTTATGAATGGTAATGGTAGTCCTGTTATTGGCAGTAATCCAATTGTCATTCCAATATTTTGAAAGACTTGGAAGGTAATCATTCCGATAATGCCTGTACATAAATAGCTTCCAAATGGGTCATTACTTTCAAGTGAAATATGAATCATCCGATAAATTAGTAAAAAGAAGAGTGAGATAACAATACTTCCGCCAATAAAACCAAATTGCTCTGAAATAATAGCAAAGATGAAGTCAGTATGGGCTTCAGGTAAATAGACTTCTAAATTTTGATACCCTTTCCCATGTAATTCACCAGAACCGATCGCTAATAGAGATTTAACGAGCTGGAAGCCTTGCTCACCAGAGTATTCATACGGATTTAACCAACCATAAAAGCGGTCTAATTGATATTCTTCACCGCGTAAAACGTACTTAAGGAAAAAATCAGGAAACTTAATAAATGTAAAGATGAACGCTCCAGCAACTATAAGAACAGAGGAAACAGCTGTTAAAATGATTCGCCATTGAATTCCTGATACTAATATTAGAGATGCAATTACTGCACAAAACACCATCGTCATCCCCATATCTGGCTGTCTAATTAATAAAAGAATCGGTGGTATTGCAGTTGCAAATAGCTTCCCAATTAATAGAAAATCATCTGAAAGAGAACTAACAGGGTATTTCTCTCGATGCTCGGTAATGATTTTGCTCAAAACAATAATCAAGAATATTTTCATTAACTCTGATGGCTGGAAATTCCCAAGTGGCCCGAGTTGATACCAGCTTGTCGCACCTTTAATCGTTTGTACAATTGGTTCAGGTAAAATTTCTAATCCGAGAAGCAACAGCATACCAAAGCCATATAAATACCAAGCTAATTGCTTAAATCGGTCAAAATCGATTAACATAGTTAGAACAACGGCTACCGTCCCGATAATATACCACTGAATTTGCTTGACGGAAAAGTTAATACCTTGAAGTGCTGAAGTAAGAGTCTCTTCAGCGCTATTGATCGCAATCGTGCTAACTAAAGCTAATAAAAACATGATAAATATTAATGTATAATCAATTTGATGTTGGGGAGATTTTTGAGATGTCATAAGATGATCCCTTTCTAATCATTTAAGTTGAAATTAATACTAGTGTCATTGTATCATTAACCATCTTAATGGTTTGTGAACGATTTGAAAAGATTCCTTTGTCGTATTCTTAATCGATTGTAAAATTTTTATGAAGGTTTAGGAAGAGAATTGAGTTTTTCTTACGATATCATATAGAATATTATAGTATTTATCCCGAAAAGCAGGTAGCTTGATCATTTATCATGACGGGATACGTCCTAAAAATTCTTGCTTCACAATATGTGTGTAATTAATGGGAAGTTTAGAAAAATATAACAAGGTCTTCCTAGAATACAAAGGAGCATTGCAGTAGTAGGAGATTATTACATGATATCGTTATGGAAGATGATTTCGAAATACTCTTAGTCCACCATACATCTAAGATTCCTTCATGGAGATAAAATTCTGCTGTGAATAAAAAAGTCACAACCATTATTGTAGCACATTTTACTAAATAGAGAGAGGGGGACTAAACATGTCAGATGAAAAAGAAAAAGTAGAATTAGAAGAGGAAGGATTACTTGCTTCTTTATCAAGTCACAATATGGATGAATTTCGCGAAGTCTTTTTAGATCAACATCCTTATGATCAAGCGAAATTTTTTAGTAAATTAGAGGAAGAAGAACGATTTATCGTATATAGCTACCTATCACCTGAAGAAATGGCTTCTGTTTTTGAAAACATTGAGGATGATGATGACCAATACAAAATCTTTTTATCAGAAATGGATCCAACCTTTGCAGCACATATGCTATCACATATGTATGCTGATGATGCAGTAGACGTTCTGAATGAGCTTGACAAAGATCAGGCAGCGAGCTACTTAACAATCATGGATGATGATGCAGCTGAGGAGATTCGTGAACTTCTTCATTATGAGGAATATACGGCTGGTAGTATTATGACAACAGAATACATTGCCATCCACGCCAATCAAACTGTTCACTCTGCTATGCAAATTTTAAAAAATGAGGCACCAAATGCAGAGACAATCTATTATGTTTTCGTTATTGATGAAGCAAAAAAACTAGTTGGGGTTATTTCGTTAAGAGACTTGATAATTAATGAACCAGATACAATGATTTCTGAAGTAATGAATGAACGTGTGTATTCAGTAAGTGTTGCTGAAGACCAAGAAGAAGTAGCGCGAAAAATGAAGGATTATAACTTTTTAGCGTTGCCTGTTGTAGACTTTAGAGGACATCTGCTCGGAATTATTACAGTAGATGATATTGTCGATGTCATTGATGAAGAAGCAAGTGATGACTACTCTAAACTTGCAGGGATTGCAGATGTCGATTCAAATGATCGCGGTCCTTTTACAGCAGCTAAAAAAAGACTCCCTTGGTTGATTATTCTTTTATTTTTAGGAATGTTTACTGCGAGCTTAATTGGGAGATTTGAAGCGACATTAGACAAGGTTGCCATATTGGCCGTTTTTATTCCGCTTATTGCAGGTATGGCTGGAAATACAGGCACCCAAGCCTTAGCTGTTGCTGTAAGAAGAATTGCTGTAGGGGATGCTGAGGAGCATAGCAGTATAAGTTTGCTACTTAAAGAAGCTGGTACAGGCTTAATTACAGGTACAGTCTGTGGAATTGTCGTTACAATTGTAATTTTTGTATGGAAGGGCGAGCTTTTCTTAGGGATGCTTGTCGGTATTTCAATTTTAGCGACATTAACAGTTGCTACGATTGCTGGGGCGTTAATACCGCTCATTATGCATCGGCTTAAAGTTGACCCAGCTGTTGCTTCGGGGCCATTTATTACAACAATTAACGATATTATTAGTATTTTAATTTATTTTGGAATGGCGACATTATTTATGCAGTATTTAATTTAATGTTCTATTCGTACTAACTGATTGGAGGGATTTGATGCATGGTGCATCCGTAACATCACTAGTTATTGTTATTTTAGCAGCCTTTTTAACACCTATTATTCTACATCGGCTTAGGCTTAACTTTATGCCAGTCGTCGTTGCAGAAATAATTGTTGGATTAATTATTGGAAAAAGTGGCTTTGATGTCGTCTCTCAAGATATGTGGCTTGAAACACTTTCGATGTTAGGCTTTATCTTTCTTATGTTTTTAAGTGGACTAGAGATTGATTTTTCGGCATTTGCTGGAGGGAAGAAGAAGGAAAAGCTTCCTTCAGGTAAAAATGCTCCTAATACGTTTCTTGTTTCCACACTTATATTTGTCGGGATTTTTATTCTATCATTAATCCTTTCATATCTATTTGTTTGGATTGGACTCATGGATAATGCATTCCTTATGACATTAATTATTTCAACAATTTCCCTTGGTGTTGTTGTCCCAACATTAAAAGACGCTCAAATTATGAAATCAAACATCGGGCAAATTATTCTACTTGTTGCGGTTATCGCGGACTTAGTCACGATGGTGTTACTTGCGGTATTTGCCTCAATATATGGCGATGGGGAAACGAACACATGGTTATTACTCGTATTATTTGGAGCAGGAGTCTTACTTTATTTCCTAGGGAAGGCATTCCAAAATCGTTCCTTTATTGAGACAATGTCAAAAGGAACGATTCAAATTGGCACCCGAGCTGTTTTTACTCTCATTATCGTGTTAGTTGCAATATCGGAGACTATTGGAGCTGAAAACATCTTAGGAGCCTTTTTAGCAGGTGTGCTAGTTTCACTGCTATCACCAAATAAAGAGATGGTGCAAAAACTGGATTCCTTTGGATATGGATTTCTTATTCCAATTTTCTTCGTAATGGTTGGTGTTGACTTAGATATTTGGGCATTGTTCCAGGATCCAAAAATCTTTATATTAATACCTTTACTATTTATCGGATTGTTAATTTCAAAAATTGTTCCTGTATTCTTATTAAAGCGTTGGTATGATTTAAAAACAACACTTGCATCAGGCTTCTTATTAACTTCAACATTATCCCTTGTTATCGCTGCAGCTACAATCGGAGAAAGAATGGAAGTTATTACGTCAGAGATGTCAGGTGCACTAATTTTAGTTGCAGTTATCACAAGTATTGTTACACCAATTTTCTTTAAAAAGCTATTCCCGAAACATGTATCAGAGCGTCCGAAAATTAAAGTTGCCTTTATTGGGGCGAATCAATTATCCTTGCCTGTTACGAGGGAATTAAACCCAGAAATATATGAAACAACAGTCTATCATATGAAACAAGAGAAACTGGACAAACAAATTTCCCATTCCTTGTTTGATATCAAAGAAATTAAAGATTTTGAAGTACAAACGTTAGTGGAAAATCAAGCATTTGATGTTGATTTAATCGTAGTAACAACAGGAGATGAGCAACGAAACGCAGATATTGCCTTATTTGCAAAAGAGCAAAAGGTTGAACGAGTAATTGCGAGCGTCGCTTCACCTGAATTAGATACAAAGTTGAAGGAAAACGATATTGACGTCTTTTCTACATTGTTATCAACGAAAACAATGCTTCGTGCATTGATTGAAGCACCCGGTGTTATGCGGATTTTAACAAATCAAGAAACGATGCTTTATCAAATTAATCTAAAAAATTCTAAATATGATCACATTTTGCTTCGAAATTTTCCGTTTACAGGAGATATTATCTTTGTTCGGATTTTTAGAGGGAAGGATTCGATTGTTCCTCATGGGGATACGGATTTAAAACTGGGAGATCGGTTAATTGTGACTGGCTCGCGGGAATATGTGAACGAGTTGAAACGTGAACTTGAGCTATGGTGATGATTTTTTTCTTGAAAGTTAATCAACAAATGGTATGATAGAAATAAGCAAATGTTCAAACAATTTCTATCATTAAAAATTGAATAATTATGATACCGCTAGGGGTGCCCTAATGAAAGGGCTGAGATTAAAGTGTTTCTTTAAGACTCTTATAACCTGATCTGGTTTGTACCAGCGTAGGGAAGTGGACTTACGTATCGAGATCAAATATAGTATGTAAACCACTTTCCTACCTGGAAAGTGGTTTTTTGTATTTAGGAAATAGAAACTAATTCAACTATTACATTAAAGTAAGGTGAAGCAATTGGAGATCCATGTCATTACAGATGGCGTCCAAACAGTGAAGGAAATTATAAAAAAAATACTCATGATTCATGAGGAAGTTGATTTTTTACATATTCGTGAAAAAACAAAATCGGCTTCTGAAGTGATGGAAATCGTTTCAGCACTGTTAGAAAACGGTGTAAGTAGAGAGAAAATTATCGTCAATGATCGCCTAGATGTTGTTCAATTACAGCAGCTAACGAATATTCATTTGCCAGGAAATGGCTTTTCGATTCGAACAGTAAAGGAATTTATGCCTTCATTAAAAATTGGGCGTTCCGTCCATTCATTAGAGGAAGCGATAGATAGTGAAAAGGCAGGTGCGGATTATCTCATGTTCGGTCACCTGTTTGCAACTAAATCAAAAGCGAATCTCCCTCCAAGAGGAGTAGAACAGTTAGCGGATATTTGTAGGTCAGTTTCTATTCCTGTTATTGCTATCGGAGGTATTGTTCCTGAAACAATTTCTAAATTATCAAATATCAAGCTAAGTGGAATCGCGATTATGTCATTTGTTATGACAAGTGACAATCCGAATTTGGCTTTACAGCAAATAAAAGAGAGTTTACTAGAGGTGGAAAAGAATGAACAAACACTTTGATGTAGGAATTATCGGGGGAGGGGTCATCGGTCAGTCCATTGCTTATCAACTGGCAAAGGAAGGTGTATCTGTCGTTGTATTAGAAAGTCAAAAGATAGGAGGTGGAGCTACAAGTGCAGCAGCAGGAATGCTTGGGGCTAATTCCGAACTTGAAGCAAACGATGCCTTTTTTCAGTTTGCTAAGGAAAGTCAACGCCTCTATCATTCACTTAGCAAGGAGCTTTTCGAATATTCGCAGATTAGTATTCAATTAGTAGATAACGGTATGTATAAGCTAGCTATAACAGATGATGAAGTTGAAGCGTTGCAACAGCTTGTTAAGCATCATTCTTCACTACAATGGCATTCAAGTGAAGTTGTATTAGAAAACGAACCAACCTTATCAAAGGGAATTAAGGGAGCACTCTATATTCCAGAGGATGGACATGTTTCACCAACACATGTTTGTGCAGCCTTTTCAAAGTCTGCTAATTATTTTGGGGCAAGTATTTTTGAAAACACACCAGTACATACAATTGAGAAAACAGCAGCAAATGAATATACATTATCTACCCCTCACACAGAATTCACATGTAAGCATGTCGTAATTGCGAACGGGGTTTGGAGTGGCTACTTTTTTAAGCAGCTTGGAATAAATGGTAGCTTAAAACCAGTTAAAGGAGAATGCCTTGCTTTTCAAAGTAGTGATATTCATTTAGAAAAAACAATTTTTTACGATCATTGCTACATCGTTCCAAAAGGAGATGGACGATTTGTTGTTGGTGCATCAATGGTGGAGAATGATTGGACCACACTTCCGACAATTGGTGGTATCCACTCATTGCTAGAGAAAGTTACACCTATTCTAGCAAACATGAAGTCTGCAACATTACTACATACATGGGCTGGATTAAGACCACAAACAGACGATGGAAAACCATATATAGGTCAGCATCCTGATGGAGAATCGATTTATTTTGCAACAGGGCATTATCGAAATGGAATTCTGTTAGCTCCACAAACAGGCATCATGATTCGCGATCTCATTTTAGGAAGAGAGCAAAATGAAGAATATGTAGAGGCATTTTCATTAAAACGAAAATTAGCTCAGAATGTGAGGGGATAAAGTGGAAATAAAGCTTAATGGTGAAATGGTTGCGCTGCAGGACGAAGTGAAGACTGTCAAAGGCTTACTAGCGTTTTATAAGCTAGAGGACAGACTTGTCATTGTTGAGCATAATCGTGAAATTATCTTAAAGGATCAATATGAATCAACCTTCATTAAAAATGGTGATGAGGTTGAACTTGTTCATTTCGTAGGAGGAGGATGAAATTATGTTAAAAATAGCAAATAAAACTTTTCAATCAAGATTATTATTAGGTACTGGAAAATATCCATCATTTGAGACTCAAAAGGAAGCTGTTGCTCAATCCGAAGCAGAAATTTTAACGTTTGCTGTTAGAAGAATGAACATTTTCGAAGCTTCACAACCAAACTTTTTAGAGCAGCTTGATGTATCAAAATACACTTTATTACCTAATACTGCGGGGGCAAAAACGGCTGAGGAAGCTGTGAGAATTGCAAAGCTTGCAAAAGCATCTGGTTTATGCGATATGATTAAAGTTGAAGTAATTGGCTGTGACAGGTCATTACTGCCTGATCCAGTCGAAACGTTAAAGGCAAGTGAAATGCTTTTAGAGGAAGGATTTATCGTTTTACCATATACTTCAGATGATGTAGTATTAGCAAGAAGGCTTGAAGAACTAGGTGTTCATGCAATTATGCCTGGTGCTTCACCTATTGGATCTGGCCAAGGGATTCTCAATCCATTAAATTTAAAATTTATTATTGAACAATCTAAGGTGCCGGTTATTGTTGATGCTGGAATTGGTTCACCTGCTGATGCTGCGTTAGCGATGGAGCTAGGTGCTGATGGAGTATTATTAAATACAGCTGTTTCTGCCGCTAAAGATCCTGTGAAAATGGCCGTTGCGATGAAGCTAGCGATTGAAGCTGGTAGACTAGGCTATGAAGCGGGGAGAATTCCTAAAAAGGAATATGCGACAGCTAGCAGTCCTACAGAAGGAATGATGACTACTTAATGGAACGCTATTCTAGACAAATATTATTTGCTCCGATTGGAGACGAAGGGCAAAGAGCATTAATGGAAAAGCATGTACTCATTATCGGTGCAGGCGCACTAGGGACGGCTAATGCTGAAATGTTAGCAAGAGCTGGTGTCGGAAAATTAACGATTATTGATCGGGATTATGTGGAATGGAGCAATCTTCAAAGACAGCAATTATATGTCGAGGACGATGCGGAAAATCGTCTTCCGAAAGCAATTGCGATTAAGAACCATTTAGCACAAATTAATTCAGAGGTAATTGTTCAAGCATATGTCGATGATGTTACTTCAAGTAATATCGAGGATTGGATTAGTGGGGTTGATGTCATTGTTGATTCAACTGATAATTTTGAAACAAGACTTCTGATCAATGATGTCTCATTAAAGCATTCTATTCCATGGATTTATGGTGGCTGTGTCGGTAGCTACGGTTTATCGTTTACTGTCATCCCAAATCAAACACCTTGTCTGCATTGCTTACTAAAGCATATTCCATTTGACGGATTAACATGTGATACTGTTGGTGTCATTTCACCAATTGTATCAATGGTCACCTCACATCAAACGACAGAGGTATTGAAGCTACTAGTCGGTGATACCGATCATTTACGAAGCAAGCTAGTTTCTTTTGATTTATGGAAAAACCAATATTCTGCGGTTAATATGGAACGATTAAAAAACGATGCATGCCCAACATGTGGAAAAGATCCTGTCTATCCATATTTAACAGCTGAAAAGGAAACAAAAGCTGCGGTTCTTTGCGGTCGCGATACAGTCCAAATAAGACCGAAAAATGGAAATGAACTTTCATTTGCAAAAATCGCTGAGCATGTTAAACCAATTGCTGATGCATTTTTAGAAAACCCATTTTTAATGTCGTTCACTTTTGGGGAACATCGAATCGTTCTTTTTAAGGATGGTCGTGCACTTATTCATGGAACGAAGGATATTGCAGAGGCAAAAAAGCTTTATCACCGCTATGTCGGATAAGTGAAAAACTCTCTTGACCAATCGACACTAAGGAATTAAAAATAATATAGGGTCAGTCCCCAAAATGAATAAATTGGGGACTGACCCTTTTAGATCAACTAGCACTTCAACAAAATTAATGATATAATTATAACCAGGTACTAATAACATGTATTAAATCTGAGGAGGATATAGATGAACTTATCACTTAATGGACGTAATATTGTCGTTATGGGAGTTGCAAATAAACGAAGCATTGCTTGGGGGATTGCACGTTCTTTACATAATGCGGGTGCAAGATTAATTTTCACATATGCAGGGGAAAGACTAGAAAAATCAGTTAGAGAACTAGTTGAATCATTAGAACGAAATGATTCAATCGTTTTACCATGTGATGTGACAAATGATGAAGAAGTAAAAACATGCTTTAACACAATCAAAGAACAAGTCGGTGTTGTTCATGGGGTTGCGCATTGTATTGCATTTGCTCATAAAGAAGAGCTTCAAGGTGAATATTTAAATACAACTCGTGATGGCTTCTTATTAGCGCATAATATTAGCTCATATTCATTAACAGCTGTTGCGAAGGAAGTTCGTCCATTGATGACTGAGGGTGGAAGCATTGTTACGCTTACTTACCTTGGTGGAGAACGCGTACTTCCTAACTATAATGTTATGGGTGTTGCAAAGGCTTCATTAGATGCAAGTGTTAGATATTTAGCAAGTGACCTTGGGAAAGATGGAATCCGCGTAAACTCTATCTCAGCAGGTCCAATCCGTACACTTTCTGCAAAAGGAATTAGTGATTTTAATAGTATCCTTAAAGATATTGAAGAACGCTCACCATTACGCAGAACAACAACTCCAGAAGAGGTTGGCGATACTGCTTTATTCTTATTCAGTGACCTTTCTAGAGGAATGACAGGTGAAAACCTGCATGTCGATTCTGGCTATCACATTTTAGCATAATGATAAAAAAACCGCTGTCTCTATTTAAAACGAGATAGCGGTTTTTTTTTAACTTTGATAATTCGAAAGGTGAAATAGGCACAATCCTAAATTCGCTCGCATAACATGTTCAGTGTGTACATTCTTAAGTATTGGAGGTAACATCATGAGCAGCAAACAAAAGGGAAATTATCAAATGAAGCCTCTCATGTATATTGTTCAGCCTGAAAGCGACGACATTAAGGTGAAAATGCAATCATTTGTGGTCCGAAAAGCTAAGAAGCAACAAGCACCTGAAACTGCAACAAATGAAATCGAAATGAAGGATGAAATAGAAGAGGCTCCAGCAAATGTTCAGGAAGCTATTCAGGAGGAAGAAAAGGAAGAAGCGATCGAAGAGCAAACAGCGAAGCAATACCGGAAACAAAGAAAGCCAATTATGCAAATGAGCATTGAAGAAAAGGTTGAGTTTTTTAAAAACTTACCTAAAAATATGCCACGTACTCTATGCTTAATTGAAACAAGAGATGAAAAATATCGTGGAGTAATTATGACAGAGGAAAATAACATTGTTACAATTCGCTCTTTAACACATGCAAAACCAATTGAGATACCTTTGGAGAACATTCAAGTAATCAATTTATTAGGTTTTTAATTTAACTGAAAAGGAAAAGAGATAAGGCTAACAAATTTGTTGGCCTTTTTCGATTGAGAAGAAATTTGTCGAATGACAGATTTGCTGCAAAGGTTGACAAATTTGTCTTTGAAGTTGACAGATATTCTTAAAAAGTTGACAAATTATGATTAAAAGTTGACAGATATCTTAGATGGTATAAGAAAACGGATTAAAATTTAATCTGAGATCCTTGAATTAATTAACTTAGGAGATAGACACTGGATTGCACAAAAGCATGTTAAATCTACATTAATACAGATTCTTGTCTTTACTAATTCATGGACATCACATACATCCTCTGCAAGGTGGCCGTCCTGCTGTAAAGGCAGTAATAGTCTCAATGTTGCACAGCATTCATCGAATTTTTCAATTCTAAAAAATGGAGTACTAAAGCAATCCTTTCCTACATAGCCTGATGCTCTGAATAACTCTCCTTTTTCTGTGTATAAAAGAAAAGGGATAGTATCACCTAGGTAAACGGTCGGCCGAAGGAGGTTACTATAGCAGCTTGTCAGACATTTTTTACAGACAGCTTGTTGTTGTTCAAAAATATTTTCAATTACAGTACAAACACAATGTACCGCATTATTACTAGTCATGGCTTTTCCTCCTGTTTCCATTCTTACAATTAGTATAAGGAAACAGAGAACAAATGGTGTTAGGATAACTGCCTAGTTTTAAGTATCTTTTACTATAATGTAGCACCTGTTTTGTAAATTTTAGCTGTAGATCTCTTGATTGTGTTGTCGCCCTCTTTCTACAAGAGGATAATCTTGATGCACATTTTATCTAAGTAAGATAAAGAAAAAGACTGCTGATTGTCAGCAGTCTATTCTTTCATTATTTTTTGTGGTGATGTTTGTCAGCTACACGGTCAACTAGCTCTGGTGATAAGCATTGAATTGCACAGAAGCAGCTAAGGTCGACTTCGATGCAGAAATCTGTTTTTTCTAAACCGAAGAAGCATTCGTCACATGGATCATGCACGCTTTCTGTGTGTCCGTCTACATCTACTGGACGTAGTAATGATAATGTTGCACAGCAATCTTCCACAGCTTCTACACGGAAGAAAATTGTTTTGAAGCAAGTCATATCTCCCATGAATCCACCAACATTACCGTATGCTTTGAAAAGTTCACCCTTCTTGTTTGTTAACATGAAAGGAATTGTATCTCTTTGAGGTCCAGCAGCCGGACTTAATAAATTGCTGTAGCAGCTAGTCGGACAACTGATTTCTTCAACAGCTTCTTGTTCTGCTAAAATTTGCTCAACAGCATCACATACGCAATTGTTGCCATCTTTTTTATCTTTGCAACCCATTGTTAAGTCATCTCCTTGAATAGTTATTTGACTTTAGTCCTTAACAGACTATGTGTTTTATGACTAGTTGGTGTGGGTAAACGTCTAATGTTGGGAAATCAATAAAAAAGAATTTAGGTATTTGATATAAAAAGTTGAGAAGGAGATAACTTTTGAGCAGGAGAGATTATGTAAGAAGTATGCATTGGAAAAAAGCAGGAGTTTTCCCCCTGCTTTTTTTGTTCATTAAAAAATGTCGATGTTTACTACTAATGCAATTAGGATTTGTAATAAAACTTGAAGTGAGATAGCAACATCAGTATCAGTAGTTTTAACATTTACTTGACGAGAGTTTTCGATGACAAGTTTTTGCTTGTTTAGTTGTTTAATATCTGCCTGTTGTAATAATTGTTGAGTTACTTGCTCAGCTCGAGCGCTATCAGCAATTGTAATGTTTATTACTAATGCAATTGCGACTTGAAGTGCAACTTGAAGTGAAACGGCAACTTGAGTATCTGTGCTAGTTACATCAACATCACATGAATCTTTAATGATAATTGTTTCTGAAGAAATTTGTTCAGTTTCACTTACTTGTTCTGCTACCTGTGCTACAGTTGCATCTGGGTCGAAGAAGCGGCCGTGATGTCCACCTACTCCACCAATATCCTCAGTTGGATGACATGATTGTTTATCTAATGCTACCCATTTATATGGTCTTGCTTCCATTTGCTGATTCCTCCTTTCAATGTACTATTATTAAATGATGAAAATCTAGTTTTGTATAAGACAAACATCTTGGGTTAAATCCCCATTTTTAGTTTAATTGTCATTTTTTCGATTTTTCAGCATGTCACGTAACGTCGTATTTTTTGTAGTTTCTTCTGCTTTCGGTGCGTCTTCTTCCGTTTTCTTTGTTCCTTTTACATACTCTTCAACCTGTGCTTGTAAATCAGCTACGACCTTTTTAATTTGCTCTTTTTGTTCATCAGATAACGGTTTGCGATTTTCTTTTGTAATGTTGTTCTTATTTAGTACGTCTTGGACAAATAATTGCATCATTGTTGAGGAAATTTCCTGGAGGTTTAATTTTTTATCGTCCATTCTTGTCACCTCACCTTCTCTAAATAGTAAAGGGGGGTGCCTAAATGTAAGAACACAAGTACCCCTTTTATACACAATATTGATTTATATAGTGCTTTGCTCCTTCTTTTTATTTGGAAGGATTAGAAAATATCGATTGAGACAATTAGTGCAAGAAGGATTTGAATTAGAACTTGAAGAGATACAGCTACATCAGTATCAGTTGTTTTAACTGTGACGTCGCGAGAGTTTTCGATAATCAATTTTTGTTTATTTGCCTGTTTGATAACTGAGTTTTGTAAAAGTTGCTGTGTTACTTGCTCTGCTCGTTCGCTATCAGCAATTGTTAAGTTAATGACTAAAGCAATGGCAACTTGAATTGCTACTTGCAGTGATACAGCTACTTGAGTATCTGTTGAGGTTACTTCGATATTGCAAGAGTCCTTAATGTGAATAAATTCCTCAGAAGCTTGAACCATATCATTAACTTGAGTGCCTTCCTGCATTACGTTGCTATCTTCTTTACAGTCGTCTAAAGCTGACCATCTAGTTGTAGACAAAAAACTCACTCCTTTCGTGATTTAAAAAGGAGGCAGACTTTTTATGAATAATTTTTATTGGACGCTAATGGCTAGCATATTTTGAATAAAGTCGTGTCTCCTTTACTTGTATATAATGCAGATTCACTACTTTTTGTATGGGTAAAACATACAAACGCACACCCATTTTTCAGCAAATTCTCTAGATTTAAGCGTGAGATGGCAATTTGACGTAAAGATAACAAATATTTATTATGATAAAAACTTTTCGTATTAGCCTTGTACGTAACATAAAATACAATTTTACTCATAATGTATAAAGGATATAGAAAATAGGGAGTGGGGAAATGACTTGGTTACACCTCATATTATTTGCCTTTGCTTCATTCCGGTTAACGAGATTGATTGTCTTTGATAAAATAACAGGATTTATACGATACCCATTTCATAAAGAAATTGAAGAAGTAGATGACGATGGCAATGTAGAAGTTTATATAGAAATGAAGGGAACTGGCCTTAGAGCATGGATAGGTGAATTGCTTAGCTGTTATTGGTGCACAGGAGTATGGTGTACAGCTTTTTTATACGGTGCTTGGTTAATTTGGCCAGCTGGAGCAGAGCCACTAATTGTGATTTTAGCAATTGCAGGACTGGCCGGAATAATAGAAGTGTTTGTATCAAGATTTATAGAATAGGCCGATCACTTAGAAACATATCGGAAAAAACACATAAAATGAGATAAAGCTGGATATTATGCAATCCAATTTTACATGTTAGGAAGTAGGATTGAACCGAAAAATATAGGAAGGTGGGATATCAATTGAAAAATGTCAGACTGCATCCTTCCCTAGGGCAAAGCAATAATACAAACCAATCAGTCTCTAGCTCTACAAAGCGAAAGAGAGTCAAAAAAAGTGGCTGTGGTTGTGGAAAGAAGAAAAAGCAAGCAGATGAATAAAGAATTCAGCTTTTACACGAAACTTTTGTAGAAAACTGAAAAAGCAAGGAGGCTGTTTCATACAGTCTCCTTTTGCTTTTTAATTAAGTAATAAGCTTTGAATCTTTTGTTGCGTGCAGGACGCTGACAAGATGTATTTTGGGGGAATATGCCAGTAAAAACAAAGGTAAGTTAAATTTACCTGATAGTAAAAAAAGTGAACATCTTAATCTCCGTTTGCATCAACTATAGTAAAAATAAGCTATCAGGCTACTTCAAAGGTGATGGAGAACAAAATGACCAAAGCAAGCTTTAGTAAATGCATTGAATGGATTTATCGGAAACATGACAGGATACAATCCGAACAAGATACTCGGATCGAGCAAATAACTACTCAATTAGAGGAATTTGATAAAAAATCTGTGGATTTTGAGCTACGTATGGAGTCAATAGCGGAGGATATTGGACAATGGTTGATTAAGCACGAGTTTGATAAAAAATAATATCTAACATTAATCGTTAATATGTATTCGTCCAAACAGATTGAAAAAATCGTTCATAAAGTATAGGGATGAAGCAAAGAAGGAGGTGCAATGCTCATGGGTTACGGTTACGGTGGTGGTAACTATGGTTACGGCGGCGGTGGCTATTACGGCAACAGCTTCGTGTTGATTGTTGTATTATTCATCTTATTAATCATTGTTGGTGCATCTTTTTTTAACTAATAAGTAATGTGATATGAAAAGAGTACGGGCAATAGTTGCTCGTACTTTCTTTATGAAAAGGTAAATGAAAAGATTTTAGCACATTATGCCTAGCAATTCATACACTATATCATGAATTAAGGAGGCGGGAAAATGGATAATAAATTTTTCAAAAACCTTGAGAATAAAACAGGTGTGAACATGAATGATGTGTTCTCCTTAGCTAATTCTTTACAAGGTGCAAATTTTAAAGATGAAAAAACTGTAAGAAGTGTTATTAAACGAGTTGCGCAAATCGCAAATAAGCCAGTTTCAAAGCAAATGGAAGATAAAATCGTCCAATCAATTGTAAATGGTAATGAGAAATTAGACTTTAATACAATTTCAAAAATGATGAACAAGAAATAATTTAATAAAAAGGTGTTGTCTCACT
>JAPSLL010000011.1 GCA_031180805.1 Bacillus sp. (in: firmicutes)
TTCCCATGCCGAACACGGAAGTTAAGCTCTTCAGCGCCGATGGTAGTTGGGGGTTTCCCCCTGTGAGAGTAGGACGTCGCCAGGTAAGATGAAAAAGATCAGTAGAAATACTGGTCTTTTTTTGTGTTTAATAAGAGATGCCAGGATTAATTAACTAAATATGTTATTCTTTTCGGTTCAACGTCAAATGTTGGGTGGAGTAAATTTTATTCGCCTCTTTAAATGCTTTATTTTTTTGATTTCTATAATCATGAACTTTTAGCGTTAACACTTCCACAGTTTGGACAATGATGTTCTTTTACGGGTATTTCTACATAAAACAGAATGTATCTTCTTTTCTTCAGTCTTTTTGACTATCATTGCTTCAATCTAAGTAAAATTATGTTAGAACTCAAATAGCACGTATCTCCATTCTATACTTGTTTCTCGACAACTCAAGTATAAAAGAAATGGTGATACGTGCTCTTTTTTTTCAAATTGTTTTACCACCCTAATATTTATTATGGAAACTTCTTTTTATTGTCACTTATATAAAAAGTATAGTAGAAAACTTATTATGTACATTTGAATTTTTGAATATGTAATTGTTTTACGGCTATTCTAATAATAATTATGCATATTTTACTTATTTGAAAAGAATTTTATCTCTCCCATTGTAAGGTTTAAAAAATTTTAGTAAAATAAAACCTAATTTACTTTACGGGAATATGAGGAGGAATTTTGTGCTTCATAACAGCATAACAATGGTTCTCATCATTTTAATTATAAATATTGTATATGTTTCGTTCTTTACAATCCGAATGATTTTAACATTAAAGGGTCAACGGTATTTGGCTGCTTTTATTAGTATGTTTGAAGTAGTAATTTATGTCGTTGGTCTTGGGTTAGTTTTAGATAATCTAAATGAAATACAAAACTTAATTGCATATGCGGTAGGATACGGTATCGGTGTTATTGTTGGAATGAAGATCGAAGAAAAATTAGCGCTTGGATATATTACAGTTAATGTCATAAGTACAGAGAGTGAAAAGGATTTACCAAAGCAATTACGAGATAAGGGGTATGGGGTTACAAATTGGATGGCAAGTGGATTAGAGGGGAATCGTTTAGCGATGCAAATATTAACTCCAAGGAAGTATGAGTTAAAGCTCTATCAAATTATAAAGGAGCTTGATCCAAAGGCATTTATTATTGCATATGAGCCTAAGACAATTCATGGAGGATTTTGGGTGAAGGCTGTTCGAAAGGGGAAATTGAAGCATGACAACTAAGCCGAAAAAGCAAAAGTTTGTTGTTGAAGAGAATGAGACAATTGATGAATGTTTAGATAGAATGAAACGAGAAGGCTATTTTCCTGTGAGAAGAATGGAACAACCAATTTTTAAAGAAGAAATGATAAATAATGTCGTTGAAGCAGTGCCTTGTGGAAGAAAAATCGTTTTCGAAGGTAAATTGCTGTAAAACCCGAACATTAACATTACATTAAAATAAATCGTTCGATTTTAACATTGACATAGAACGTCTACATTGTTAAGATAAACTTGTAAATCAACCTCATATATAATTGGGAATATGGCCCAGAAGTTTCTACCCGATAACCGTAAATTGTCGGACTATGAGGGAAAGTGAACGTATAAACGAATCGGATCATATGATTATTTGGATTCCGGACTCGGTATACTGTCCTTTCTCTATATATGAGAAAGGTGTATATCGAGTCTTTTTCTGTTTAGATAAAGAATAAAGGTGGGAAAAAGATGAATCCACAAGTTGGAGTGATAATGGGGAGTACTTCAGATTGGGAAACGATAAAGCATGTATGTGAAATACTGGATGAACTAAGTGTTCCTTATGAAAAAAAAGTAGTATCTGCTCACCGAACGCCAGATTATATGTTTGAATATGCAGAGAATGCTAGAAATAGAGGTTTAAAAGTTATTATTGCAGGTGCTGGTGGTGCAGCTCATTTACCTGGTATGGTCGCAGCTAAAACTACACTACCAGTTATTGGTGTCCCTGTACAGTCTAAAGCACTAAATGGAATGGATTCACTATTATCTATTGTTCAAATGCCAGGCGGAGTTCCAGTTGCTACTGTTGCAATTGGCAAGGCTGGGGCTACAAATGCTGGTTTATTAGCTGCAGAAATTTTATCAATTCAGAATGAGGCATTAGCAGAAAGATTAGATTCGAGAAGAGAAGAATTAAGATTGAAAGTTTTAGAGAGCAGTGATGAACTTGGATAATAAAACAATCTTGCCAGGTGGTACAATAGGAATTATCGGTGGAGGTCAGCTTGGTCGAATGATGGCAATTGCTGCTAGGCAGCTAGGATATAAAATTGCCGTTTTGGATCCTACGGAAAATTGCCCATGTGGTCAGCTTGCCGATATTGAAATTACTGCAAGCTATGATGATATAGAGGCGATAAAAAAACTAGCCGAAGTTAGTGATGTTATCACATATGAATTTGAGAATATCGATTATGATGCACTTCATTGGTTAGAGGAACAGGCATACCTTCGACAAAAAAGCTCACTTTTACTTTTAACGCAAGATCGTGAAACTGAAAAGGAAGCAATCGTCCAAGCTGGATGTGAGGTTGCACCGTATCGGATTGTTCGAACTGAGGAGGAGCTACAAGCTGCTGTTAAAGTTCTAGGTGTACCGTCAGTGTTAAAAACATGTAGAGGCGGGTACGATGGTAAGGGTCAATTCGTAATGCGCCAAGAAAGTGATTTTGAAGAAGCGAAGAAGCTTTTAACAAATGGCACTTGTATTTTAGAAAAGTGGGTTCCGTTTGATAAGGAAATCTCAATTATTGTTACTAGATCTGTAAATGGTGAAACAAAGACATTTCCAGTGGCTGAAAATATCCATAAAGATAATATCCTTTATCAAAGTATTGTACCAGCACGGATAAGCAAAGATATAGAGGAAAAGGCTGGGGAATTAGCCGTAAAGCTTGCTAATCATTTCGAGTTAGTTGGAACACTTGCTGTTGAAATGTTTTTAACTAAAGCTGGAGAAATTTTTATTAATGAATTAGCTCCACGACCACACAATTCAGGTCATTATACGATTGATTTTTGTGAAACGGACCAATTTGAACAGCATGTGCGAGCAGTTTGTAATTTGCCATTAGGACAAACGACATTATTGCGAAGTGGTTTGATGGTTAATATTCTTGGCGAGGATTTAGAAGTTGTAAATCATAATTTCTCACTATTAACGCGAGGGAAGCTGCACCTATATGGAAAAAAAGAGCCGGTAACCAAACGAAAAATGGGTCATTTTAATCTATTTAGTAACAATATTGAGCAAGATATAGAAATGATAAACAAAATATGGGGTCAAAAATAGAACGGAGGAAATAAAGAATGATAGAACGTTATACAAGACCAGAAATGGGTGCAATTTGGACGGAAGAAAATAAGTTTAAAGCATGGCTAGAGGTTGAAATTTTAGCATGTGAAGCATGGGCAGAGCTAGGTGTTATTCCTAAGGAAGATGTTGCTCTACTTCGAAAAAATGCAACATTTGATATCGACAGAATTAATGAAATTGAATTAGAAACTCGCCATGATGTTGTTGCCTTTACTCGCGCAGTATCTGAAACTCTTGGTGAAGAGCGTAAATGGGTTCATTATGGGCTAACTTCAACAGATGTTGTTGATACGGCATTATCTTATTTACTTAAACAAGCGAACGACATCTTATTAAAAGATATCGAGAACTTTATTCAAATTTTAAAAGAAAAGGCTCAAGAGCATAAGTATACAGTAATGATGGGTCGTACACATGGTGTCCATGCAGAACCGACTACGTTCGGATTAAAGCTTGCTTTATGGTATGAGGAAATGAAGCGTAATTTAGAGCGTTTCAAGCAGGCGGCTTCAGGAGTAGAGTACGGAAAAATCTCTGGGGCAGTTGGAACATATGCAAACATCGACCCTTTTGTTGAAAAGTATGTTTGTGAAAAATTAGGAACAAAGCCAGCACCAATTTCAACACAGACACTACAACGTGATCGTCATGCAAATTACATGGCTGCGGTTGCACTTGTCGCAACATCGATTGAAAAGTTTGCAACTGAAATTCGCGGATTACAAAAAAGTGAAACTAGAGAAGTTGAGGAATCCTTTGCAAAAGGTCAAAAAGGATCGTCTGCAATGCCACATAAACGTAATCCGATTGGCTCTGAAAATATGACAGGACTTGCTCGTGTAATTCGTGGTTATATGATGACGGCATATGAAAATGTTTCACTTTGGCATGAAAGAGATATTTCTCATTCATCAGCTGAACGAATTATCTTACCAGATGCAACAATTGCATTAAATTATATGTTAAATCGATTTGGAAACATTGTGAAAAATTTAACGGTCTTCCCTGAAAACATGAAGCGTAATATGGACCGTACACAAGGATTAATCTATTCTCAACGGGTGTTACTAGCGCTTATTGATACTGGAATGACAAGAGAAGAAGCATATGACCTTGTTCAGCCAAAAGCGATGGAAGCTTGGGAAAAACAAGTACCATTCCGTGGTCTCATTGAGGCAGAAGAAAAAATCACTTCACGTCTTTCAGCTGAAACAATTGAGGATTGCTTCGACTACAATTATCACTTAAAAGGTGTCGATACAATCTTTGAACGATTAGGTTTGTAAGAAAAAAATATAGGGAAGGGGTTTTTAATGTTTAAAACCCCTTGCTAATCTATGAACAAAAAATGTGGTTAGAAAATGTGACAAAGAATATCTTTAATATTCCTAATATTCTGTCAGGAGGGCTTACAGTTGAGCATAGAAAAGCTTGAACAATTATATGAAGGTAAAGCCAAACGAATTTATAAAACAAATGACCCAAATCTATTATTTGTAGCTTATAAGGATTCCGCAACAGCCTTTAACGGTGAGAAAAAGGAAGAGATTACTGGCAAGGGTCGATTAAACAACGAGATTTCAACTTTAATCTTTGAGAAGCTAACAGCAAATGGAATCGAAAATCATTTTGTTAAACGACTTACTGAAACAGAGCAGCTCGTAAAGAAGGTAACGATTATTCCGTTAGAAGTAGTTGTCAGAAATGTCGTTGCTGGAAGTCTTTCTAAACGAATTGGAATTGAAGAAGGAACAGAAATAAAGGAACCACTTGTTGAGTTTTATTATAAAGATGATGCGCTTGGTGATCCGCTTATTACTGAAGATCATATCGCATTATTGCAAATTGCGACAAAGGACCAAGTAAGTACTCTTAAAACATTAGCAAAACAAGTAAATGAAGTACTTAAAGCACATTTTCTATCATGTGATGTTCGCTTAATCGATTTTAAACTTGAATTTGGTTTAACAGATGAAGGCAATATCATATTAGCGGATGAGGTATCACCTGACACTTGTCGTTTATGGGATATTCATACAAATGAGAAGTTTGATAAGGATGTTTTCCGTAGAGGAATTGGTAGTTTAACAGATGCATATGAAGTGATTTTAACTAGACTAGGAGGACAAAAGGAATGTACAAAGTAAAAGTTTATGTCACGTTAAGAGAAAGTGTATTAGATCCACAAGGGAGCGCAGTAAAAAGCGCACTACACAGTATGGCGTATAACGAAGTTCAGGATGTCCGCATTGGGAAATATATGGAGTTAACAATCGAAAAATCAGATCGCGATTTAGATGATGCTGTTCGTGAAATGTGTGAAAAGCTGCTTGCCAATACAGTTATTGAAGATTATAGATATGAGGTACAGGAGGTAGTCACAAAGTGAAATTCGCTGTGATCGTTTTCCCAGGATCGAACTGTGATGTAGATATGTATCATGCCATTAAAGATGAGCTTGGTGAAGAGGTTGAGTACGTCTGGCATGATGAGACTGATTTAAGTCGCTTTGACGGCATTTTATTACCAGGGGGCTTCTCTTATGGTGATTACTTACGCTCTGGCGCGATTGCACGTTTTTCAAATGTGATGCAAGAAGTGATTAAAGCAGCTGAAGCGGGTAAACCTGTTCTTGGTGTATGTAATGGATTCCAGATTTTATTAGAGGCTGGATTATTACCAGGTGCTATGAAGCGGAATGAAAATTTAAAATTTATGTGCCGTCCAGTTAACTTAGTTGTTGCAAACAATGAAACAGCCTTTACTTCAGCTTATGAAAAAAATGAAGTAATTTCTGTCCCAATTGCGCACGGTGAAGGGAATTATTATTGTGATGAAGAAACACTTCAAACGCTTAAAGAAAACAATCAAATCGTGTTTACGTACGAAGAAAATCCAAATGGCAGCCTAGAGGATATTGCAGGAATTACAAATGAACGCGGGAATGTATTAGGGATGATGCCACATCCTGAGCGTGCTGTTGATTCATTGCTTGGAAGTGCTGACGGATTAAAATTATTTCAATCAATCGTAAAAAACTGGAGGGAATCTCATGTCACTACTGCTTGAACCAACGAACCAGATGATTAAAGATGAAAAAATCTATAGACAAATGGGTGTAAGTGATGACGAGTTTGCCCTTATAGAAAAAATCATTGGGCGCCTTCCGAATTATACGGAAATTGGTATTTTTTCTGTTATGTGGTCTGAGCATTGCAGCTATAAAAATTCAAAGCCTATCTTAAAGAAATTCCCAGTAACAGGCGAAAAAGTATTACAAGGTCCTGGTGAAGGAGCTGGGATTGTTGATATTGGAGATAACCAAGCGGTTGTTTTCAAAATTGAAAGTCATAACCATCCATCAGCAATTGAGCCATATCAAGGTGCTGCAACTGGTGTAGGTGGAATTATTCGTGACGTATTTTCAATGGGAGCAAGACCAATTGCAATTTTAAACTCTCTACGTTTCGGTGAGCTAAAAACGCCACGTGTAAAATATTTATTTGAAGAGGTTGTTGCTGGGATTGCCGGTTATGGTAACTGTATCGGAATCCCGACAGTAGGTGGAGAAATTCAATTTGAAGATTCATATGAAGGAAATCCACTCGTTAACGCAATGTGTGTTGGTCTCATTAACCATGAAGATATTAAGAAGGGTCAAGCAAAGGGTGTTGGCAATACAGTTATGTATGTCGGTGCTAAAACAGGACGCGATGGAATTCATGGGGCAACATTTGCATCTGAGGAATTAACAGAGGATTCTGGTGAAAATCGTCCAGCAGTTCAGGTTGGAGATCCCTTCATGGAAAAACTATTGCTTGAAGCTTGTCTTGAAGTGGTAAAATGTGATGCTTTAGTTGGTATTCAAGATATGGGAGCAGCTGGATTAACAAGTTCTTCTGCAGAAATGGCAAGTAAAGCTGGGTCTGGTATGGAAATGAATCTTGATTTAATTCCACAACGTGAAACAGGTATGACTCCATACGAAATGATGCTTTCTGAATCACAAGAAAGAATGCTTCTTGTAGTAGAACGTGGTAGAGAGCAAGAAATCATTGATTTGTTTAAAAAGTATGATTTAGAAGCAGTAGCGGTTGGGAAAGTAACAGATGATAAAATGCTTCGTCTTTTCCATAAGGGTGAAGTAGTTTGTGAGCTTCCGGTTGATGCTCTTGCAGAGGAAGCACCTGTTTATCATAAGCCATCAGCTGTACCTGCATACTATAAAGAGTTCCAAGCGATGGAAGTTGCACCGCTTAAGGTAGATAACTATAAAGAGGCACTTATCAATCTATTAAAGCAACCAACAATCGCAAGTAAAGAATGGGTTTATGACCAATATGATTATATGGTTCGTACGAACACAGTTGTAGCACCTGGTTCTGACGCAGCAGTTGTGCGAATTCGCGATACGAGAAAGGCTTTAGCGATGACAACAGATTGTAATTCTCGCTACCTCTATTTAGACCCTGAAGTTGGCGGGAAAATTGCTGTAGCAGAGGCAGCACGTAATATCGTTTGCTCTGGTGGTACACCATTAGCGATTACAGATAATTTAAACTTTGGTAATCCGGAAAAACCAGAAATCTTCTGGCAAATTGAAAAAGCTGCAGACGGTATTAGTGAAGCTTGCCGTGTATTAGAAACTCCAGTTATTGGAGGGAACGTATCACTTTACAATGAAACGAACGGTACAGCTATTTATCCAACTCCAGTTATCGGAATGGTTGGCTTAATCGAGGATACAGATTATATTACGACTCAAGACTTTAAAGAAGCTGGAGACTTAATCTACTTAGTAGGTGAAACAAAGCAAGAGTTTTGTGGAAGTGAGCTTCAAAAGCTACTTCACGGAAAAATCTTTGGTAAATCTCCAGAGCTAGATTTAGAGAATGAAAGAAACGTATTAGGGCAAATTTCAAAAGCGATTCGTGCTAACACAGTTGCATCAGCACATGACGTATCAGAGGGTGGCGTTGCTGTTGCTTTAGCAGAACCATTGTTTGCTGGCAAAGGTTTAGGAGCAGAAGTAACACTTTCTGGTGATGCAACAACAGCATTATTTAGTGAATCTCAAACTCGATTTGTTCTTTCAGTGAAAAAAGAAAACCAACAAGCATTCGAACAATTAGTTGATGCAGTATGTATCGGAGAGGTTACAAATACAGGATCGTTAATTGTGAAAAATGAAAACGGAGAATCACTTATCGATGCATCTGTTGAGGAACTAAAGGATGCATGGAAAGGAGCTATCCCATGCTTGCTGAAATCAAGGGATTAAATGAAGAGTGTGGAGTCTTTGGAATTTGGGGACACCCAGAAGCGGCTCAAATTACTTATTATGGACTTCACAGTTTACAACATAGAGGGCAAGAAGGTGCTGGTATCGTCACTACTGACGGGGAAAAGCTGACTAGCATGAAGGGATTAGGTCTGATTAATGAAGTATTTAGTAACGGTAAACTAAATGAATTATCAGGTAAGGCAGCGATTGGGCATGTTCGTTATGCTACTGCTGGTGGAGGTGGATATGAAAATGTCCAGCCTCTCCACTTTAAATCACATAGTGGCAGCCTAGCACTTGCTCATAACGGCAACCTTGTCAACGCAAATCAGCTTAAGCATCAGTTAGAAGCTCAAGGTAGTATTTTTCAAACGACTTCTGATACTGAGGTGCTTGCTCATTTAATTAGAAGAAGTGGCTATAAAGATATGAAGGAAGCAGTGAAAAGTGCATTAACGGTTATTAAAGGTGCGTATGCGTTCTTAATTATGACTGAAACAGAAATGATGGTTGCTTTAGACCCGAACGGACTACGTCCACTGTCAATCGGTGTGTTAGGTGATGCTTATGTCATTGCTTCTGAAACATGTGCATTTGATGTAGTTGGTGCACGATATGAAAGAGATGTTCAGCCAGGTGAATTATTAATCATCAATGATGAAGGAATACGTTCTGAACGATTTTCAATGAACATCAATCGCTCAATCTGCAGTATGGAATATATTTATTTTTCTCGTCCTGATAGTAATATTGATGGGATTAATGTTCATACAGCTCGGAAAAATCTTGGCAAGCGATTAGCTGTCGAGTCTGAAGTTGATGCTGACGTTGTAACTGGTGTACCGGATTCTAGTATTTCAGCTGCGATCGGTTTTGCTGAGTTAACAGGTATTCCTTATGAACTAGGCTTAATTAAAAATCGCTATGTAGGACGGACGTTCATTCAGCCTTCACAATCGTTACGTGAGCAAGGCGTAAAAATGAAGCTTTCTGCTGTTCGCGGTGTTGTTGAAGGAAAACGTGTTGTCATGGTGGATGATTCCATTGTTCGTGGAACAACGAGTCGTCGGATTGTTACGATGTTACGTGAGGCAGGCGCGAAAGAGGTTCACGTACGGATTAGTTCCCCACCGATTGCCAATCCATGCTTTTACGGAATTGACACATCAACACATGAAGAATTGATCGCATCTAGCCATTCAGTTGAGGAAATTCGTCAGCTTATTGGTGCAGATAGTCTTGCCTTTTTAAGTGTTGAAGGCTTGCTTGAAGGAATCGGCAGACCATATGAAGGTGAATTCAAAGGACAATGCTTGGCTTGTTTTACAGGACGTTATCCAACAGAAATCTATCCAGATACTGTACTTCCGCATGAGAAGGCATAAAAGAAATGCGAAAGCGACTTGAACAGCTCCGACAAGCAAAAGAGGATTGTGAATAGAAGGTGTACGTTACCTTCAATTTCTAAACGTTTATGACTCGGGCAGCTAGTCGCTAAAAGCTAGACACAAAAATTAAGAATAACATTACCTTCTTAAAAGATAAGAAAAAAGTGAGATAGGAATCGAAGTGATCGATTCCTGTCTTACATTTATCCGAATGTATTATTAGAAGAAACAATGAAGATTGCTAAGGAGGAATCACACATGTCCGATATTTATAAACAAGCTGGTGTTGATATTGAAGCAGGCTATGAGGCTGTTTCTAGAATGAAAAAGCATGTCCAAAAAACATTGCGTTCCGGTGTTATGGGTGGTCTCGGTGGCTTCGGGGGAATGTTTGATTTAAGTGAATTAAATTATAAAAAGCCAGTATTAGTTTCCGGAACAGATGGAGTAGGAACGAAGCTGAAATTAGCTTTTATGGCAGATAAGCATGATACGATTGGTATCGATGCGGTTGCAATGTGTGTGAATGATATTCTTGCACAAGGTGCGGAACCATTATTTTTCTTGGATTATTTGGCATTAGGTAAAGCAAAGCCAGAAAAGATTGAACAAATTGTTAAAGGAATTGCTGATGGATGTGAGGAATCAGGCTGTGCACTTGTTGGCGGTGAAACGGCAGAAATGCCAGGATTGTATAAAGAAGATGAATATGATGTGGCAGGTTTTTCGGTCGGTGTCGTTGAAAAGGATCAAATTGTAACAGGTGAAGAAATTCAAGCTGGACATGTGCTGATTGGTCTCCCATCAAGCGGTATCCATAGCAATGGATTTTCACTCGTTCGTAAAATTCTCCTAGAGGATGAAAAGCTAGAGCTTCAAACAGTATATCCTCCATTTACACAAACACTTGGTGAGGTTCTATTAACACCAACAAGACTATATGTAAAGCCTGTACTTGATGTAATTAAAAATTACAAGATCGACGGAATGGCTCATATTACCGGTGGCGGCTTTATCGAAAATATTCCAAGAATGCTTCCTGAAGGTACTGGGGTAGAAATTGATTTAGGCTCATGGGATATCCCAACGATATTTGATTTCCTAAAGGAAAAAGGAAATTTAAGCAGTATGGATATGTACAATGTGTTTAATATGGGAATCGGCTTTGTTCTTGCAGTTAAGGAAGAGCTTGTACAGGATGTAATGAAGCAGCTTGAAGCAAACGGAGAAAAGTCATATGTTATAGGGCGAGTTACAGAAGGAGCAGGTGTATCGTTTAACGAAGGAGTGCTCCGATGAAAAGGATAGCAGTTTTTGCATCAGGGAATGGCAGCAATTTTCAAGCGATTGTTGAACGGATTAATACAGGTGAAATCAAAGCAGAAATTGGTCTCGTTGTTTGTGACAAGCCTCAAGCTGGTGTACTGACTCGTGCAAAAGAAGCACAAATTCCTGTTTTTAGCTTTAATCCAAAAGATTATGATACAAAAGCACAGTTCGAGGCTGTAATCTTAGCAGAGCTACAAAAACGAGAAATTGATTTAGTTATATTAGCTGGTTATATGAGGTTAATCGGTCAAACCTTATTAGCGGCATATGGAGGGAAAATCGTTAATATTCATCCTTCCCTTTTACCATCCTTTCCGGGAATAGATGCGGTTGGACAGGCTCTTAGCGCAGGTGTCAAAGTAACGGGTGTAACGGTTCATTACGTTGATGCAGGAATGGATACAGGTCCAATTATCGCGCAAAAGGCAATTGAAATTGCTGAAGATGATACAAAAGAAACGTTAGCAGAAAAGGTTCATCAGGTTGAGCATGTCTTATATCCAGAAGTAATCCAGAAATTAGTTTCAAAATAAAGTATAGAGGTGACAGAAATGGCAATTAAACGTGCGCTTGTAAGTGTTTCAAATAAGAAAAATCTTGTACCTTTTGTTAAAGAATTAATCGATCTAGGTGTTGAAGTCATTTCAACAGGTGGAACGAAATCATTATTAGAGGAAAATGGGTTAAAGGTAATTGGTATTTCAGAAGTAACAGGTTTTCCAGAGATTATGGATGGGCGTGTAAAAACACTTCACCCTAATATTCATGGAGGCTTGCTTGCTGTTCGAAACAATCCTAGTCATATGAATCAATTAAAGGAAAATAACATTGAGACAATTGATTTAGTTGTTGTTAATCTATATCCTTTCAAAGAAACGATTTCAAAACCGGATGTTAAGTTCCAGGATGCGATTGAAAACATTGATATTGGTGGACCATCAATGCTTCGTTCGGCTGCGAAAAATCATGAGGATGTAACAGTTCTTGTTGACCCACAGGATTATCAGGCAGTATTAGAAGAACTAAAAGCAACTGGTGAAGTATCACTTCCACAAAAGCAACGTTTAGCTGCAAAGGTATTTAGACATACAGCAGCATATGATGCGCTAATTGCTGAATTTTTAACAAACACAATTGGTGAAGAGGATCCAGAATCTGTTACATTTACATTTGAAAAGAAACAAGCGCTTCGTTATGGTGAAAATCCACATCAAAAGGCTACATTCTACCAAAAACCGTTCGTACCAGTTGCATCGATTGCAAATGCAGAGCAGCTGCACGGAAAAGAGCTATCTTTCAATAATATTAAGGACGCAGATGCTGCATTGCAAATTGTACGTGAGTTTACAGAGCCAGCTGCAGTAGCAGTTAAGCATATGAACCCATGTGGTGTTGGCGTTGGTGTTTCTACTCTTGAAGCATTTACTCGATGCTATGAGGCTGACCCAACATCTATTTTTGGCGGAATCGTTGCATTGAACCGTGAAGTGGACGAAGCAACAGCACAAAAATTACATGAAATTTTCTTGGAAATTGTGATTGCACCATCATTTAGCAAGGAAGCTTTAGAGGTATTAACAAGCAAGAAAAACTTGCGCTTATTAACAATCGATGTTGCAGCGGCTTCTAAACCGGAAAAACAATTACAATCAGTACGTGGCGGCTTACTTGTTCAGGATGAGGATGCTCTTTCTTTAGATGATGTTGAAGTAACAATTCCAACTAAACGCGAACCATCTGAAGAAGAATGGAAAGATTTAAAGCTTGCTTGGAAGGTTGTAAAGCATGTGAAATCTAACGCGATCGTTCTTGCAAAAGATGAAATGACGGTTGGTGTTGGTGCTGGGCAAATGAACCGTGTAGGATCGGCTAAAATTGCGATTGAGCAAGCGGGTGAAAAAGCAAAGGGTAGTGCACTTGGTTCTGATGCATTCTTCCCAATGCCTGATACAGTAGAGGAAGCAGCAAAGGCTGGTATTACTGCAATTATTCAACCAGGCGGCTCAATCCGTGACGAGGATTCAATTCGTGTCGCAGATGAGTATGGAATTGCAATGGTATTTACTGGAGTACGTCATTTTAAACATTAATCCATTTTTTAAAGAGGAGAGCATATCCCCTTATCTTTTGAATTCTAATGTGAACTCAAGCTGAAGAAAACTAAATTTAATGAATGAGGTGTTTAAATGAAAGTACTAATTATTGGTCAAGGTGGACGGGAGCATGCTCTAGTTTGGAAAGCTGCCCAAAGTAAATTAGTAACAGAGGTTTTTGTTGCTCCAGGTAACGACGGAATGCAGGAGCTCGCAACATTAGTGCCGATTAGTGAAACAGATAATCAAGGATTGTTGGATTTCGCTAAGAAGGAAGCGATTGACTTCACATTTGTCGGTCCTGAGGTACCATTATTAAATGGGATCGTCAATGATTTCCAAGCTGCTGGGTTAAAGATTTTTGGGCCAACAAAGGAAGCTGCTCTTATCGAAGGAAGTAAAAACTTTGCTAAAGAGCTTATGTTTAAATACAATATTCCGACTGCTGACTACCAAACCTTCACAGATGTTGATAAGGCAAAAGCATATATTCAAGAAAAAGGTGCGCCAATTGTTATTAAAGCGGATGGACTAGCTGCAGGAAAAGGTGTAACAGTTGCTGAAACTCTTGATGTGGCATTAAATAGTGTTTCAGATATGCTTGAAGGTGGAAAATTTGGTGATGCTTCACGCTCTGTAGTTGTAGAGGAATTTTTAGCTGGGGAAGAATTTTCACTAATGGCTTTTGTAAACGGCGAAAAGGTGTACCCAATGGTCATCGCTCAAGACCATAAACGTGCTTATGATAATGATGAAGGTCCAAATACAGGAGGAATGGGAGCATATTCACCTGTTCCGCAAATCTCTGAGCAAGTTGTCGAACAAGCAGTTGAAACAATCCTTAAGCCTGCTGCTAAAGCACTTGTCAGTGAAGGGCGCTCATTTACAGGAATTTTATATGCTGGTTTAATTTTAACGACAGAAGGACCGAAAGTGATTGAGTTTAATGCTCGCTTTGGTGATCCTGAAACACAAGTAGTGCTACCAAGATTAGAGTCAGACTTAATCGAAGCACTGCTCGCAATTCTTGAAGATAAGACAGTTGAACTAAAATGGTCAGAAAAGGCTGTATTAGGAGTTGTTCTTGCATCAAAAGGGTATCCAAATGATTATGAAAAGGGTCAGCCAATTGGAACACTTCAAGCAGAACAAACAGATGCAGTGATTTTCCATGCAGGTACAAAATGGCAGAATGATCAATATGTAAATAATGGTGGACGAGTACTCGTTGTTTCAGGGTATGGTGCTTCAATCCAGGATGCACAAAAGCAAGCATATGAGCTTGTAGAAAACGTTGCCTCACCAGCGTTATTCTATCGTAAAGATATTGGAAATAAGGCAATTAAACACGTCGTTTCTTAATATAAACAAACAGTAAGGCAACAATACCGCCAATAAGAGCTATTAAAAGAAATGACATATCTGTTAAATATTCAATAAACATTTCTGATACCTCCATTTAATGAAAGGGGCTGGCTTTCGCCAGTCCCTTTTAAGATTGTTCATAGACGATTTTATCTTCATCCTCTTCATAATCAAAATCGTCATCTTCATCGAAATATTCATCGTCATATCCATTAAAGAACGAAAAATTGCTTCGTTCAAAAAGGTAAGTGATTGGACAGAAGCGTAAAATACCTTCACCGACCTTCATTGCAGCAAGAGCCATCACAATGATATATGAATCTCTCCAAGGTCTTTTACAATATTTAGACGTTGACCAAGCTAGCATCGTTAACCCACATGTAATCCGAATAAGCGCGTTCACAATTCCAATATTCGGTCTCATCATTCTCACCTTCCTGAATTTGTCATGAAAATGCAATAAAACGTTAATGCATCCATAAAATTCCTATGGTAACATAGTAGTAAAATTTGTAATGAAAATGGAGGGTTTTTTATGCCCGAGAGAACATATCAATGGAAATTGAGTCAGATTCGCAAACATATTGATGTTATTTCCAACAAACTTGCTCCAAAAACGGTGTTAAAAAATGCAACAATTCTCCATTCTTATCTACGCCAATGGATAAAGGGTAATATCTGGATTTCAGATGACCGTATTGTTTATATCGGCGATCAATTACCAGAACAAATGAACCAAACCGAAATGATTGATTGTGCGAACAAAATCGTTGTACCAGGCTATATAGAACCTCACGCACATCCATTTCAATTATATAATCCCCTGTCACTTGCGAAGTATGTATCGAAAACAGGAACAACAACATTTGTAGGTGATAACCTTTTTTTCCTTTTGCAATACGATAAAAAGAAAGCGCTTACGTTTTTAGATGACGTTGGAAAATTACCATATCACTTCTACTGGTGGTCAAGATTTGATCTCCAAACAGAAATTCATGGAGAGGAGCGGATTTTTTCACATGATTTTTTAAAGCAATGGCTCGCACATCCATCTGTTATCCAAGGAGGGGAATTAACGAGCTGGCCAAAATTACTTGATGGTGATGATTGGATTTTATACTGGTTAAGAGAAACGAAACGACGTGGTAAAAGAATTGAAGGCCATTTACCAGGTGCTTCACAATCAACCTTATTAAAAATGAAGTTATTTGGAGTTGATAGTGATCATGAATCAATGAATGGAAAAGATGTAATGAATCGATTGAAAATGGGGTATACTGCAGCATTAAGACACTCTTCCATTCGTCCTGATTTGATGAAGCTGTTACAAGAAGTACAGAATGAAGGACTAACGACCTATGATCATGTATACTTTACAACGGACGGAGCAACCCCAACCTTTTATAAGGATGGAATGATGAACCAATGTATTGATATAGCATTACAAGCAAATGTTCCTGCAATTGATGCATATCATATGGCAACATTTAATATTGCAAAATATTATCAGCTTGATGATCAAATTGGGGTTATTGCTCCAGGAAGAATGGCTACACTAAATATATTAGAAAGTATCGACAATCCAGCACCATCCTCAGTTATGGCAAAGGGTGAATGGTTAGTGAAGGATGGGGTACAACAGGAAGTAAATGATAATATTAATTGGGGAGAATATGGTCTTCAGCCAATTAAGTTTAATTGGGACTTAACGGTGGATGATTTGCAATTTTCAATGCCAGTTGGAATGAAAATGAAAAATTCTGTTATTATGGAGCCTTATTCATTAGCAATAGATAGTTCTGTGAATCAACTATCGACTGAACATGATGAAAGCTTTTTAGCTCTTATTGACCGAAATGGAGAATGGCGAATTAATACTGTATTAAAAGGATTTTCTAAAAAAATTCAGGGCTTTGCGAGTTCCTATTCAACAACTGGGGATATAATATTAATGGGAAAAAACAAGGATGATATGTTAGCTGCCTTTAAACGTATGAAGGAAATTGGTGGAGGCATTGTCGTTTGTGAGAAGGAAAAGGTGATTTTTGAATTAGCATTGCAGTTAAATGGTAGTGCATCTAATGAAGATTTAGAGATGATTATGTCTAAACAAACAGATTTTTTTGAGAAGTTAAAGGAAAGAGGCTATCATTTTGATGATCCGATTTATTCATTGTTATTTTTCTCATCAACACATTTACCTTATATAAGGATAACACCAAGAGGTATTTTTGATGTCATGAAAAAAACGGTACTCTTTCCATCAATAATGCGTTAAAATATAAAAGTGAAAATGAGAAGGTTGTGTTAGTTTGCGGAGGATCTGCAGCTTATTAGTCATAGTGCCCATGTTTCTATTTATAAGCGCTTGCAATACAGAAGAAGAGCAAAACAACTTCACTCAAAATGAAAATGAACAAGAGACATCTGTACAGGTTGAAGAAAAATCAATCTATCCACTAACAGGACTTAAGACAGCGGACGGAGATGTAAATCGACGACCTGTCGCAGTGATGATTAACAACCATCCTAAAGCACGACCTCAGTCAGGGCTGCACAAGGCAGATATTGTTTATGAGGCATTAGCTGAAGGGAATATTACAAGGTTTTTGGCTGTCTTTCAAAGTGATATACCTGATGTCATAGGACCTGTGCGTAGTGCAAGGGAGTATTTTATTGATTTAAGCAAAGGCTTTGATGCTCTTTACATTCATCATGGATGGAGTCCATCAGCTAAGGAGAAGCTTGAGTCAGGTGAGGCAGATTATTTAAATGGATTGTCTTATGATGGTACACTATTTTGGAGAGCAGACAATCGTAAAGCTCCACATAATTCCTATATTTCCTATAAAAATATTTTAAAAGGTGCTAAAGAATTGAATTACAGCTCAGATTCTGAAGTAGAGCCATATCAATTTTTATCTGAAGAGGAAATGGAATTATTAAAAGGTGAACGTGTAAATAAGTTTGTTATAGAATATGACAAGTTGGAAACATGGCAGGCAACATATGAGTATAATCAAACTAACAATAGCTATAGTAGATATAGTGATGACGAACTGACCTTTGATATGGAAAGTGGCGAACCTATTACAATAAGTAATGTTTTTGTTGTTGAAATGGAGCATGACTATATTGATAATTATGGTAGAAGAAGTATTGATGTTCAGTCAGGTGGCAAAGCAGTTCTTCTGCAAGGAGGCATTATGCAGGAGGTAGAATGGGAAAACCGAGAAGGCCGTATTGTTCCGGTGAAAGATGGGGAAGTTATTAAATTTGTACCCGGGAAAACATGGATAAATATTGTTCCAAGTTTAGAAAAGTCCTTCTTTATTGAATAAAAAAGTAATTAACATAAGCGGCTGGAATGAGCTTCATTTCGATTAGGGGGACCTTAGCCCCCTACGCATTTCTAATAAGGCAAAAGGCAAAAGGAGAATGGATATATGCAAATTGAAAAGCTACGAGGAAGAGAGCTTGATCAGCTTTTTGAATCGATTTTATCATTAAGAGATTTAGAGGAATGCTATCGTTTTTTTGATGATTTATGTACTGTAAATGAAATTCAATCATTAGCTCAAAGGCTAGAGGTAGCTAGAATGCTAAGAGAAGGGAATACATATCACAAAATAGAAACGGAAACAGGTGCTAGCACGGCAACGATTTCTCGAGTAAAACGCTGTTTAAACTATGGGAATGATGCCTATCAAATGGCACTTGAACGTGTACACAATAAAAAGGAAGAAACAGAATAAGCGAGGGGGCGGTCTTAATGACTGCTCCTTTTCTCTTTTTTTGAGAATCAAAAGTAAAAGGTGTTTATTTTCAAAATTATTTTCTCTGTGTCTTTCTCCAGCGCCTACCCCTCGAGGTCACAAGCTAGAAGGATTGAGAAAAAAGAACGTCTTCTATTTCCCGTGCGCCTTGTGCTTGTTGGGGCTGACCGAGGCGTATTTCGCTTTTCGAAATATGGATCCTTCTTATAGTTTTTTGCTAGTATGTAATTTGCTATAATAGTGAAATGGATGTTTTGAATGGAGGATTCTATACATGTATGATATTAACGAGTGGAAGCATGTGTTTAAACTCGATCCTGATAAAGAAATAAGTGATGAAGATTTAGAAAAAATATGTGAATCTGGAACAGACGGAATTATTATCGGAGGCAGCGATAATGTGACAGAGGATAATGTGTTAAATTTAATGTCTAGAGTCCGTCGTTATCTAATTCCATGTATCTTAGAGGTTTCAACAGCGGATTCAATTATTCCAGGATTTGATTTGTATTTTATTCCAACTGTATTAAATAGTAGAAGTACAAAATGGATGATAGAATTGCATCATGAAGCTGTAAAGGAATATGGAGAAATCATGAATTGGGATGATATTCTTGTTGAGGGATATTGTATCGTAAATCCTGATTGCAAGGCAGCAAAATTGTCGGAAGCAAATACAAATCTTTCAACTGACGATGTCATCGCCTATGCTCGTGTAGCGGAAAAAATGTATAACCTCCCAATCTTCTATTTGGAGTACAGCGGCATGCTTGGTGATATCGCCTTAGTAGAGGAAAGCAAACGAGTATTAACAAATACAAGGTTATTTTATGGAGGAGGAATTAGCTCCCCTGAAGAAGCGAAGCAATTTGCAAAGCATGCAGATGTTGTCGTCGTTGGAAATGCTATTTATACTAACCTTAATGCAGCTTTACAAACAGTAGCTGCTGTTAAAGAGTGAAGACTTTTAAGAAAACGAAACGCTATTAAAGGGGTTTCGTTTTATGATGTAGATATAGGTTTAAAAATTCAAGTGAATTTGTTAAAATTAGAACATATGTTCCTAGAAGGACGGTGAAGACGTTGCAATTTTTATCAAATCAACTACTTACTGGTTTGAATGACAAGCAACAGGAAGCAGTAAAAACAACTGATGGACCATTGTTGATTATGGCTGGAGCCGGAAGTGGAAAAACGCGTGTTTTAACACATAGAATTGCTTACTTAATGGTAGAAAAGCAAATTGCACCATGGAATATTTTGGCGATTACGTTCACAAACAAGGCAGCACGTGAAATGAAAGAGAGAATTCAGCATATATTAGGGCCAGGTGCAGATGATATATGGATTTCTACGTTTCACTCGATGTGTGTAAGAATTTTGCGTCGAGATAGTGACAGAATGGGAATAAATCGTAACTTTTCGATACTTGATACGACAGATCAATTGTCGGTCATTAAAACCGTTTTAAAGGAAAAGAATCTAGATCCTAAAAAGTATGAGCCAAGGAGCATTTTAGGAACGATAAGCAGTGCGAAAAATGAATTACTTACGCCAGATGAGTTTGATAAAACGGCTAGTAGTCATTATGAACAAGTTGTAAGTGATGTTTATAAGGAGTACCAACGAAAGTTGCGGAAAAATCAATCACTCGATTTTGATGATTTAATTATGACAACAATTCAATTGTTCCAACGGGTGCCTGAAGTGTTAGAAACTTATCAACGAAAGTTCCAATATATTCATGTAGATGAGTACCAAGATACGAATAGGGCTCAATATATGTTAGTTAAGTTTCTGGCAGCACGTTTCCAAAACCTCTGTGTTGTAGGGGACTCCGATCAATCCATTTATCGTTGGCGTGGAGCAGATATTGCAAATATTCTTTCCTTTGAAAAAGATTACCCTCAAGCGAAAGTCATCTTACTTGAACAAAATTATCGTTCAACAAAATTAATTCTCGAAGCAGCTAATGAAGTTATTAAGCATAATTCAAATCGAAAGCCGAAAAAACTATGGACGGAAAACCTAGAAGGCTCTAAAATTACCTACTATCGTGCTGATAGTGAAGCAGCGGAAGGACAGTTCGTAGCAGGGAAGATTAAACAGCTCGTCGACTCTGGTCAGAGGAAATTTTCCGATATCGCTATTCTCTATCGTACAAACGCACAATCGCGGATTATTGAGGAAGTTTTACTCAAATCAAATATTAACTACACAATCGTTGGCGGTATTAAGTTCTATGATAGAAAAGAAATTAAAGATTTACTTGCATATTTACGACTAATCGCAAATCCTGATGATGATATTAGTTTATTAAGAGTCATAAATGTACCGAAACGAGGCGTCGGGTCTACTTCAGTAGATAAAATCGCAAACTATGCAATTGCCAATGATTTATCAATTTTTCAAGCGTTAGAAGAAATTGAACAGGTAGGTGTTAGTGCAAGAGTAGTCAATGCATTAGTAGAATTCCGCGAATTAATTCGAAACTTAGGTAATATGCAGGATTATTTATCGGTAACAGAGCTTGCAGAGGAAATTATCGAAAAATCAGGTTATCGGGAAATGCTAAAACAGGAAAAAACATTGGAAGCACAAAGTAGACTTGAAAATATTGATGAGTTTCTATCTGTTACACAGACGTTTGAAAAGCAAAGTGAAGATAAAAGCTTAGTTGCCTTTTTAACAGATTTGGCTCTCGTATCAGATATTGATAAGCTAGAGGAAGATGATCAGCAAGAAAATGATGCGATTGTCTTAATGACACTGCACTCAGCTAAGGGACTAGAATTTCCAGTTGTCTTTTTAATCGGCCTTGAGGAAGGTGTTTTCCCACATAGCCGTTCGTTAATGGAAGAGGACGAAATGGAAGAGGAACGTCGATTAATGTATGTTGGGGTTACACGAGCTGAACAAGAGCTTTACATGACAAATGCTCAAATGCGGACATTATTCGGTCGGACTAGTATGAATCCTGAATCACGGTTTATAAAGGAAATACCTAGTGAATTAATTGAAAATCTAAATGAAGAGATAAAGAAAAAACAAGCGTCAACAGCGTCATCAAGCTTTGCAGCAGCACGCCGTCAGGAAAAACGTCCACCTGTTATGAGACCAATTGCAGCCTCAACAGGAGGAGACCAGCTTTCATGGTCTGTTGGAGACAAAGCAGAGCACAAAAAATGGGGAATTGGTACAGTTGTCAGTGTCAAAGGCTCTGGTGAAGGAACAGAATTGGATATCGCGTTTCCGAGCCCAGTAGGCATTAAACGTCTACTTGCAAAATTTGCACCAATTAATCGATTATAAGTAAAGAAATGTTCTAGAAAGGATTGAACATCTGAATGGACAAACAATCAGCGCTCAAACAGGTTCAAGAATTACATGAATTGCTAAACACCTATAACTATGAATATCATGTTCTTGATAAACCGAGTGTTCCCGATTCTGAGTATGACAGGTTAATGCAGGAATTAATCAAGCTAGAGGAGCAATTCCCTGAGTTAAAAACCCCGGATTCACCAACACAACGGGTCGGTGGTGTTACGTTAGAGGCCTTTCAAAAGGTTGAACATAGAACGCCAATGCTCAGTCTCGGCAATGCATTTAATGAAATAGATTTACGTGATTTTGACCGTCGTGTAAGACAAGCAGTTGGGGATGATGTTCAATATGTTGTTGAGTTAAAAATTGACGGTTTAGCAGTTTCATTACGATATGAAAATGGTTTGTTTGTACAAGGTGCAACAAGAGGGGACGGAACGACAGGTGAAGACATTACGGAAAACCTGAAAACAATTCGCTCAATTCCTTTAAGGCTAAAGAGAGAATTGTCATTTGAGGTTCGTGGTGAGGCGTTTATGCCAAGAAAATCCTTTGAACGATTAAATGAGCTTCGACTTCAGCAAGAGGAAGAACCATTTGCAAATCCGAGAAATGCAGCTGCCGGATCAATAAGACAGCTTGACCCGAAAATAGCAGCGAAACGAAACCTCGACATATTTGTGTATAGCATCGCTGATTTAGGTGGTATTGGTGCCCAGAGGCATAGTGAAGCATTGGATTTGCTTGAGGAGCTAGGTTTTAAGACTAATAAAGAGCGTAGAAAATGTGACAGCATTGAGGAAGTAATAACAGCAATCAATGAAATTCAGGAAAAAAGATCGACGTTAACGTATGATATTGATGGTATCGTAATAAAGGTCGATTCGTTAGCACAACAGGAGGAGCTTGGATTTACGGCAAAAAGTCCGCGTTGGGCAATTGCCTATAAGTTCCCTGCTGAAGAAGTGATGACAAAGTTACTTGATATTGAATTAAGCGTTGGGAGAACAGGTGTTATTACACCAACAGCAATTTTGGAGCCAGTACGGGTTGCTGGGACAACGGTCCAACGAGCTTCTCTTCATAATGAAGATTTGATTAGAGAAAAGGATATCAAAATCGGTGATACAGTTGTTGTAAAAAAAGCAGGTGATATCATTCCTGAAGTTGTTAACGTCTTAGTTGACCTGCGAACTGGTGAAGAGAAGGAATTTTCGATGCCAACACATTGCCCTGCATGTGAAAGTGAGCTTGTCCGTATTGAAGGTGAGGTTGCTTTACGTTGTATTAACCCCCAATGCCCAGCTCAAATTAAAGAAGGTCTCATCCACTTCGTTTCAAGAAACGCAATGAATATTGATGGTCTTGGCGAACGGGTCGTAGAGCAATTATTTGTTGAAGGATTAATCAAGGATGTTGCTGACCTATATCGATTAACAAGAGATGAGCTTATCGAGCTTGACCGTATGGGTGAAAAGTCAACAGATAACCTATTACAAGCAATTGAACAGTCAAAGGGAAATTCCCTTGAAAGACTTTTATTTGGGTTAGGTATTCGTCATGTTGGAGCAAAGGCAGCGAAAACTTTAGCACAACAGTTTGAAACAATTGAGAATCTCCAGAGGGCATCAAAGGAAGAATTAATCGCGATTAATGAAATTGGCGATAAAATGGCTGATGCAGTCGTAACCTATTTTGAAAACCCAGATGTCCAGCATTTAATTGCAGAGCTAAAAAGTTTAGGAGTCAATTCTGAATATAAAGGTCCAAAGCTGATAAAGGCTGAGGATAGTGATTCGTATTTAGCAGGAAAAACAGTTGTTCTAACAGGGAAGCTTGAACAGTTAACGCGAAATGAAGCAAAAGATGGCATTGAAGCATTAGGCGGGAAAGTGACCGGAAGTGTTAGCAAAAGTACAGATTTAGTTGTAGCAGGAGAAGCTGCAGGAAGCAAGCTGAAGAAAGCTCAAGAGTTAAACATAGTAGTATGGGATGAAGCACGACTATATGAAGAACTAAATAAATAAGAGGTGTTAGTCACTTGAAAAAGAAACTAGGGTTGGTGCTTGCAAGTTTTATTTTATTAACAGCATGTGCACCAAATTTTGGAGAGAAGGAAGAAGAAATTGTTCAGGAAACGGAAGATGACTCAAAGGAACAGGCGATTATACCAAAGTATAATATTTCTGATTCCTATTATAAAACAATTTTAAATACAGATAAAAAAGCTGGTGAATCTAGCTATAAGCCCGGATCAGCGAGAGGGCTTGTGTCAGAGGGGATTAACACACGGTTAGATATTGATGAATTTGAGACAGGACTCATGAGGGTTGCACAAGATACGTTCTCTCCTGATACGTACTTATTTCAAGAGGGACAATATTTAACTAGTGAAGTGGTCTCAAGCTGGTTAAAGCGCCAACTAAACGAGAAGGAAAAAAAGGATGCTCAAGCAGCTGCAGCCAAAAAGGATAAAAATACAACAGGTAATGACGAAAAGTACGTTGAAGTGGGATTAAACCCGGCTTTACCTGAAAATATTAAACTTGTAGAGGCGAATGAAAAAAACCCTATTTATCTAAAACAAATTCTGGAACATAATTACTTAATACGAAATGAAGATAATTCAGTTCAACTTGGCGGTGTAGTTATCGGATTGGCGATGAATTCTATTCATTATTATAAACAAGAAGATGGTTATGAAAAGTATATAGACATTAATAGGGAAACGTTGTTGCAAAAAGGAAAGGAAATGGCTGATACGATACTTAAACGTATAAGAAGCACGAAGGGCTTAGAGAAGGTGCCAGTTGTATTCGCTATTTATGAGCTAGAGGATAAATCCTCTCTCGTACCTGGAAATTATATTGCTAAATCGGTAGTGAAGGAAGGCGGTAACAGTCTAGGAGGCTGGGACACGATTGATGAGGATTACGTTTTATTCCCATCTGATGAGGGAACCAAGGACTACCGTGATGATGCACAAAGATTTAATTCCTTCAAAACAGATGTTGAGGAATTCTTTCCAAATTATACAGGTGTAATCGGCAAGGCCTTTTATAAAAATGGAGAAATGAACTATCTAGATATTGAAATTCCAATGCAGTTTTATAGTAAGGGAGAGGTCATAGCGTTTACTCAGTTTATAACTGGGAAAGTAATGGAATCATTCCCTGACTATATTTCACTTGAAGTAAATATTACGTCGAACAATGGCCAGGAAGCGCTCATCATAAAAGAACCGAAACAAGAGGAGCCAACGGTTCATATTTATAAATAATGTTTTTAAGCAAGCTAAGTACTTATGTATTTAGCTTGCTTTTTTATGTTTAGGTATAAAGTCCTAATCGTTCCTTCCTGGGACACTAGTTGGGAAAAGTGTATCATTTCTAGTAACTTGCTTGCATACGAATGAAGCATGAGCGTTCCCCCTTACCGCGGATCCTTTGCTTTGATCCTATGCTGAAATAATGTATCGTTCGTTCTGCTCTTAAGTAAAAGGAAGGCAGTTTTTTAGGTTAGAGCTAATTATCTGTTACACAAGGAGGAGGTAAAACATGGTGATTCCTTATAAACACGAGCCTTTTACCGATTTTTCGGTGCCCCATCATAAACGTGCATTTAAGGAAGGGCTAGAAAAGGTTGAATCTTATTTGAACCTGGAGTATCCCCTTATTATAGGTGGAAGAAAAATATCGACGTCGGAATCGATCGTTTCTACAAATCCTGCAAATAAGGAGGAAGTAATTGGGACTGTTGCAAAAGCGACAAAGGAACATGCGGAAAAAGCGATGCAAGCTGCAGAAGAAGCGTTTCAATCATGGAGAAAATCAAAGCCAGAAATGCGAGCTGATCTTTTATTTAGAGCAGCAGCAATTGTCCGGCGTCGTAAGCATGAGTTTTCAGCTCTCCTTGTGAAGGAAGCAGGAAAGCCTTGGAAGGAAGCAGATGCTGATACAGCTGAGGCTATTGATTTTATGGAGTACTATGGCAGGCAAATGCTTTTGTTAAAGGATGGAATGCCTGTTGAAAGTCGGCCTATTGAAGCGAATCATTATGAATATATTCCTTTAGGTGTAGGCATTATCATATCGCCGTGGAACTTTGCCTTTGCGATCATGGCTGGGATGACGTCAGCAGCGATTGTAACGGGAAACACCGTCTTATTAAAGCCTGCAAGTGCTACTCCAGTTATTGCGGCAAAGTTTTTAGAGGTGCTAGAGGAAGCAGGCTTGCCACCAGGTGTTGTCAACTATGTTCCTGGTAGTGGGGCAGAGGTGGGTGATTATTTAGTTGACCATCCGAAAACAAGATTTATTAGCTTTACAGGCTCGAGAGATGTTGGGGTAAGAATTTATGAACGGGCAGCAAAGGTACATGACGGGCAAATATGGTTAAAACGTGTAATCGCAGAAATGGGTGGGAAGGATACAATTATTGTAGACTCGACTGCAGATTTAGAATTGGCAGCCCAATCAATTGTTGCCTCTTCATTTGGCTTTTCAGGTCAAAAATGCTCAGCATGCTCTCGCGCAGTTATTTTAAAGGATGTTTATGAGCAGGTGTTAGAGAGAGTAATAGCTTTAACTAGACAGCTTTCCGTTGGTGAGACGACTGATTCTTCAGTCTTTATGGGACCTGTTATCGATCAGGCTGCCTTTGATAAAATTAATGAATATATTGAAATCGGCAAACAGGAAGGGAAATTAGTTGCTGGGGGAAATGCTGATAGCTCGAGGGGATTTTTTATTGAACCAACAATCTTTGCAGATGTAGCAGAGGATGCACGGATTATGAAGGAAGAAATTTTTGGCCCAGTTGTTGCGTTTTGTAAAGCAAATGATTTTCAACATGCAATTGATATTGCTAATAATACAGAATATGGTCTCACAGGAGCTGTATTAACAAATAATCGTGAGCATATTGAAAAAGCAAAAGAAGACTTTCATGTTGGAAATCTTTATATTAATCGTGGTTGCACGGGGGCGATTGTTGGCTATCAACCATTTGGCGGCTTCAACATGTCTGGTACAGATTCAAAAGCAGGGGGCCCTGATTATTTGCTTCTGCATATGCAAGCGAAGACGATTTCGGAGCAATTTTAAGTAATAAAACAAGCCAATCCCTGTGAGGAAATAGGGGTTGGCCTTTCATTATGCTGCGCTTTATCCTTGCCAATAAACACGATCATCCTGCTCATTCACTTCATCAGGATTTTTCGCTATGTCAGCAATTACAGGAATCTGCTCAACACGATTTGCACCATTTGAAGCTTCTTGTTTCATTTCTTTATGATCTTGCCCTTTTTGGTTAGATAGTGATTGGAGCAATTGTCTTGTTAACTCACTGCGTTTTTTATATTCTTCCAAAAACGCGGTAATTGCGATAAGGAAGCCCCCGCCGATTAAGCATGTAAAGTAAGGCTGAAATGTACTGATCATTTGTAGCATCATAAACTGGATTGAACCACCATATAAGGCTTGTTCAGCTTGTACAGATTTTATCGCGATTGAAATATGATTAATAAGTCCTATAATGCCAGCAGCGATTAATAATCCGCCGAAGCCATATAAAAATTTTTTCACATACGTCACTCCTGAAAACGTTCTATTTTTTCGATCTTATCATGTTTAAAAAAATTACTCTAGATAATTACATTGCAAATAAAAAATAGACATAATTCGTCAAAAATTTTACTTATTTTCATAGAAAGAGGGAATTTAATTTTATAAATTTCAATGAATAGATATAATGTATTACTCGATATATCGGCAAAATAATGCGTTTTTATGAATAAATATACAAAATAACTACAATGTATTTGCCTCTTAATTTGTTGGTTATGTCATTATATGTTACGCTAATTAAGGAGTTTTTGTGGCTTCTGTTTTGCCGGTATTTTTTTTCATTCATCATGAAATTGCATAACGTTGCATAAGGATTTTATATAAAACATTTGGGAGGTGGTTAAGTGATGGAACAAGCGTTAACAGGGGCAACATTATTTTGGTTATTTGTACCAATGCCATTGTTAGTTATTTTATCATTTGTTTCATATATTTCAGAGAGGAGAGGATAAGCAAACATGGATATTAGTGCACCAACTTTAACAGCAATTATTATCTATTTAGTAGGGATGCTCGTTATCGGTATATTAGCTGCAAGGATGACTAGTAATTTAACAGACTATGTATTAGGAGGAAGGCGTTTAACAGCAGGTGTTGCAGCTCTAAGCGCTGGTTCTTCTGATATGAGTGGTTGGTTAATGCTCGGATTGCCAGGAGCTATTTATTTAGGTGGAATGGGGGAATCTTGGTTAGCGATCGGGTTAGCAATAGGTGCTTACTTAAATTGGCAGTTTGTTGCAAAGCCTATTAGGGTATATACAGAAATAGCAAACGATTCGATTACTGTACCAGACTTTTTTGAAAATAGGTTTAAAGATAATTCGAAAATTTTACGTGTTATCTCAGCAATTGTTATTTTAGTTTTCTTTACGTTCTATACATCTTCTAGCCTTGTAGGTGGGGCAATCCTATTAGAAAATTCATTTGGAATGGATTACACCCTAGCGTTATGGATCGGTGCAGCGGTTATTCTTTCTTATACATTCTTTGGAGGATTCCTAGCTGCTAGTTGGACTGACTTTATTCAAGGTATTCTAATGCTTTTAGCATTAATTGTTATCCCGATTGTTGTAATTTATGAACTCGGTGGTTGGAATGAAACGGTTCAAAAGGTTGGAAACATTAATCCGGCTCATTTAGATATTACAACTGGAGCAACATTTATAGGGGTTGTATCCCTGCTTGCGTGGGGCTTAGGATATTTCGGTCAACCACATATTATCGTTCGGTTTATGGGGATCAAATCAACGAAAGAAATACCTAAAGCTCGATTAATTGGAATGACTTGGATGATTGTCTCATTGTTTGGAGCGATCTTTGTTGGATTTGCTGGTATTGCATATTTTGCTGAGGAACCACTAGCAAACTCTGAAACTGTATTTATTATGTTTTCACAGATATTATTTAATCCTTGGGTAGCTGGATTTCTACTTGCAGCCATTCTATCAGCTATAATGAGTACAGTTGATTCACAATTACTTGTTTCTTCAAGTGCATTAACCAAAGACTTTTATAAAGCAATATTTAGAAAAAATGCGAGTCAAAAGGAAGAGATGTGGGTTGGAAGAATTGCCGTATTGGTAATTGCGGTAATCGCTATATTCCTGGGATATGACCGAGACAGTAAAGTATTGGAACTAGTTAGCTATGCATGGGCTGGTTTTGGAGCTGCCTTTGGTCCTGTAATAATCTTGAGCTTGTTCTGGAAGCGTATGACGAGAAATGGTGCATTAGCAGGAATCATTGTTGGTGCAGTCACTGTAATTGTCTGGGCAAGTCTTACAGGTGGAATATTTGATTTATATGAACTTGCACCTGGATTCATACTTGCATGGATTGCCATCATGGTAGTTAGTTTAATTGATAAGGCGCCTTCAGAAGAAGTTCAAAATGAATACGACGCTTACAAAGCGGAATTGGAAAAATCCTAAGGAACTATTGGAAGCTAATAAATGAAAAAATAAGAAGAGGGTGACTCAAAAGGGTCTGACCCCTCCAACAAACACCGATATATAGTAAACTAACCTCATCATCAGTCTATATATTGTGTTTGAGGGGTCTGAACCTTTCGTTTTGAGCCACCCTCTTTTTTTACTAATCAAAAGTGTTTTATTAAACTCAATTTAAAGACGCCAACATTTCCAGCTTCATATAAATTTGTTACTGAGGTTGAGTACTCTTGGATCGTTCCGGTGAATTTTTCATTTTTTTCGGGAAGCTCCACAAGAAATTTCCCTTCGTATAATAATGTCGTCACATCGTGGTAAACCTCGCTTTTTACTTCGAAGGTAAAGCTTATGATATGACCATTTTTTGATGTGCTTTCTTTAAAATCATCCACTAAAAAAAGTCGTTCATTTAACAAAACCTTTGTTACCAAAAGATCAAATCCTTTCATTATTAAAAGCCTTATCCTGCTATTTAGATTATATCCATATTCATTGATTTCTTCGCTTTTCATGCTCTAGAAATGGGATAATGAAGCGCCTAGGCAAAAATCAGGATGTGAACATAGGATAATATCATCTAAAAACATAAGGAGTGTACGCTATGAGTGATCCATTGAAAATGATGAATGATTTTTTTCGAAGCCGTCCAAAGCGAACACTATTAGATTCGATCGATGATATGTTTAAACAGCAATCTCCAAGCTTTGCAGTAAATATAAATGAAACGGATGAGCATTATACGATAATAGTTGAGCTTCCGGGAGTGCCAAAGAATGATATTCATGTAGAAATGCGCGGCAATGACCTTATCATTAAAGTAAAGGAACAGGAGCAATCACCGCGAAATCTTGGCGGTGTTAGAAGGGTACACCTACCAGAGTATGTCTTAAAAAAGCAAATGAAGGCAGTTTATCGGAATGGGCTATTAGAAATTAGCTTTAGAAAAAGAAGGCCTACTAGAATTGAAATTGAATAGACATGGCCGCTAGTTAAGGAACTGGCGGTTTTCCTCTGTTTTCTGTATAATTCTTATTTTTGAAAAGAGAGTTAACATAGTAGTTATCGCTTTTCTTACTTCGTATTGATTAAATAGCCTTATTTTTGGTATCATCAGAGTATTGTGAACGTACGATTTTGTGGAGGTGAAAGTCATGTCAAGAATTACGACAGAGCAAGTAAAGCACGTAGCAAACCTAGCACGTTTGGCTATAACAGAAGAAGAAGTTGAGGTAATGACAAATCAGTTAGACGCGATTATTACATTTGCTGAGCTCCTTAACGAGGTTGATACAGAAAATGTAAAGCCGACATCACATGTATTGGACATGAAAAATGTCATGAGAGAAGATATACCGAAAAAAGGCTTGGATAATGAAGAGGTTGTAAAAAATGCTCCAGACCATACCGATGGATATATTCGTGTACCATCAATTTTAGAATAGAGGAGGGACAAGCATGGCACTCTTTGATCAGAAAATATCTGAATTAAAAGATTTATTACATAAAAAAGAAGTATCTGTTTCTGACTTAGTTGATGAGTCGTATAAGCGGATTCATGAAGTAGACGATAAAGTGGGCGCGTTTTTGACCCTTAATGAAGAAAAAGCACGTGCGTATGCAAAGGAATTAGATGAAGCATTAGGTAGTCGTGACGAATTTGGATTATTATTCGGAATGCCGATTGGTGTAAAGGATAATATCGTAACAAAAGGCTTGCGTACAACATGTGCAAGTAAAATTCTTGAAAACTTTGATCCAATCTATGATGCAACAGTCGTCCAACGTCTGCAGCAGGCAGAGGCAGTTACGATCGGGAAACTTAATATGGACGAGTTTGCGATGGGTTCTTCAAATGAAAACTCTGGCTTCAAGCTTACAAAAAATCCTTGGGACTTAGAAAGAGTACCTGGTGGATCAAGCGGTGGTTCAGCGGCGGCAGTTGCTGCAGGTGAGGTACCATTCTCATTAGGATCAGATACAGGTGGCTCGATTCGTCAGCCAGCATCCTTTTGTGGTGTAGTAGGATTAAAGCCTACATATGGCCGTGTATCACGTTTTGGTCTAGTTGCATTCGCATCATCACTAGACCAAATTGGACCGATAACACGTAATGTTGAAGATAACGCCTTCCTTTTACAAGCTATTTCTGGTGTTGATGAAATGGATTCAACCTCTGCTAATGTTGAAGTGCCAGACTTCCTTTCATCCTTAACAGGTGATGTGAAAGGCTTGAAGATTGCTGTACCGAAGGAATATTTAGGTGATGGTGTAGCTGAGGAAGTAAAGCAATCTGTTTTAGATGCGCTAAAGGTTCTTGAAGGTCTTGGAGCAACTTGGGAAGAGGTTTCCCTGCCACACTCTAAATATGCTCTTGCTACTTATTATCTACTGTCATCATCTGAAGCATCTGCTAACCTCTCCCGTTTTGACGGTGTACGTTATGGCTATCGTACAGATAATGCAGAAAACTTACTAGATTTATATATGCAAAGCCGTGCCGAGGGCTTTGGTAACGAAGTAAAGCGCCGGATTATGCTCGGAACATTTGCGTTAAGCTCTGGCTATTATGATGCTTACTATAAGAAAGCACAAAAAGTTCGTACATTAATTAAAAAAGACTTTGAAGATGTTTTTGAAAACTATGATGTCATTATCGGACCAACAACACCAACGCCAGCATTTAAAATTGGCGAAAATGTTAAGGACCCATTAACAATGTATGCAAATGATATTTTGACTATCCCAGTAAACCTTGCAGGTGTCCCGGGTATTTCAGTCCCATGTGGCCAATCAAACGGGTTGCCATTAGGATTGCAAATTATCGGAAAGCATTTTGACGAAAGTACGATTTACCGCGTTGCACATGCATTTGAGCAAGCAACAGACCATCATAAAGCAAAACCTGAACTGTAAGGGGTGAGAAAACAATGGAATATGAAACAGTCATAGGACTTGAAGTCCACGTAGAGCTTAAAACAGACTCGAAAATCTTCTCAAGTGCGCCAAACCATTTTGGTGCTGAGCCAAATACAAATACAACGGTAGTAGAACTAGGCTATCCTGGTGTGCTTCCTGTGCTAAACAAAAAGGTCGTCGATTTTGCGATGAAGGCTTGTATGGCATTAAACTGTGAAGTGGCTACTGAAACAAAATTTGACCGTAAAAACTATTTTTACCCAGATAATCCAAAGGCATATCAAATCTCTCAGTTTGATAAACCGATTGGAGAAAACGGCTGGATTGATATTGAAGTAAATGGTGAGAAGAAACGGATCGGTATTACTCGGATTCATATGGAAGAGGATGCAGGAAAGCTTATCCATACGAATGATGGCTATTCACTAGTCGATTTAAACCGTCAAGGGACACCGTTAATTGAAATCGTATCTGAGCCGGATATTCGTACACCAGAAGAGGCATATGCTTACTTGGAGAAATTAAAAGCAATTATTCAATACACCGAAGTATCTGATTGTAAAATGGAAGAGGGATCCCTTCGTTGTGATGCGAATATTTCACTTCGCCCAGTTGGACAAAAGGAATTCGGAACAAAAACAGAATTGAAAAATCTAAACTCCTTTGCCTTTGTACAAAAGGGATTAGAATATGAGCAAAAGCGTCAGGAGAAAATCCTTCGTTCAGGTGGAACAATTGATCAAGAGACACGCCGTTATGATGAAGCGACGAAAAAGACGATTCTTATGCGTGTAAAGGAAGGCTCTGATGATTATCGTTATTTCCCTGAGCCAGACCTTGTTGAACTGTATATTGATGATGAGTGGAAGGCTAGAATTCGAGCAGAGATTCCTGAGCTTCCAGATCAGCGTCGGAAACGTTATGTCGAAGAATTAGGCTTACCAGAGTATGATGCTCAGGTTCTTACGATGACAAAGGAAATGTCTGACTTCTTTGAACAAACGCTTAAATCTGGTGCTGAAGCAAAGCAAGCATCAAACTGGATTATGGGTGAGCTATCAGGCTATTTAAATGCTGAAGGAAAAGAGCTTGGTGATGTTGCATTAACTCCAGAAGGCTTAGCTGGTATGATTAAATTGATTGAAAATGGAACGATCTCTTCAAAAATTGCGAAACAAGTATTTAAAGAGCTTGTTGAGAACGGTGGAGACGCAGAAAAAATCGTCAAGGAAAAAGGACTCGTCCAAATTTCAGACGATGAAACGTTACGTAAGTTTGTAACAGAAGCATTAGATGCGAATCCACAGTCTGTTGAAGACTTTAAGAACGGAAAGCAAAAAGCGATCGGCTTCCTTGTAGGTCAAATTATGAAGGCAACAAAAGGACAAGCAAACCCTCCTATGGTGAACAAGCTATTAATGGAGGAAATCCAAAAGCGTTAAATGGTAAGGTCTGTGGAAATAGGCTTCTAGTTTTAAAAGTGGAATTCTCAGCTAAAATGAATGACTAGATTTAAATATAGAAGAAAAGCTTGGGTTGAAATTTTCAATCCAAGCTTTTTCGTATAGAGAAGTACTTTTTGTTTGACATTTCCCCATAAAGTGAGACGGTTTACTAGAGATAGATGAATTGTGCTTACGAAATAGAATTGTCTCACTTCCCTTATTTATCAAAACAATCTATTCACAGAACAGAATGTAAGAACCAGTCATTATACAAATTTTCAGTATCGTTGTGACAAATAAAGCGGAGGAAATGAAGAAAAAATTAATTTATTCTTAAACTAAAGTGAAAGTAATTTACAATATTGTGAAATGAAAGGTAAGATAAGTGATATAGGTTTGAAAATTAAGGTAGAATAGAAGTAGGAAAGGCTTTTGAAGGATTTGAGAGGGGTTCTAGTATGAATAAAGGTGATATCTTTAAAAAGTTCATTATAAATAACCGATTTGTTCTATTTTTGCTAGTTTTGCTTTTAATAGGGATAAATATCTTAATATTTAGAGAAGTTTCATTTATTTTTACTCCATTTGAGGTATTGGTAAAAACAGTCATTTTACCAATTATGATGGCAACAGTTCTCTACTATCTATTAAATCCAATTGTAAACTATCTTGAAAAATGGCGAATAAAAAGGGTTTACTCCATATTATTGTTATACATTATCATTATCGGCTTATTGACGATTATTATCGTGTCGGTCATTCCATTTTTGCGTGATCAAATCATGAGTCTTGTCACAAAGTTTCCTTACTATGTAAAGGATGTTGAGAAGCTGACAAAGGATATTGTTGGCAGTCAATTTATAAATGAAGCGCAAAAAACATTAAACATTAATGTACCTGACCTAGTAAGCAATGTGTCAGAGCATGTCACGAAAATTCTTAACAGTACATGGTTAGGAATTGGTGTTTTTGTTGTAGCAGTAAAGGACTTTCTACTAGCGTTAATCATCCTTCCATTTGTGCTTTTCTATTTATTAAAGGATGGCAAAAAGCTGCCAAAATATATTTTAACGTTCTTGCCAGTTCCATTGCGAAATCAATCCTTTACGGTTATGAAGGAAATAAATACGAGCATTAGTCTTTATATAAGAGGACAAATTATTGTTAGCTTTTGTATAGGGATTTTAATGTATATCGGATTTATGATTATCGGTTTAGAATATGCGTCCCTCTTAGCATTAATTGCCGCATTTACGAGCATTGTCCCTTATTTAGGACCTGCGATTGCGATTACACCGGCATTGATTATCGCAATTGTCACATCACCAATCATGCTGTTAAAGCTTATTGTCGTATGGACTGTTGTTCAGCTCGTCGAAGGAAAATTCATCTCACCGCAAATTATGGGAAGAAACCTTCATATTCATCCGATTACGATTATATTTGTTATTTTAACGGCGGGAAATCTTTTTGGTGTCGTTGGGATTATTTTGGCCGTTCCAGGCTACGCTGTCTTAAAAGTTATCGCAACACATGTGTTTGAGTATTTAAAATCTAGAAGTGATTTATATAAAGAGGCGAAGTAATTGGTTCTTATCGCTAGATCGATTGGATAAAATTTACAGAGGGATTCCCCTCTGTTTTTTTATTGTTTTGGGGCTAGGGATGGTGGTGAGTCAGCTCATTACTTAACGATGACATTTGCTCGTTTCCTAGCATGTTACGACTTCTATTTGAAAAAATAAAAAGAAATCTACGAGAAATGTAAATTTTATGTAAAGATGAATAACGAAAACGGATTAATGTTAAGTTTTTGTAAATTTTCTTTAAAGATATTGTAAATTCGACAAAAACTAATAAAATTAGACATTGGGGTTAAAAAAAGAAAATAGAAAAAATCTTGGAGGGTTTTCACATGGCATTTGGTTCAAAGAAAGATGTTTTTTTTGACAAGATCCTATTAATAGCAAAAAATTTAGATGAAGCTGTTAAATATCTTGTCGATATTGATGTGAAAAAGATTAGTGATTTAAAGGAAGTTGCTTCAGTAATGAAGTCATATGAAAGCAAAGGTGATACATATATACATGAACTAATTGTTGATTTAAATAAAACGTTCATTACGCCGATTGAACGTGAGGATCTTTTACAATTAGCGATGAAAATGGATGATGTCCTTGATGGCTTAGAACAATGTGTTGCCTACTTTGAAATGTTTTCCTTTAAAGGATATGACGAATACATTGAAAAGTTTATTAAATATATATATAGCAGTACAAATGAGATTTTAAAAGCAATGCAATTATTATCGAATAAAAAATTACTTGAAATGAGAACACATTCAATCGAATTAAAGGATATTGAATCCAAATGCGATGATTTGCTAAGAGTTTCAATCAAGCATTTATTTGCTACACAAAAGGATCCAATTAAAATTATTCAGCATAAGGAAATTTATGAAATGCTCGAAAAGGTGACAGATAGTTGCCAGGATGTAGCGAATACGATCGAAACGATTATCATGAGAAACGCATAAGGGAGCGCAATATTTAAAAATGGATACTATTTTAATACTAACGATTTTAATCGTGATATGCGCACTAGCCTTTGACTTTATCAATGGGTTTCATGATACAGCGAATGCGATTGCAACGTCAGTATCAACGCGCGCACTTTCACCAAAAGTAGCAATTATATTAGCAGCTAGTATGAACTTCATCGGAGCGATTACCTTTACAGGGGTTGCAAAGACGATCACAAAGGATATTGTTGACCCGTTCGCATTAGAGAATGGTTCAGTCATTATTTTAGCAGCTCTTATAGCAGCAATCGCATGGAATTTAATCACTTGGTATTATGGTATACCTAGTAGCTCTTCACATGCGTTAATTGGATCCATTGCAGGTGCAGCTGTATCAGCAGCAGGATTGAATATTTTAAACTGGACTGGATTTATAAAAATATTACAGGCACTTCTCTTTTCACCATTTATCGCATTAGCAATCGGTTTTATTATAATGAGCATATTTGCTGTAATTTTCCGTAATACAAATCTATATAAATCAAACCGTAGATTTCGGATATTTCAAATCTTCACTGCTGCATTACAATCATTTACACATGGTACAAATGATGCGCAAAAGGCAATGGGGATTATTACGATGGCATTAATTGCCGCAGGATATCACTCATCACACGGTGACATTCCATTATGGGTAAGAATTTCTGCAGCATTAGCAATGGGGATCGGAACATCGATTGGTGGTTGGAAAATTATTAAAACTGTCGGTGGAAAAATTATGAAAATTCGCCCGGTAAATGGAGCAGCAGCTGACCTTTCTTCTGCACTTATTATCTTTGGAGCAACAACAATCCATTTGCCAGTTAGTACAACCCATGTTATTTCTTCTGCGATCATGGGTGTTGGATCTGCGCAACGTGTGAAAGGTGTAAAATGGGGCGTAGCTCGTAAAATTGTCATTACATGGATAATTACATTACCTATTTCAGCTATCCTAGCAGCTCTAATTTATCAATTATTAAATTTATTTTTTTAACTCAGCACGGACTTACTCATAATGAGTAGGTCCTTTTCGTATCATTCACCAAATTTTGTTTAATAACTTTACTTTTTTTTCGAAACATGGTGATAATAATAGTTAGACAAATTTGAAATTGTTGTGGACAATTACGGATGTCACTTGTGATCTTTCTATAGAAGCGTATAATGTTTTTGTTAATATAAAATATATAAAAAAGTTGACGGATGTAAGGAGATTTTTTCTCCATATTTAGAAGAGGAAAGAAAATAGAATAATTTCTACTTAGTCTTGATGTTAAAGCTTAAGGCGCGAAAGGTACAAGTGATAAGCATATGCTTGTTGCCAAAAGCGGACACCTCATGCTTTTTGATTCGAGAACTTAACTTTTTGTAATAGGATGATGGTATCATGCAAAGAGCAAGAATAATATATAACCCAACTTCAGGTCGTGAAGCCTTTAAAAAGCATTTACCTGATGTTTTGCAAAAATTTGAACAAGCCGGGTATGAAACTTCATGTCATGCAACAACATGTGAGGGTGATGCAATTGATGCTGCAAGGAAAGCGGCTGAGCGTGGCTTCGATTTAATTGTTGCAGCAGGTGGAGATGGGACGATAAACGAAGTCGTAAATGGAATCGCAGGCTTAGAAAATCGTCCTAAACTAGCAGTAATCCCAGTTGGAACAACAAATGATTTCGCTAGAGCAATCGGAATTCCGTTAAATAATGTTCTTCAGGCAGTTGAGACGATTTTAACTGGGGAACCTAAAAAGATTGATATTGGACAGGTTAATGGTCAATACTTTATTAACATTGCCGGTGGCGGTAGATTAACAGAGTTAACCTATGAAGTGCCGAGCAAGCTGAAAACAATGGTTGGACAGCTCGCATATTATTTAAAAGGGATGGAAATGCTTCCTTCAATTCGTCCTGCAGAGGTAAAAATTGAATATGACGGGAAGTTATTTGAAGGAGAAATCATGTTATTTCTCGTTTCCTTAACAAACTCTGTTGGTGGCTTTGAAAAGCTAGCACCTGATTCAAGTCTAAATGATGGAATGTTCGATTTATTAATCCTTAAGAAAGCAAATTTAGCTGAATTTATTCGCATTGCTACATTAGCTTTAAGAGGTGACCACATAAATGATGAACATATTATTTACACAAAAGCAAACCGTGTAAAGGTCGTTAATCAAGATAAAATGCAATTAAACTTAGATGGTGAATATGGCGGCCTGTTACCAGGAGAATTCGTCAACCTTTACCAGCATATTGATTTCATGGTGTCTGCAGATAAAGCAAGAGTGTTAGAGGGAGAGTAAGAAACTTGGCAACAAATAGCCAGGTTTTTTTACTGCCTTCTCATTATGATAAAATAAGTTAAATCATAGAAAAAAGGAAGAAGCAAATGGCGAAAATTGAAGCACCCGTAGCAAAAAATGAATATTACGATGTGACCTTTGAAGACTTAACACATGAAGGTGCCGGTGTAGCTAAAGTAGAAGGATTCCCGATTTTCGTTGAGAACGCCTTACCAGACGAACGTGGGAAAGTGAAGGTTGTGAAGGTGAAAAAGGGCTTTGCCTTCGGACGGTTAATCGAGCTGTATGAAAAAAGTGAACACCGTGTCGATGCACCATGTCCAATTTATTCACAATGTGGCGGCTGTCAGCTTCAGCATGTTAGCTATAAAGGTCAGCTCGACTTCAAATGGAAGCAGGTCGAACAAGTCCTCTCACGCATCGGTAAGCTAGATATGACGAAGGTAAAAGTTCACCCAACTCTTGGGATGAACGACCCTTGGAATTACCGCAACAAAGCACAGGTTCCAATCGGTGAACGTGAAGGTGGACTAGTTGCAGGTTTTTACCAAAAGCGCAGCCATGACATTATCGACATGGAAAGATGCCTCATCCAACAAGCCGAAAATGACGACGTCGTCCAAGCAGTAAAAAAAATCTGTGAACAATTCGGCATCCGCGCTTACAATGAAGCAAAGCATAGTGGCTGGCTCCGCCATATTATGGTTCGCTATGGACTCGTCACAGGCGAAATGATGGTCGTCTTTGTGACAAAAACGAAGGAATTTTCCCATAAGAAGGAAATCATTGAGCAAATCACTAAGCAATTCCCACAAGTAAAATCGATCGTACAAAACATCAACAATAAACGAACAAACGTCATCTTCGGAGATGAAACAAATGTCCTTTGGGGCGAAGAATACATTTATGATAAAATCGGCAACGTCAAATTTGCGATCTCAGCCCGATCATTCTATCAAGTAAACCCAGAGCAAACAAAGGTTTTATACGATAAAGCATTGGAATATGCACAGCTTACCGGTGAAGAATCGGTTATTGACGCTTACTGTGGCATCGGAACAATTTCCCTCTTTCTTGCCCAAAAGGCAAAGAACGTTTTTGGCGTTGAAATCGTCCCAGAAGCTATTGAGGATGCAAACCGTAACGCCCAATTAAACAACATCACGAATGCAGAATTTGCAGTAGGTGAAGCCGAGGTAGTGATCCCTGAATGGTACAAGCAAGGAAACCAAGCAGATGTCATCGTCGTTGACCCACCGCGTAAAGGCTGTGATGAGGCGTTGTTAAAAACAATTATTGATATGAAGCCTAAGCGTGTTGTTTATGTATCGTGTAACCCTGGGACGTTGGCGAGGGATTTACATGTGCTTGAACAGGGTGGGTATGAGACGGTTGAGGTGCAGCCGGTGGATATGTTTCCGCATACGACGCATGTGGAGTGTGTGGCGCAGTTAATTTTAAAATGATTTTTTCCATCACACATGTGTAACGCAAGACAGTTGCAAAGCTTGAATCAGGATAAACTAAACTAGGTACCTGTTACAGTAAGTAACAGGTACTAATTTTTTAAAACAGGAGATCAAATAATGGATAATAACGATATTTTAATACGCTTAAGATATGCATTAGAAATAAAAAATAAAGAAATGGCAGAGATATTTAAACTTGGCGGTATGGAAGTATCAGTACCAGAGGTAGTCAAGATACTCACAAAGACATACGATGATGAGGAATATGAGAATGAAGAGCAAATAAAATGTACTCACAGTATGTTAGACTCATTTTTAAATGGACTTATTATTTACAAAAGAGGGAAACAAGAGCCGAAACCAGGACAGCCTAATCCACAGGAACCTACTTTAAAGACGAGCGGAAACGTGAATAATCTCCTTTTAAAGAAAGTCAAAATCGCACTAGCTTTAACAACTGAGGATATGCTGGATGTTTTTGATCATGTAGGGTTACGGGTATCAAAAGGAGAACTAGGGGCTTTATTACGAAAAGAAGGGCATAAAAATTATAAAGAATGTGGCGATAATTTCGCTAGAAACTTCTTAAAAGGGCTAGCTGTTAAATATAGAGGATAATGCCGTTAAAGGATTCAGCAGGTGAAGATATGATACATTCATACTCAGGGAAGACAATACAATTTCAGATAAAATACAAAAATCGAACCTCCATAAGAATTTTAATTGATAGCTATGGGATAGTTGAAGTACAGGCTCCGAAAAGGACACCTGATGAAAGAGTCCTTCTAGCATTAGAGGATAATTGGGAGCTCATTCAGCAAAAATTAAACGAAATAAAGGAGCGGATGAATGGGCCACAGGAAAAGCTCTATGAGAATGAGGAGACCTTTCTTTATTTAGGTGACACTTATCCGATAAAGATTATCCTAGATATAAATATCAAACAGGAGCATGTTGTGTTTGAAGGAGATAGGTTGCATATATACGTCAAGCAGATCGACGATGACAAAATAAAAAAGGCGTTAAAACGATTTTATTATCAGCAAACTAAGGCATTAGTGGAGAAGAGTATCCGCTTCTATCAAAGTAACTTTAAAACAAAACCACGCTCTATTCGTATCACTGATAGTAAACGTACATGGGGAACCTGTGACTCAAAACTGCAACTAACATTTAATTGGAGGCTGGCAATGGCGCCGCGTGAGGTAATTGACTATGTCGTTGTTCACGAAATGTGTCATATGGTTCATCTAAATCACGACCGATCCTTCTGGCGCCTTGTAGGAAAAATAATGCCTGACTATAAGGAAAAAGAAAACTGGCTGGCTTTATCAAACTGGAAAATGACCGTTTAGGAATAAAAGATAGAAACAATATGCGAATTTAATTCATGAATTTTTTGTATATGTTTAGATGTTTATATAGGTCTAATAAACAGCACCTTTCCACATAACCTAAAGCCATGTAGAGGCAGATTTCGAAGTTAATGTTGAAAGTGTAAAACAAATATCGTTTAACGTTTTTCTAAAGAGTAAAAGGATATGAAACTTTTCTTTCAAAGGGAAGATTTCATATCCTTTTTGTGTTTAGAAAAAGAATTTGTATCTCATCTTATGTTCCCTTCCTCATGGGAAATCTTCATATCTGGATGGAGAATAGGGAAAACTCAAAATGGTATAGGTGATCAATAAAATGAGGTGATGATATGGTAGAGCCGTACGTGGAGGTAAGGAACGTCTCGAAGATATTTGGTAAATCTCCTAAAGTTGCTATTGAAATGTTGAAGCAGGGCAAATCAAAAAAAGAGATTTTAAAAGCCACAGGGCAAACGGTTGGTGTTAATAATGTTAATTTTAGAATTTATCCCGGTGAAATTTTTGTCATCATGGGTTTATCTGGTAGTGGAAAGTCAACCTTGATCCGCATGTTTAACAGGTTGATCGATCCTACAATTGGAGAAATTCTAATAAAAAACGAGGATATCGTCAAGATGAATGCCGCGAGATTACGGGAAACCAGACAAAAAAGAATAAGTATGGTCTTTCAAAACTTTGCCCTTTTTCCACATAAAACGGTTTTAGAAAATACTGAATTTGGTCTCGAAATCAAGAAAGTCGCTCCTGATGAACGTAAAGAAAAAGCGATGCAGGCTTTGGAAGCTGTTGGTTTAAAAGGCTATGAACATCAATACCCATCACAATTGAGTGGTGGAATGCAGCAAAGGGTTGGTCTTGCTAGAGCTCTTGCTAGTGATACAGATATTATCCTGATGGACGAAGCATTTAGTGCTCTTGACCCGTTAATTCGTAAAGATATGCAAGATGAATTGATTGACATCCAAGAACAATATAAGAAAACGATTATATTTATTACCCATGATTTAGATGAAGCACTGCGAATTGGGGATCGAATTGCCTTGATGAAAGATGGCAGTGTTATTCAACTAGGGACACCGGAAGAAATTATGATAAAGCCGGCAAATGAATTTGTCGAGAAGTTTGTTGAGGATGTTGATTTATCCAAAGTCCTAACAGCCTCACATGTGATGAAAAGAGGAGAAAAAATCAGTGTCGACCGTGGTCCGAGGGTTGCATTGGAGATTATGCGAAATCAAGGATATTCCAGCATATTTGTCGTAGACCGGAAAAGGAAGCTGTTGGGAGCGATTACAGCTGAGCAAGCACGTCTAGCCATTCAGCAAAATCAATCCATAGCCGACGTCATGACAACTGATATTCCAACAGTTTCAGAAGATACATTACTGACAGACTTGATGGATGTAATTGCGACATCCAGTTTCCCGATATCTGTTATAGATGAAGAAAACCGATTAAAAGGAGTTGTGATACGAGGGGCCGTTATTGGTGCCTTAAGTGGTAATAAAGATTCTTTGAACGAATTGGAGAGTGATTAAACCAATGAATATTCCCAAAATTCCTCTAGGAGAATGGGTAGATTCCTTTGTCGCATGGTTAACGATAGCATTGGGTGGACTTTTTACCTTTATAACCAATGTAATCGATGGTCTATTGGATATTATCGTAAATGTATTAAGTGTAGGTCCTCCGATTGTCTTAATTCTTATCCTGACTCTTTTGGTTACATATACAAGCAGATGGCCATTAGGAGTATTTACGTTCATTAGTTTACTATTGATTGATAATCTTGGTTATTGGGATTCAAGTATTCAAACACTTGCGATTGTATTATTATCAGGATTACTTACAATCATCATTGGAGTCCCCTTAGGAATATGGTGTTCCCAAAGAAAAACCGTGCAAAGCATTGTTACGCCGATATTAGACTTTATGCAGACAATGCCAGCATTTGTTTATTTAATTCCATCCATTTTATTTTTTGGAATTGGAGTCGTACCAGGAATTATTGCGTCATTTATTTTCGCTATTTCACCGACCATTCGTATGACGAACCTTGGAATTCAGAAGGTGCCGAATGATTTAATTGAAGCTGCAAATGCTTTTGGTTCAAGTACAAGTCAAAAGCTGTTCAAAGTTCAATTACCTTTGGCTACTCCAACGATTATGGCAGGAATTAACCAAAGTATTATGCTTGCTCTATCAATGGTTGTTACGGCTTCATTAGTTGGGGCACCTGGACTTGGAGCAGATGTTTACCGAGCGGTAAGTCAAATTGACGTTGGACAAGGCTTTGAAGCTGGATTATCGATCGTCTTTATCGCAATCGTTCTTGATCGTATTACGCAAAACTTACGTAACCCGGCTTATAGGCATGCTGTTAAGCCTAAAATCGCTTTTTCAATTTTAGCGTTACTTATAGTTGTTACGGCAATTGTTGTATCAATTTTTGAAGGCAAGGGTGCAGTGAATGAGGATGCGAACGGTGTTGGTGCCCAAGTAGACTATGAAATCGTTGGGATTGAACCAGGAGCAGGATTGATGGAGTTGACCAATACAGCACTAAAGGATTACGAGTTAGATGATTGGACGTTACTTGAAGGCTCTTCTGCGGCAATGGTTGCACAATTGCAGAAAGCAATAACGAATCAAGAACCTATTATTATTACTGGATGGTCACCACATTGGATGTTCTCCTCATTCGATTTGAAATACCTCGATGACCCGAAAGGATCATTCGGAGGTGCTGAAGATATTCATACAGTCGTAAGAAAAGGACTCGAACAGGATGCACCTGGTGCTTATAGGATTCTTGATCAATTTTCATGGGAACCAAGTGATATGGAGGCAGTGATGGTTGATATCACAGATGGAATGGATCCATCTGAAGCTGCGGAAAAATGGATCAATGCCAATCCCGACAAAGTTTCTGAATGGACAAAGGGTACCCAATCGGGGAATGGTGAACGAATTAAACTTGTTTATGTTGCTTGGGACACAGAAATAGCCAGCACAAATGTTATTGGTAAGGTTCTAGAGCAAAATGGCTATAAAGTGACATTGAGCCAAGTTGAAGTTGGACCTATGTTTGCTGGTGTAGCCAATGGGAGTGCAGATGCTATGGTTGGTGCGTGGCTCCCAACAACACATGCTGAATATTATAATACTTATAAGAACGATATCGTTGACCTTGGACGAAATCTTCATGGGACGAAGAATGGGCTAGTTGTGCCAGAGTATGTCGATATTGATTCGGTTGAAGACTTGAAATAAAGGAGCGAGATCTACTGGAGACTCTCTCATCAAAAAATTATTTGTATTAGGGTAAACAACCACTACATCAACGATGCCCGCGATCCACGTTGAATATATCTCGAAACGAAAGGCAACTACCCTGCTTGGGAGTTGCCTTTTACGTTTCTTGTAATGTAAATACTAAAAGAAACATCACATTACTATCTTTTAAACTTAGGAGTGATTGCTAGAGCAATTAATAAAGAAAATAAAAGACAGACATTAATAGAAAGACCTCGTATTACTGCAAACAAGAAAAAATAGTTGATTTTTTAGCCTTTCTAAGTTTAAACTCAATTCGATAGCTTTCACTAATATTCTACATTTTTCGCTCCTACTATTCCTATTTCCATTAAAGCTATTTACCAAATAATTAATATGTTAAAACACTCTTTAATCTTTTGTTTCAGTAAAAAATGTAGCGATAAAGCGACTTTGTATATCACTTCTATTAAATAAAGTTTAGTAGAGCTAATTATTCTTATTCATAGGAGGCTTCCATGGCAAACGATATTATTATCCGTTTTGAAAATGTAACAAAATCCTACAACAGTCACATGAGAGTATTAAAAGACGTAAGCTTTGAGCTTGAACGTGGAAAATTTTATACATTGCTTGGTCCTTCAGGCTGTGGGAAAACGACGATATTACGTATCATTGCAGGTTTTGAAAAACCGACAACAGGGGATGTATTCATTAATGGCAAGTGTGTAAACGACGTACCAGCAAATGAGCGTCAAGTAAACACTGTATTCCAAGACTATGCCCTTTTCCCACACTTAAATGTATTTGAAAATATAGCATTCGGTTTACGCATTAAAAAAGTAAAAGAACCTGAAATTAAAGAACGCGTAGCAGAAGCGTTAAATTTCGTAAACTTAGCGGGGTATGAAAACCGTGAAATTACTGAAATGTCAGGCGGTCAGCGTCAACGGGTTGCAATCGCACGAGCTATCGTTAACGACCCAGAAGTGATTTTACTTGATGAACCATTATCAGCACTTGATTTAAAGCTACGCACAGAAATGCAATATGAGCTACGCGAGCTCCAGCAACGACTAGGCAAAACATTTATTTTCGTTACGCATGACCAAGAGGAAGCTTTAGCGATGAGTGATGAAATTTTCGTTTTAAACGAAGGGATTATTCAGCAATCTGGGACGCCAGTTGATATTTATGATGAGCCAATTAACCGTTTCGTTGCAGACTTCATTGGGGAGTCAAACATCGTTGATGGCGTCATGCTTGAAGACTATAAAGTCGAATTTGCTGGAAAAGTATTTGACTGTGTCGACGGAGGTATGAAGCAAAACGAAAAAATCGATGTTGTCATTCGACCAGAAGATTTACACATCACATCGCCAGAGGAAGGGAAAATTGTTGTTCGCGTCGATACGCAGTTATTCCGCGGAGTGCATTATGAGTTATCGACATATGATAAAGATGGAAATGAGTGGCTTGTACACTCGCTGAAAAAGGCTGAAGTAGGTGCACGAGTAGGTCTTGATTTCGATCCAGAGGCGATTCATATTATGCGTCTAAATGAAACAGAAGAAGAATTTGACGCACGTATAGAGGCATATACGAATGAAGCTTAAGTCAAAATCAGCGTTCATTCCATATTTACTATGGATTGCACTCTTCGTTATTGCACCGATTGGACTAATTTTTTATTATTCAATGCTCGATTTAAACGGAGAATTTACGCTAGTAAACTATAAAAATTTCTTTACGTCAGCATACTTAACGATGACGTTAACGAGCTTTTGGTATGCTTTAATTATTACGTTTTTCACGTTACTTATCTCTTATCCAACTGCGTATCTTTTAACAAAAACAAAGCATAAGCATTTATGGCTCATGCTCATTATTATTCCTTCATGGATAAATTTATTATTAAAAACGTATGCATTTATTGGGATTTTCGGTTTATACGGACCGATTAATGCAGTAATGGAAATATTGGGCTTCGATCCGACGCAAATATTATTTACTGACTTTAGCTTTGTGTTCGTTGCGGTGTATATTTTTATCCCGTTTATGATTATTCCAATTTTCAATGCGTTAGACAAAATGAATCCGTCATTGATTTATGCATCTCGTGACTTAGGAGCTTCACCGCTTACGACGTTCAGACGTGTTATTTTTCCTTTAACAATTGAAGGTGTTAAATCAGGTATTCAGGTAACGTTCATCCCTGCTCTTTCACTCTTCATGATTACGCGCTTAATTGCTGGGAACAAGGTGATTACACTTGGTACAGCGATAGAACAGCAATTTTTAGTTGCGCAAAATTGGGGAATGGGTTCAACAATTGCCGTGTTCCTCATTTTAATTATGTTTGTCATCATGGTGTTTACGCGCAAAAAGAAAAAAGGAGGTCGAGCATAAATGCGATCAAAGTTGACGATGTCCGCTAAAGTATATTTAGCAATCGTGTTTGTTATTTTATATGCACCGATCTTCTACTTGATTTTTTATTCCTTCAATAGTGGCGGTTCAATGAGTTCATTTGAAGGTTTTACACTTGAACATTACCAAGCCGTATTTGGTGATAATCGTTTACTCGTTATCTTAATCAATACTGTAATCGTAGCCTTATTATCTGCGTTAATAGCTACTATTATTGGAACACTTGGAGCAATTGGTATTGTTTCATTAAGAAATAAAAAAATACGAAACACGATATTATCATTAAATAATATTTTAATTGTTAGCCCAGATGTTGTGATTGGGGCAAGCTTCTTAATATTATTCACAATAATTGGTGTTAAGCTTGGCTTTACATCTGTATTAATTTCACATATTGCATTCAGTATCCCGATCGTTGTCATCATGGTCTTGCCGAAAATATTGGAGATGAATACGAACTTAATTGATGCAGCACTTGATTTAGGGGCAAGTCGTCGCGATGTATTAACACGCGTTATCATTCCATATATTAAACCTGGGATATTAGCTGGTTTTTTTATGGCGATAACCTATTCATTAGATGACTTCGCTGTCACATTTTTTGTTACAGGTAACGGTTTTAGTACATTGTCTGTTGAAATCTATTCGATGGCACGTGCAGGTATTTCTTTAACTGTTAATGCAATCTCAGGGCTAGTGTTTATTGTGACAGTCGGTATTGTTGTGATGTATTATCTCATTACGATGCGGTCGAAAAAAACGGAGGGCTCTACTCAATGAAATCGTTAATTCATATAATGTTAGCAATCGTTATAGCATGTGGTCTACTTTCATTTGTTGCATCAAAGCTTGAAGCAACAGGCTCAACTGGTGGAGAAGACACGTTAGTTGTATACAATTGGGGAGAATACATTGACCCTTCGTTAATCGACCAGTTTGAAAAAGAAACAGGCATTTCTGTTATGTATGAAACGTATGACTCAAACGAAGCGATGCTAACAAAAATTAGACAAGGTGGCTCAACCTATGATGTTGTTGTCCCATCAGAATATACAATCGAAACAATGATTAAAGAGGATTTGTTAGTTGAAATTGATCATTCAAAGCTTCCAAACTTGGAAAATATCGATCCTTACTTTTTAGATTTACCATTCGATCCGAAAAACAAATATTCCGTTCCGTACTTTTGGGGAACGGTTGGGGTAGTATATAATCCGAATGAGATTCCAAAACATATTACGTTTGATTCTTGGGACGATTTATGGGATCCAGCATTAAAAAATAAGGTATTTTTAGTTGATGGTGCACGTGAAGTGATCGGTATGGGATTAAATAGTTTAGGCTATTCGTTAAATTCACGTGACGAGAACGAATTAGATGAAGCATTAGAAAAATTAAAAACACTAAACGGCAATGTCAAAGCGATTATTGGAGATGAAGTTACTCCTCTAATGATAAATAATGAAGCTACAGTAGCCGTAACATTTTCTGGCCAAGCAGCAGACATGATGTCTGAAAATGAAGAGTTGAATTACGCAGTACCTTCAGAAGGCTCAAACTTATGGTTCGACAATATGGTTATTCCTAAAACCTCATCAAATGTGGAAGGAGCCCATCAATTTATTAATTTTATGCTGGATGCAAAGGTTGCTGCGCAAAATACTGATTATGTCGGATACGCGATTCCAAATAAAGCAGCATGGGAACTATTAGATGAAGAAGTGATAAACGATGAACGTTTCTATCCAGGTGAAGAAAGTCGCAAAAACTTAGAAGTATATGAAAATTTGGGACTTGAGCTGCTAGGAACATATAACGAATATTTTTTAGAGTTTAAAATGGCGTTAAATTAATTCTTCGTGATTTGAAATAATGCGCTAAAGTTATGGAGATTTCAGCTGTACCTCACATACGCTCTGGAGATGTCGTGTGCATATCATTATTAATATTAGTAGTGTAACCCTAAGCTAAACTTTTCTCAGTATAAAAACATTTCCGATTTACAAATCTGATTCAATATTATCTCTTTTACCGATTGCTTATGATAAATAAGAGAGAAAAATAGTACATTAAGGTGGTTAGTTTTAAAGATAAATACTAATACATCTATATTAATTACCTATTAATATCCAAGTTGTGTGCTAAAAAAGCAGGATCTCATTAAGAGGGATACCTGCTTTTATTTGAATATCAAGGATTTAAAATACTTTCCTGGTTCGAATAACTTTTTTGAGTATAGATTCATTTTTTGATTGTGGAGGCTTTTTTATAATTAAAACTAATTCAATAACTAAAGAGAGAAGCGATTTTCTAGAATAAATCATGTACTTTGGCTCCCAATCAGTTGCAAACTTAGATTTATATTTTTGTAGACCTTTAAAATTATAGTATCTTTTACTATATAAAAAGATGTATCTCGCTACCTTCTCAAAATAAAAGGCACCTTTTTGATTACCTACATTTGCGAGCGGAGACATTCCTAAGCTACAATTTACATAATGATTTTCTTTTGCCCATAAAATAATGGAAACAAAGAGCATATCCATTGTCCCTGTTGGACTATTTTTCTTATAACGCATCAAGTCAATACTTAATGTCGGTTTTTCCTTACCATCTGAGGGTAAACTGGCAAATGCTAGTAATTGTCCTTCAGGATTTCTAAGAGTAGCGATTGGAAATAATTCAACGTATTCAGTCGTGAACGAGCTTACTGAGAAGGATTTTTCGATTCTGCTCCCTAACCATTCGTTTGATACAAATTCTAATTCTTTCAAAAGATGTGCATGATATGGAGGATATACAACTTCAAATAGGTATCCTTCTCTCAAAAATTTATTGCGAACTGATCTAATATTAGCTGTTTTTTTTCCTGACAATTGATATTGAGATACATTCACCTTAGCTTCTTCACCTATTTTAAAGAAATGATAGCCTCGGTCGTGAAAGAAAGCCATGAATCGATTACTCATCTGGTAAAATACAGGTGTAACCCGATTTTTCCTAGCATACTCTAAAAACTCTAATAATCCAGCCTCAAACCGACTTTCATAACCGATAGGATCTCCAAGCACAAAATATTTATTAGCTCTTTTTTTATAAGAAATTAATACAGTTTTGTCCTGTGCTAAAAAGATTTGTTTATCCTTCAAATATAGTAAATGTGACAATGTACTACCACCATATTTACGAATAAAAATGGGGATTGTCGAAATGTCAAATAACCGTTCATTAACCTGTTTAAAGGATTTCACTAATAATGCAAATATACATAGAAAGAAGATAGATGTCAGTAGTGTTAATTTCAGCAAAACTCTGTTCCTCCTAGTAAAATCTTTTTCTAAGATACCATAGGTTTGCCTATCTACCTATCTTTTTTTTCTACCTATTTCTCCCATTGACTGAAGGTGAAGAAACATGGGTAATGGAGGATTCATATCGTATGATGAATGAATGACAATCTCACAAAGCCCAAATTAAACTCACCTTAATAGTCCTTTTTAACATCCCACTTTTTTATACTACTGTAGGCCCAAAATTTAGTATGTAGGTATCTATCACAAATGAAAAACAGGCCGCATCTTACTTAAATAAGTCATTCATTAGTTTTTCCGGGTCTTATCTTCCTCAAGTATTGTCCGATTTTCGAGGTAATTATTATGTATCGACACAACAAAGGGAAAATTAAGTAATCATATATAATCACAAATCAGGTACGAAGGGACTAGATGGAGGACAGCTTTTATTACAACATAATACGAGAAATAATGTGATAGAACGAAATATCATCCCAAATGGACCATCACGCCTTTTTATTGTTAACTATTTTTCAACTAACAAAGATAATCTTCTTAAGAAGAATGTTTTTCATAAGGAAATGAATAAACAGGGAATATGGGTATGGAAAGAAGAAGAATACACATCTTTTTCGGAGTTTAAAAAAGCCTCAAAAAGTGATAAGGACTCTAGTTATGTGAATCCAGGATATAAACATGCTGACAACTATGATTTTAATCTGACGAACGATTCACCTGCATTAGAAATTGTTGAATAAGATGTTTTTTTACGTACATTTGATTGTCAGATCTAGGCTAGATAACTTTGTTGGTTAAGTTCATGAAAAAGAGTATACGTAGTTAGTAGTTTTAAAATATAATCTTTCTTAAAGATGAACTAGGATAATTTTACTGGAAATGAGGAAAAGAGATGGGAGCTTGGGGAACAGATTTATGGGAAGATGATTTTTCCTGCGATATTCAGGATGAATGGAATGAGTTGTTAGATGAAGGGATAAGTCCAAGAAAGGCAACAAAAGTGATTCTCAAATCATGGATGGAGGAATTTTCAGAATACGATGATGAGGAAGTTAGACTCGCTGATGAATCAATTCTATTCATAGCTCTAGCAGCACTTCAAATGAGATATAGAGCTTTAAATAGTTATGTTAAGAAGAGGGCAATCCAATTAATAGATAAAGGTGCAGATCTTTCTCTTTGGGAGGAAGGGGATGATGAAGATTATCAGGACAGAAAAAAGGTGTTGGAAAAGTTTAAAAGTAAATTAATATGTACAAAGGCTAGGCTGTTTTAAATTGTTTAATATGGTTTTACCCGATTGAACAAAAGGGGTGTTTAAATGAAGTACATTTCAGCAGGGACTTATATTCTTTCACCTGTTAGAAGAGCAAGCTACATGGATAAAGAATTATTACCAGAAAAAATAGTATCAATAAGTGATTGCATATGTGAGTTTCATCCAAATATAAATATTCTATGGGGTGGTTCACATCTAAATAAACAAAACTATTCAAATAAATTACACCTTTCCAAAGACAGCTTTGATGAAATGGAGAAATGGGTTTTAAATCAGTTTGAAAAGAACATGTTCCTTTATCCTAATATTTTTACAACAGTAAATTTAGCGAGGGATTTTAGTAAAGCATTTTTAAACGATCTGGACGAGAGAATGATAATTGAGATTGGCTTGCCTAAGAGTTTTGTAGGTGAATTTTTAGAAGATGTAGATACGTATTCCAAATCTGATAAAGATAGATTAGGAATTGAAAAACTACTACTTACTAAAACACCTATTGATGTTGAAGCAAATTTACTTGGTTTTGAGGTAGTAGGATTTGAAGAGGGGAAGTTTCATTCCTATATTTGTAATGGCTTAGAAAAGGATTTCGATGATCAAAATATATTCTCTTAACGAAAATGGTTTATTGTCTAGTCTTGAATTAGCGGTAAAATGTAGTAAGTATAGTAATGATGAAACTGTTGGAACTGAAAGTGTAATTTGGTTTCCTTGGGCTATATATGAACATAAATTATAACTCAGAAAATGGTTTAGAATGAGTGTCAAAAGGGTTCACTTATTATTATTAAGATATATGAGAAAATAGTTTGAAGCTTTGGTGGTATATTTTCACTGAGATAAAGAAATCTCTGAATGGATTTAGAAAATAGAGGCAGGGAAAGTATTATATTCGCTACAAATTTATATTTTGCTAATTGAATAATCTTGTTAGAAGAATGCTCTTATGATTAAATCAGTAGGAGTATTTTTTATTTATACAATAAACTACTTCTCTAGTTTATCCACCCTAAAAACTCACATATAAAATGGACTCCGCAATGTGTCATGATTCCAACCAAACAAACATATACGTAATAGAGGACAAGTTGCCTAACCAATTACAACTAAAAAGGATGTAACGAGGAGGTGTGACTCAATAACTCATTCATTCCTGTAACAACTTTGCTTTCGTTTTAAAGCATCATACTATTTTTGTTTGGGGGAAAATCATGTTTAAAAAATCTAAAATTGCGCTTGCGACGATTTTAACACTATCAATAGTGTCTGAAATTGTTTTATTTAAAAAACCTGTTTCTGCTGCAACTGAAGTACATACGGCAATATCAGCTCCAAGTGGAATTGAAATTCCTTCTGTAACTAAGGACTCTATTTCCTTGAAGTGGAAGTCTGTTGAGGGTGCTTCAAGCTATAATGTGTATCGGACTAGATTGGGATATAACGATTATCAACTTATTGGGAATACAAAAACGGCTGATTTTGTAGATGAAAAAATTGAAAGCGATACCAGTTATTTGTATAAAATTTCAGCTTTAAATGCTTCAGGTGAAGGTGAGCAATCTCAAGAGGTGTTAGGAATGCCTCAATGGTCTTTTCCAAACCTTGTTAGCAAGATTGATATAAGTGCTGCGGGTACTGGAAATCGCATGCGTATTGGCGATATGAACGGGGACGGTCGCAATGATATTTTAATGGTACAGCCAGCATATGAAAGCAGAGATGCTTATAATCCTCGTTATGTCGGACATTTAGCAGCCTATGATATTGAGGGGAATTTATTGTGGCAGCAAGGGACAGTCGATCCACGGGTGACAACAAGTGGTGCGGATGAGCCTGTTCAAATTTACGATATTGATGCAGATGGTGAAAATGAAGTATTAACGGTAATGAAGCTAGGAGAAGATACGGAAAAGTATTTTTATATATTTGATGGGAAAACGGGTGAGATGGAGAAAAAGTATCAGCTTCCAGATCAAAGAGCACATGATGCGATTTTTATCGCTAATTTCTCAGGTAACAAAACACCGCAAGACATCTTATTGAAGGATCGATATTCAAAGATTTGGGCGATGGACAAGGATTTTAACCAGCTATGGCATTATCCTGGTAATACTGGACATGGGTTGCTCCCTTATGACTTTGATGGAGATGGCAGAGATGAATTAGTTAATAATTATTCCTTAATTTCCCACGATGGCAAGGAGTTATGGAGACATGACTTACCGGATCATGTAGATACTCACTGGGTAGCTGATATCAATGGTGATGGAGAGCAAGAAATCATACTTGGTGGCTCTGATACATTTGCCTTCGATGTTAATGGAAACCAACTATTTAGAAATGGTGATACAGTGGAGCCGCAACAGATACTTGTAGGGAATTATCGTATCGATTCTCCGGGCTTAGAGCTTGCTGGTCTTGACCGAATAAATCGAGGAAATCCAGGGCAGGATGGAATGTTCCTATTCACCTCAGATGGCCAAACATTATACCACGAACAGCGGGCTATGGGTGATTGGGGAACGATTGTACGTCCACTTGATAACTGGACTGGAAGCTATGCACCACTTATTACTGCATACAGAAGAGGAAAGGATGCAGAAAATCCAAACGGAATCGTACCAAAGCTATATGATGGGTATTTTAATCCTATTGTTACCTTTAATGAACATACAGATGCAAAAGAGCAAGTTATGGTTGCTGATATGAGTGGAGATTCGAGAGATGAGCTTCTCGTTTATAATTTGACAGGTGAACTTACCGTATCAATTTATTCTAATGGAACAAGCAATTTGAAGGAGCATATTACTGGTAAACCGCGTATGCCAGATTTTAGAAACTACAATTTCAGCAGGTATGATTCGCGAAGATATGATTTGACAATTAAAAATCTTGTACCGGCTGGGATTAAGGCTGCTTTAACAAACAGTGCAGATATTAACGTAAGCTGGATTCCGATATTAGGGGTAGAAAAATACAATATTTATCGCTCTGCAACAGAAAAGGGTGAATATAAAAAAATTGGGACTTCAGAGGTACCGGAATTCACCGACAATACTGCACCTATCGGGACTTCTTATTATAAGGTAACGGCTGTAAATAGTGAAGGTGAATCGAATTTACCGATCGTAGCAGCAAGCGAAACGATTCATTCAAGCGGAATTCTTCCACCTGTAAAAACCGATGAATCTGTTACTTATAAGGCAGGTAGAACACTTCCTATTAAGTTCCAATTGAAGGATAACGCTGGGAACTATCTTACTGAAGCAAATGCAAAGCTTTATGTAGAAGATGCTAATGGAGTTTCGACAAGTTCAGCTGTAAAAGATAATCAATTCCGCTACGATGCTAGTGCAAATCAATATATTTTCAACCTCAGCACGAAGTCTATGTCTGCAGGGAAATATCAAATTAGGGTAGAGGTAGGGAATCGTACATTATACTCTTTCAAGATAATCCTTAAATAGGGATATCGCTCCGTTTGTTGATATTGAAAAAGGATGAACAAGAGGTTGTGCCAAAAGTGTGAAACTTTCTGGTATAGCCTCTTTTCTCTTTCTTAGATGATTGTTCAAGCCTAATATTATCAACATAATGGTTAATTAGAAAATAATGGGTTGTGAAATGGACGATAAAACTACTAAACTAGTTGTATGTGAAACCTTAACCTGCTAGATCATAAGGTCAACTAGGAGGAGAGTATATGGTAAAAGATTATTTAAAGTCTAAGCGAATTTTATTAGTAGATGATGAGACAGAGCTGCTTGCGATGTTGATAAATATTTTAAAAGAGGATGGATATACAAATATCGAGACAGCTACCTCGGTAAAAGATGCAATTGAAGTATGTGAAAGGTTTAATCCGGAATTAGCTGTTTTAGATGTGAATTTGGAGGATGGATCGGGATTTGAGTTGATGGAGGTTCTTCGGAAAAACTCTGATTTTCCAATATTGTTTTTGACAGCTAGAGGAGATGCGGAGGATAAGTTTTATGGTTTGGGGATGGGGGCAGATGATTATATGATTAAGCCTTTTCTCCCAAAGGAGCTTACACTTCGTATCGGTGTGATTTTAAAAAGATGCTATAAAAATGAAAATCCTGTTGTCAGTCTTGCTGGAAGTGAAATTGATTTTGAAAAAGCCGAAGTAAATAAAAATCAGGAAATCATTCCACTCACTGCTAAGGAACATGACTTGTTATCTGTTTTATATCGTAATGCAGGTAAAATTGTTACGATCGATTCTTTATGTGAAGCAGCATGGGGAGAAAATCCTTATGGCTATGAGAATTCACTTATGGCACATATTCGTAGAATCCGAGAGAAGATCGAGGTTAATCCTTCTAAACCGGAATCCCTCGTTACTGTTAAAGGATTAGGCTATAAGCTTATTCTTAATGAAAGAGATTCATAATATGAAACGGATTCCAAAGCTAATCAAGCGGTTTATTGGTATCCTCCTTTTAAGCAGCTTTTTAATTTTGATTTTTAACTTATTTGTTTTGTTCATTATAAGCTTTCATGCAGCAACAGGTGGTGGACCGTGGTCGATTGTAGAAGAAACAGCTCAATCACTTGAAAAAACTGAGAAGGGATATGTTCTTTCAGATTCTATAGCTGAACAATTAACGGAAAAAGAAGCATGGGCGATTTTAATCGATAATAAAACACATAACGTTGTTTGGTATTCTGACAACTTACCAAGCGAAATACCTAAGGAGTATTCGATATCAGACATTGCCACATTATCACGGACCTATTTAAAGGGCTATCCTACCTTTACACATGAGTATGAGGATGGTGTTGTAGTCCTTGGTTTCCCGAAAACGAGTTATTGGAAACTAGTTAATAATAGTTGGGATTACGATTTTATTGCCAATTTACCGAAGACGCTTTTAATTGTTATTGTTGGAAACGTGCTGTTAATATTTCTTATCTACATAATAGCGAACACGAAATTATTGAAATCAGTAACACCAATTATCAGGGGGATTGAAGCTTTACCGACTGAAAAGGAGGTTTCTGTTATTGAACGTGGTCCATTGTCGGAAATCTCGACCTATATTAATCAAACCTCCGCTGTATTAAAGTCAAAGAATGATGAATTAAAAAAGAAGGAAACAGCACGTGCAAATTGGATTGCAGGTGTTTCACATGATATCCGTACACCCCTTTCGATGGTCATGGGGTATGCAGCTCAATTAGAAAACGATAAATCGTTGCCAGAGGAAGCAAGAGAAAAGGCGTCAATTGTATTGTCACAAAGCCTGCGAATGAAAAACTTAGTGAATGATTTAAACCTTGCCTCTAAATTGGAATATAATATGCAGCCGATCAATATCACTACTTTTAATATTGTTCTAGCGATCAGGCAAGTTGTGGTCGATTTTATTAACGCTGGATTTGAGGATAAATATTCTATTGTATGGGAAACAGCTGAAGATTTAACCTCGTGCATAATAAGCGGAGACCGTGCCCTTATCAATAGAGCGATAACAAATTTAATCCAGAACAGCCAAAGACATAATCCAGAAGGTTGTACAATATATGTGAATGTACAATGTGCTAATCATTTATGTGAAATCACTGTTGAAGATGATGGGGTAGGAGTAAGTGATGAGCAGCTTGAAAAATTGAACAATGCCCCACATTATATGCTATGTGATACGAACACGACTGAGCAAAGACACGGGTTAGGCCTTTTAATTGTCAAACAAGTTGTTGCTTCACATCATGGACAATTATCTTTAACACATGGTCAGGGTGGTGGGTTTTCTGCGACTTTAACCTTTAACTGTGTAATGGAATAAATTCATATAAGACACTCGACCATTTTTGGTGATTCGAGTGTCTTTTTTTATTATGGTATTCCCATTTCCCTGTTCTGACGGCAAAAAGTAAGGTAAATGTAAGGTTATTAGAAGGATGACACAAGGTTGGGGGATTACGATTAAAACATCAACGAAAAAGGAGAAAAGAAAAATGAATATGATTGAAACAACCAATCTGACAAAATCCTATTCTGATTTTACGGCGGTGTCTGATCTGAATTTACATATAAGAAAAGGCACGGTTTACGGTTTTCTTGGGCCGAATGGTGCGGGGAAATCTACAACAATGAAAATGTTCCTGGGACTAACGAAGCCAACAAGTGGGACTTTTACAATTAACGGAAAAAGCTACCCATCTCATCGTGTAGAAATACTTCGAGAAGTAGGCTCATTAATTGAAGCCCCGGCATTTTACGGAAATTTAACTGGTGAGGAGAATCTTGATATTATAAGGAAAATTTTGGGGCTACCTAAATCCTATGTATCTGATGCACTAGAGCTAGTCGGACTGACTGAGCATCGCAAAAGACTTGCGAGGAAATATTCACTTGGGATGAAACAAAGATTAGGTCTTGCGAGTGCATTAATCGGAAAACCGCCAATTTTGATATTAGATGAGCCGACGAATGGGCTGGATCCGGTTGGGATTCAAGAAATTCGTTCGTTAATTCGTTCATTGCCACAGCAGTATGATTGTACGGTATTAGTATCCTCTCATCTCTTATCAGAGGTAGAGTTAATGGCTGATGATATTGGAATTCTCAACCGCGGGCGGCTGTTATTTGAAGGTACATTGCAGGAGCTTAGAACGATGGCTGAAAAGCGTGGGTATCCGATTGAGCAGCTAGAGGAAACATTCCTTGCGATGATCGAAGCGGATAATTCGAACCGAGGTGTACGTAAATGACATTTCTCGTGGAATTCAAAAAAATAAAGCGAACAGCTTTACTGCCAGCGCTGCTTTTAGGGGGGATTTTATCAGGAGCAATACCGATTATCAACCTTCTCACAAGAAGTGATGCATTTGTTCATCTGCCTGGTGATCCTTTAGAAATTATCTTAAATGGCAATTGGATGATGATGGCGCTTTTAAATAGCTTCCTAATGGTATTGGGTACTTGTATTTTGTATCATATCGAATTTGCTGATAATGCAATACAACGTATGGATTCGTTGCCAATTCGCCCAAGTCATTTGTTTTTAAATAAATTTATGCTACTTGTTTTTATCTTTTTCATCGTTTTTGGAATAGAAGGTGCTGCCTTATATTTCTGTGTATGGAAGGAATTTAGTGTCAGTTATGGTTTCTTAGTTGAAGTGATTAAGCAAATGAGCTACTCCTTTCTAATGTCCCTGCCTGTTCTATCCTTCATGATTGCGATATCCTCCTTTTTGAAAAATATGTGGGTAACTGTTGGGATTGGCGTCATTGGTATCTTTGTCCCGCAAATCTTGAATAGTGTAAAAGGAATTGTAGAGTATTTTCCATTTTATTTCCCATTTCACTCAATTTTAGTGGAGGGGATTTCTGTAAAAATCCCACTTTGGGTTGCAGTTTTTGAAACGATCCTATTTCTAGCTGTTGGACTTGTATTATCGAAGCTTAGGAGGAATGCAGGATGAGTTTTTCATCACTTTTAGCGGTGGAGTTTAAGAAGCTGCGCCGATCAAAAATCTTAATTATTTTGTTTGTTCCAATTGTTCTTGTTTGGATGACGGCTATTTTGAATGCCGATTTGAATTTTGATATGGACGCTGAAGGGATTTCACCTGAGAACAACTTTCTCGTTCAGTCTTTTCTTGGCTTTGTTTGGTTTATGCTGCCAACAAGCATTGTTATTTTAACGGTTTTACTTTCTCAAACTGAACGTGCTAACCGTGGTTTGCTAAAAATGCTAGCATTACCGTTGAATAGTTCAATGTTATGTCTTGCGAAATTTTTCGTTCTCCTTTCCTTATTGGCAATTGAAATTTTCCTTATGTTTATAACGTACTTCCCTTCTGCGCTAATTGCATCTTGGCAGCACGATTATCATTTTGTGTTGAGTATTGGATATGTTTTAAAAATATGTGCGATTATTTTTGTCGTATCTATTCCTATGACAGCTGTATATTGGCTTATCAGTGTACTAATTAAAAACGCGGTTATTTCGGTCGGCATTGGCTTGGCAACTGTTGTTCCGATTGTTCTCGCGATTAATATAGAGGGATGGTTTGCCTATCCGATGAGTTACCCGATGAAGATGATGACAGCAGAAATGCACAACGTTGCGACAAAGATGGGGGAGTTTCCATTTGAGTATATTCCATGGATTCCTGTGGCTGTCGCTTTTATGATAGGCTCCCTTGGGCTAGCTTGTCTTCGATTTGGAAGTTCAGAAAGAAAGTAAAGGAGTGTTTGTATATGAAGAAAATATCATTTTTATCTTTTATCAACTTTATCCTCATATTTGTTCCTTGGAGTATTATTTATTTACGACAATATGAGTTTGCATTGGAATCGCCAAATGCGGAAATGATTATTGCGGGTTATTCTATATTTATTATCGCTTCATTTATTTTTTCGCTTGTTCTATATACGTATAAAAAGAAACGTGACGTTTTATCTAGCATTGCGCTTATTATAAATGGGGTTTATACAGCTGGTGTTATTGGCATTATCGGGATGAGTATTACGTCTTGGTTCGGATAAGTGGTTTTAGTTGCAAAGTGTTTAGGAAAAGGAACAACGAATTGTTATATGTTTAGTGGGTGATTAAAAAATTCGTATTTAACGGACTTTTTAGTCACCTTTTTTTGATATAAGTATTCCTGTATTCATGATTACAGCAAGATTTGGAAAGCCTTGGGATCCTAACTTTGTTATCTTTTGATTAAGCAAGATAACGATGAAAGAAAGGGTGGTGAGCTTTTCCAAACGATATTAAACATCTGAATCAATGGGGAGCTTCTTGATAGGTGTATAGATGTGATAGGTTGAATCAAGGTTGTGAAGGTTATCAAATACTTGAATCAGTTCGATATGTGAATTCTCTGCCTCCTGCTTTGAGATTTTTAAAAATCTTGCAAAATCAGTTGTAAGTATATCTCCTATGTCAAGGAGATCACCAAAATATTTGAACCTTGCACAAAAGATTTGGGGAATGGTGACCGTAAAAAAATATGGAGAATCAAGCTTAACATCATGTGGAACTCCAAAAAGAACTTTAAAACAGCTTGAATTTGGTTGACAATCTGAATAGATGACATAACACGAGCCAGTTATTGTTTCATCAATGTTATTTAATAGCATTTTTGAATAAGAGCGAATCTTCGCTTTGTAATCATCTGTTGCTATATCAACTTCAAAAACGATGCCATTCAAGCGAATTGCTTGAAATTCCGTTAGAGTGAAGTCGGCAACAATATCACCATTGATATTTTTTATTGGTTTTTTAACTACAGTAGGGATTGGTGTTTGGGATATCGTTTCATTTTTTCCCCTTAGAGAGCTTGGTGCTATCCCATATTGGCGTCTGAAAGCACGTGTGAATGACGATTGAGTTCCAAAGTTAAGCCGGTAGGCAATATCTGTTAGAGATAGGTTCTTATTTTGAATGAAATTTAGGGAGGTATTTAATCTTCTAGATAGTATGTAATTGTTCAATGAGCAGCCCATCATCGCAGAAAAAAGCCTATGAAAATAGTATTTGGACATATTGAAGGTTTTAGCGACAGACTCCAAAGATAAAGGTTCATGGATATTTTTTTCAATATAAATCAAAGCATGCTCTATGACTTTATAATGGTCCATAATAACTCCTTTTATCCAATGTTTAGGTGTTTTTTGTAATCAGTATAACATAGCTACTTTCAGGGAGGGAAAATAATGACACAAGACAGAATGAATGGAATTTTATTAGGTGTTTTTTATATAATAGCTGCGGTTACAGCAATCATAGCTGTTGTCTTTTATCAGCCTATATTATCAGAGCGGTGGTATACGTCTGTTGCAGATGGATTTCAAACAAAGGTTTTGCTCGGTGTTTTGAATGACTTTTTACTTGTCGTGACCGCTGTTGGAACTGCAATCATGCTGTTTCCCTATGTGCGTCCTTGGAATGAATCTATTGCATTAGGGTATCTTTGTTTTCGTATTATGGAAGCTGTTTTTATTTCAATTGGTTTAGTGAGTATATTAGGTTTACTTCAACTTAGTATGGATTATGAAGCAGGAAGTGTAGCATCTGAAGAAAATTTACACGCTGTCGGTTTCATGTTGCAAGCTGTCCATAGTTGGACGTCTATGTTAGGTCCAAATCTCATGTTAGGCTTAAATACATTCATGTATAGTTATTTACTTTTAAGAACAGAATTAGCGCCTAAACAGTTGGCACGATTTGGGATGGTTACAGCTATAATGGTATTTATAGCTGGTTTATTAGAAATATTTGGTGTCATAGAACCTTTTTCTGCGGCAAAAGGACTTCTTGCTCTTCCTGTCGGTGTTTATGAGATGAGTTTGGCCGTCTGGTTCATTGTGAAAGGCTTTAATCGGAAAAGGCTTCAGCATTTAAAAGTGAAATGAAGTTATTATAATTATTTCAGAAAATAAATAACTTATTAACGTGCGGAATTACCAGTATTTCATAGATATCAAAAATAGCTTGGGGAACTTCTCCAAGCTATTTTTTAAAAAGTTACAATTTTGCTAAAATCTCACGGATAAACGCAGGCTCATCCTTTGGAGTACGGGATGTCACAAGATTTTCACTTACAACGACTTCTTCATCTCGATATTCTGCACCAGCCAATTTTACATCATCACGAATGCCGATATAACTTGTTGCAGCTTTGTTTTTTAGAATGTCAGCGCTAATCATGACCTGTGGTCCATGACAAATTCCAGCAATTAGTTTTCCTTGTTCATTGAGTTCTTTTACGAAACGGACAACATCATTATTAACACGTAATGCCTCTGGTGCAGCGCCTCCTGGAATAATAGCCGCATCAAAATCGCTTGCTTTCACTTCAGATGCAGCTACATCGCAAGTATACGATACAGTGCCTTGTTTTCCTTCGCAAACAATCCCATTTTCAAGACCAACGATTGTTGCTTCATGACCGGCAGCCTTAATTGCTTCGTATGGATTTTTCATTTCAGAATCCTCAAAATAGCTTGCGAGTAAAAATGCAACTTTTGCCATAAACTATCACTCTCCATTTTTTATTTTACTTTCTCTAATTAAACTATAATGGAAACCTTATGTATTTTTCAAAGATTTATTAATTCGACAAACATGATAACCGTTTCACTTGAATTCAAATGTATATATAGTTTAGAATTAATAATTCGGGGAATAAATTACCAACAAGTAAATTCATAGTGAGATATGTAATATATTGATAATAAAAAATATAAAAATAGCTCAAACTATTATGATGAAGTGTATATAGGACCCTTCATTTAGTCGATTTTAAGAATCATCTGAAGGAATAGCTGCATGTGAACGGGCAAAGTGAAAAATTCCTATCTTATAGAAGAGATATTTTATAGAAAGGAAAATCAGATGAAAAGAATATCAAATGTGTTTTGGATAACTGTTGCCATTGTATTAGTAGCAGTAATATTCGGTGTTTCGGCACCTGATAGCTTTGAAGAAGCTACAAATAATCTACAGGCTTTTCTAACAACGAGTTTTGGCTGGTATTATTTAATTTTGGTTACGATCATTGTTGTTTTTTGTATTTTTCTTATTTTTAGTCCTATTGGAATGATTAGATTAGGTAAACCTGATGAAAAGCCTGAGTTTTCGAAGGTCTCTTGGTTTGCCATGTTATTCAGTGCAGGGATGGGAATCGGTCTTGTGTTTTGGGGAGCTGCCGAGCCATTATCACATTTTATCGATCCTCCATTAGCAGAAGGTGGAACAGCCACTGCACATAAAGAAGCAATGAGATATACATTTTTTCACTGGGGTATTCATGCATGGGCAATATATGCGATAGTTGCTCTAGCTTTAGCTTATTTTCAATTTCGTAAAGATGAGCCAGGACTAATTTCAGCTACTTTAAAACCAGTATTAGGAAAGTGGATGGATGGACCTCTAGGCACAATTGTAGATGTATTAGCTGTTTTTGCTACAGTAGTTGGCGTTGCAACAACCCTTGGTTTCGGGGCAGCACAAATTAATGGTGGGTTAACTTATTTATTTGGGATACCTAATAATTTTGTCGTTCAATTAATCATTATTGTGATTGTTACTGTCCTTTTTATGATTTCAGCATGGTCTGGACTAGGCAAAGGGATAAAATATTTAAGTAATACAAATATGGTCCTGGCAATTTTGTTATTTCTTTTAATGCTTATCGCAGGTCCTACAATCCTTATATTAGATATGTTTACTGATACGCTCGGTGGTTATATTCAAGACATTGCTCATATGAGCTTTAGGATTGCTCCTCTTAATGAGGAACATCGTGCTTGGATTAATGGTTGGACGATCTTCTATTGGGCATGGTGGATATCATGGTCCCCGTTCGTAGGAATCTTTATTGCCCGCGTATCTAGAGGTCGAACAATCAGAGAATTTATGATAGGCGTTTTATTACTTCCAGCTGTTGTAAGCTTTTTATGGTTTGCAGTCTTTGGTACTTCAGCAATCGAAGTTCAGAATGCTGGAAATCTCGATTTAACTAGCTTTGCTACAGAGGAAGTCTTATTTGCAGTATTTAGTGAATTCCCATGGTCGAAGCTTCTTTCAATCGTAGCGATCATCCTTGTTAGTACATTTTTTATTACTTCTGCTGATTCAGCAACATTTGTGCTTGGAATGCAAACAACAAATGGCTCGCTTACTCCGCCAAATTCAGTGAAGCTAACTTGGGGAATTGCCCAGTCTTTAGTCGCAGTAATTCTCTTATATAGTGGTGGACTACAAGCACTACAAAATTCGTTAATTGCTGCTGCATTTCCATTCTCGATTATCATTGTGTTGATGATGATTTCGTTGTACCGTTCCTTAGCTAAGGAGAGAAAAGAATTAGGATTATATATAAGGCCAAAACCACGTAAAGACAAGTCTAAAAAATAACGTTTTTTCTTAAAGTTGTGTATCCAACTGCAAACCAAATGTTGTTGTACTGATTTGAAAAGCTTCCCAATCTATATGTTCGGGAAGCTTTTTCTATGAAACAAAGGGCTAAGTGGACCTTGTCAAAAGAGCAAGAAATTCATCACAATATGTAAAAAAATATAATTCTTTACTGTCAATTCATATTAAATTTACAATTAAAAATTAAAATAAATTTTGTAATTATTATATGAATCTAGGGAGACGGTAAAATGGTTTTATCCAATAATGGAGGAAAATTCAATAAAAAGCGAAAAGCTAAATGGCCTGTTTTATTGTTAACATCGGTTTTATGTATTCAAGGTGCAACTACTACTTTTGCAGCAAATGTTGTTGATGACTCTGCAATCGAACCGAAGGCAGCGGCATATGGATATTATGTAGACTCGTATCAAAATAATTCAAAGGATAACATGACTCCGGAATCAAACCCGGCAATTGGTGTGCTTTCAAAGTTTCATGAGCTTTGGACACCTGGAACCTCATGGGATAACGGGACAGTTTTAAATGCTCAAGTACATAATCACAATATCGACACAGTAATTTCAATTACAAACAATCGAACTGAAGAGGAGGCGGCGGCAGCTTACTTAGATGATCGACGCCATCAGAGCTATAGTGTCATTTCAGGTCTCGGTAATTATTCTGATAAGTTTAAAGAAGGTGCCGATGCTGGGACAACGATTTTAGATGATATCCCAGAGGATGTAACAACAGTGAAGTATGAGGACGGCGGCAATAGTAATGGGAATTGGGCTGATGAGGATTCCAGCCTTGGTAGTATGGTGAAACTAGTTAATACATTGCGTGGAAGTGCAGCAACAACGAATCCAGCAAAATCTTACTATAATTATAAGCGTCCGTTTCGCTGGAGTGATGAGGTAAGCTTAGTTCCAGCCCTTGTTCCAGCAAAAAAGGACGATCCTACTAGTGATGGTGGATTCCCAAGTGGTCATACAAATGCAGCCTATCTAGCTGCTTATGCTTTAGCATATTCCGTGCCTGAAAAATATGAACAGCTGATGACAAGAGCCTCTGAATTAGGGAATAGCAGAATCGTAGCTGGTATGCATTCACCGTTGGATGTTATCGGTGGACGAGTTATGGCAACTGCAACAGCAGCTGCAGTTTTAAATGACCCAGCAAATGCAAGCTTAAAGGAAGCTGCTTATGAGCAAGCACATGATGGATTACTTAAACAAGAGGGCACGTCAGAAAACTATGAAGCAAACAAAGAAAAATTTACTGAGCGCCTGACTTATGGGTTTGAACAAATTGGTGATACGACAAAGCCAATGATCGTGCCAAAGGGTGCTGAGGTTCTACTTGAGTCTCGTTTCCCATATTTAGATGCGACACAACGTCGTTGGATTTTATATACGACAGGTCTGCCATCTGGATATCCTGTTTTAGATGATGCAGAAGGCTGGGGTCGATTAAATCTTTTTGCCGCAGCAGGCGGTTATGAAGCATTTGAGACGGATGTAACTGTTACAATGGATGCCGCGCAAGGAGGATTTAATGCTTCAGACAGCTGGAAAAATGATATCGCTGGTACTGGAAAGTTAACAAAATTAGGTACAGGTACTTTAACTTTAACTGGTAATAACAGTTATTCTGGTGGTACGGTTATTGAGGAAGGCTCATTAGTAGCAGATTCCAGCACTGCTTTAGGACAAGGTGAAGTGATTAATAACGGTGGTACGTTAAATGAAGATGTACCAAGCAGCTTAAATATAGGTGATGACTTTACGCAATCAGAGGCAGGTACACTTGAGCTTACGATCGGAAACAGTGAGGAAGCTCTTGCGATTGATGGTGAAGCGACATTTGGCGGAACGTTAAAACTGAATTTTGTTGACGGTTATGTACCTGATGAGGATTCAGCTATTATTACCTATGCTACTTTAGCAAAAGGCAGTACGTTCTCATTAGTAGAAATAAATGGTCTTCCAGATACTTACGATGTCGTTTATGATGAACAAGCATTACGCGTTGTAGATACGACTAAGGAAGAACCAGATCAAGATAAAGATAAAGATAAAGATAAAGATCCTGATAAAGAAACAGATAAAGATGTTGATAACGGCACCGAAACAGACAATGGGACCGAAACTGAGAAGGATACAGATGATGTACCTAATGTTCCAATAAAATCAGAAGATGATAAAAATAAAAAAGATAATAAAAATCATAAAGACGTAGACTATCCAACTTATGAAGCAAGTAAGCGATCAGAAACGAGTAAACAAATAAACGCAGACGATTCAACGAAAAAAGAAATTGATACAGTTAAAAACCCTAAAACAGGAGATGATACAAACCTAATCCCCTATGTCGTGCTATTAGTTGGTTCAGTGCTTACAGCAGGATTTGTACTCATTAGAAGAAAGTTAAAAAGAGTAGATAATTAAAAAAATCATATAACAAAATCAAAGGATGATTGCTAGAATATGTTCCCCTTGTGACAATAGACTTTTCATTATGAGTCTTTGTCTATCAAGGGGCACATTTTATTTTTACTCGAGAAAGTGCAACAAAAGATAATTTTGAACAGTAAAGGTGTGGATTGAATTTGAGAAAAAAGAAGAGCTGGATTCAGACATTCATCCTCATCATATGTTTTGGCGTATTTCTATTCTCCGTTATAAAAATTGTGACGATTTACTATGATTATTCAAAAAATGAAAAGGTTATGAAAGAAATTCAAGTGGAGTATCAAGAAAACCTGCAAAACAGTGAGCCAGTAGCAGCGGAAAATCAAATTCGTTCACCATTCCAAAGTCTCTTAAAAATAAATCCCGATATTGTCGGTTGGCTAACAATTAATCATACAAAGGTTCATTATCCTATTTTGCAAAGCTCAGATAATGAATATTATTTAAAGCGAAATTATAAAAAAGAGGAATCAAAAGCAGGCAGTATTTTTATGGATTATCGGAATCAAGTAGATACACTAAATAGACAGACGATTATTTACGGACATGAAATGAAGGACGGCTCGATGTTTGGGGAATTAAAGAAATTTTTAGACGAGGATTTTTTTTCACAAAACAAGCATTTTCAGTATGATACAATTTATGAAAGCTATAATGTGGAAATCTTTTCAGCGTATGTAACGACAACAGATTTTCATTATATTCAAACTGATTTTGCGAGCGATGAAGAATACAAACAATTTTTGCAAGTAATTAAAGAAAACTCAGAAGTACAGACAGATGTCCAAGTTAATGAAAAGGATCATATTATCACCTTATCGACATGTAACAACCTGTCTGACCCAGAAGAGGGAAGATTAGTCATACATGGAAAATTGAAAAAGAATGATTAATGCGAAACATTCCTTAATGGAGGATTCATATCTGCTTTCACCTTAAAATAAATAGACTAAGATGACACTCTAATTCGGGTGTCTTTTTTTGATAGAATAGAAGGTAAATAGATGAGATTTTGAATTAAAGCCACTTCGTAGAAATAATCCTTAAAAGGAGAGTAGCTAATGGTTAAGGTTCAGGAGATAAAAATTGACGGTGAGAGTCTTCATGTTTTTAATAGTGCAATCTATATCATTGAATCGAGTACAGGATATACGTTGCAATTAGATGCTGTTGTAAGTGAGGTTGTTGTACTGAAATATCAAAATGAGGAAACCCTACTTGTAGAAATAGAATTACAAGATGAAAGACAAATTACTTCATTTATGCATTTGAAACGATTGTCAGGAGGATTGCCACAGCTGAATTTATTTTGTGATCTTAATGATATTGAAGATTTTCACGATTTTCTTATGATAAATGAAAATGAGTCATCTTATCCTAATGTTGAGGAAGGAATCACTTTAGAGGAAATTAGAAAATATGAAATGCCAAATGAAAAAATTACTTTGAAATTAAAATTACCGATTGAGCAAACAGAATGGTTAAGTAAGCAAAAACCTGGGGAGCTATCAGAAATAATTAAGGAAGCTATATATGATTATTGGAGAAAATATGAAATAAAATAATGAATTTACTACCTAGCGATCCTCTATTTAACGACAGAAGAGTAGTAGTGTTGTTGTTACATAATACAAACAAGAATAAGAAAATGTCTGTAATGTTTTTGTTATTTAACACCTTTTAAATAATAACTTTTTGTAGCCTGTAAAAAAGACTGTTTTATTATCAAACCTGATAATAGACAGTCTTATTTTGTTTTTTAGTATATGTTGATAATTAAAACGAAACAGTATATACTGTGCATATACGAGATATACAGTATACACAGTGTAGGTGCATTTGTGATATGCTTTTCAATTTTAAGGGGGGATTTTAAAAGGTATATTACGCAATACAAAAGTAATAGAAAATAGGAGGATATCAAATGTCTATATCAAAAATCGGTTCTGTAGTCATTTTGGCTATATCACTTCTCCTTTTACTAGTAGGATGCGGGAGGGGAAAAGCAATTGATGATGCAGCACAATATTTATCACCGGTAGAAAAAATAAATATCCCGGAAAATGTGAAGGTAATTGGCTTTGGAGAGGCAACACATGGAAATATTGAATTTCAGCAGCTTAAAAAGGATTTATTTGAAGCATTAGTATTAAATGAAAATGTCCGAGTATTTGTTTTAGAAGGAGATTTTGGAGGGGCACAGCAAATTAATCAATTTATTTTAGATGGTACTGGTTCAGCCGAAGAAGCAGTTTATGCTCTTGATTATAATATATATAAAACAGAACAAATGATTGATCTTGTTCAATGGATGCATGATTATAATCTAACTGTTGACGAGGAAGAAAAGGTTTATTTTTACGGTAATGATATGCAGCGCTATGATTACAGTAAGAAAGGCCTTCTAGAATATTATGAAATGGTTAATGATGATGAGGCTAAAAAATATACAAAGCAGTTGGAACATGTATCAAATGATACAATGCGTGACTTAACAACGAAGCAACTGGAAGACGTGGAGGATAAATTAGACAACATCATACTAAATTTGCAGGAAAATCAAGCAACGTATGTGGAAAGCTCCTCTCCTGATGCCTATGCTATTGCCTTAAAATACGCACAAGCTATGAAACAACGGACACAGTTATTTTTAAATGAGAAGGACTATACAAAACTTCGTGACCAATATTTAGCAGAAAATCTACAATGGATTGTTGATTACGAGGCATCTCACGGTCATGATAAAATATTTATCTCTGCTCATAATGGACATATTGAAAAAACATCAGCATCACTTGCAGGCTATAAATCAATGGGGAACTATTTAGACGAGGTATATGGAGAGGATTATTTTGCAATCGGTACAGACTTTATCGATAATACATTCCAAGCAGTAAAAGGTGGTTCAACTGAACGGAAAAATTACACCGTAGAGAATCATAATGAATTAGTAGATGCATTTAGTGAAGTAGAGCAAAATATTTTTTACGTAGATTTTAAGAAGGCCCTTGAATCAAAGGAGTTATCAGCTATTGTTGCAAAGGAGCAAAAAATGGCAAATATAGGGGACGAATTTCAACCTTGGTATAAATTGATGAAGATGTTTTACACGATAAAAATGGTTCCAAAAGAAGCATATGATGGAATCATTATTGTAAAAAATGCAACACCAACCATTGTATTAGAATAAAGCAAGGAAATGGATTGTTTTGTTAAATAACTCACACAACCGCCGACTCTGCTATGTTGAATATGGATAAAATTAAACAAATGAGCTTCCTAAAAAACCTTATATCAAAACTTCTTTATTCCTTGATATAAGGTTTTTCGGACGTTAAATATTCCTCAGCCACAAGCATCCAATCCTCTAAAAATAATCGCCATAGATTTGGACGTCGTCTTACAGCTAATGGATGGTAGGCAGCTGTTGTTTTGTAGCCATGGATATGATGAAATTTGCCTCGTAATGATTTTACATCAGCTTCAGGATTGTGAAAAAAGGATTGAACAGCAATATTTCCTAGGCAAACAATTAATTTAGGCTGCTTTGCTAACAGTTGTTGTTTTAGGTGGTCCAAGCAAATTTGTCTAGTATGTTCCTTTTCATATGCTCGCGTAGGTTTTCTTTTCAAAATATACGTTATGTATAAGTCATCGACTGTTAAGCCAACTTCATCAACTGCTTTTTGTAACGTTTGTCTAGTCCCACAGACAAATGGCTTGTTATTCCGGTCCTCACGTGCCCCTGGATTATCCAATAGAATCATGAGCGATGCTTCTGGATTCCCCTCACCCCAAACCATTCGTGACCCATGCTTATCAAGGCCACAATCGCTGCAGTTTATTTGCTCCTTTGGTGTAGATTCTTCAGGCCATAATGAAGCACAAAAATCAGACAAAGCTTTTCCTCCTATGAAATATTGTAGGTTTAATTTGCCCAATAAATATAGAGATTGATTCACCTTTTTCGTAAACTTTGTTGCTTTTTATTAAGTTAGCGTTTTGGTTGATTTGCACGTGTACACGATAATAATCAATTTTTTCAAAAAAACAATATTCGAAGTGTCGTTACACACTCTTTTTCTGTATAGTAATTAGTGAAACGAACATAAAAATGAAGTCTCTGTTACAATCCACTTTTATTACCATGGACAGATAGGTATAATTATAGGTATTTTAATATTATTGTAGTATCGTTTTTAGAGGAAGGAAGAAGTGAAAAATGGTTGCGTTTATCTTAGTAGTTTTAGCATTATTTCTTATTCCAGGCCCTGCTGTTATTATAACAATTTCTCAAACGATTAAAGGTGGGAAAAGGAACGGAATCGTCACTGGAATCGGATTAGCTGGTGGAGATTTAGTTCATACCTTTGCAGCAGTTCTTGGACTTTCAGCTATTTTAATGACATCTGCATTAGCGTTTGAGGTTGTAAAATATATGGGTGCTGCATATTTAATTTATTTAGGAATATGTGCGTTGCTGGCAAAGTCAAAAAAGACAAAGAACCTGGTTGAAAAGGAAGTATCGACTACTGGTTCATTTCGTCAGGCGTTTTTAATAGAATTATTAAATCCTAAAACAGCGCTATTTTTCTTAGCCTTCTTGCCGCAATTTGTTCAGAATAATGGTACTCCTGTTACGGTACAGCTTTTAATACTTGGATTAGTCTTTGTTTTAATGGGGCTCGTCTATACAACATTATTAGTATTTATAACAAGCGCAGTAGGCAATAAGGTTATGTTGAAAAATCAAAGCAATGGCTGGCTTGGTAAAGCGGTAGGGGTTCTATACATTGGCTTAGGTTTAAAATTAGCACTTCAAACTCAAGAATAATAGATTTAAATGACACTTATGCAGAGTGTCATTTTTTGTATGGAAAATCGTTGAAGAAGATACTAAAGTAGTTGCTATGATTCTAAATCTACCAATATAAAAGCTGACCCTTAGAAGAGCCAGCTATCAGTCTAAATTATTTATGTCCATAAGGGTCAATTGTTTGAATTGTCCCATCCTCGTTGTATGTTAGCTCCGTGTATTTTACAGAGCGCTTATGATTTACTCCGTCTGATAATTCACAGTCATGGTAGAACAGATACCATTTATCCTTATATTCAACAATTGAATGATGTGTCGTCCAGCCGATAACAGGAGTAAGAATCGTACCCTTGAATACAAATGGTCCCTGTGGGTTTTCGCTAACTGCATAAACAATTTTATGGGTTGTACCTGTTGAATAGGACAAATAGTAAAGACCATTGTATTTATGAACCCATGGACCTTCGAAAAATCTCCGGTCTTCATCGCTTGCTAAAATTGGGCTGCCATCCTCATCAACAATCGAGATTTCTTGTGGTTCGTTTTTAAATGTTAGCATATCATCAGATAATTCTGCGACTCTTGGTCCTAAAGCAGGCTCTGTAGGAGCTGGACCTTCTGCATCTCGGCTAAATGTTCCTGTTTGCCACTTCTCTAATTGTCCTCCCCAAAGTCCGCCAAAATAAATATAAGCTTTGTCATCTTCATCGACTAAAACTGCTGGATCAATGCTGAAGCTGCCTGGAATATAATTTTCCTCCGGTGTAAATGGTCCTGCAGGATTCTCGCTTGTTGCAACACCGATACGGAAAATGCCATCAAGATCTCTAGCAGGGAAAAATAAGTAGTATTTGTTGTTTTTGTAGGCAGCATCTGGAGCCCAAAGCTGCTTACTAGCCCAAGGAATATTCTTTAAATGAAGAACCTCCCCGTGGTCAACAACTGGTCCGTTTACATCATCCATTGATAAAACATGGTAATCTTCCATTTTATATTGGTCACCATTATCATTTGAAGGTTCATCATGATCAAGGTCATGAGAAGGATAAATATATAGCTTTCCTTCAAAAACATGTGCAGAAGGATCTGCTGTAAAAATATGTGTAACGATAGGTTCGTTTGGTTTAGTTTCTTTTCCCATTTATTCTCCCCCATATATTAGTTAAAGTGCTTACATTTTAAGTATAACCGATTTTGACTAACTTTGTATACCCATTAAACTAACTTTCGAAAGATAACATATGAATAATAAAAATCAAAGGGAGATTTACTGACTCTATAATTATATGAAGATTCTAATAATTATGAAACATCAAAATAATATTGTAATATATCGTGAAAGTCCTTATAATATTATTCATTAAATAGACAATTGTCCTTTCTGAGTGGAATATACCCGATATTTTAGTAAAAAGGTTTATTTTGAAATTTATTAAGCTTTACAAGCTATATAAGTAGAATGAATGTCTGTTTATTGTTTATTTACTTATAAAGTATGAAATTATCCAAATTATTATATAAATTGAAAATTATTGGAGGATATTTATGAAAAGTATACTGAAAAAGTGGAATCAGCTAAGTATCGTAAAGCAAATCATTATCGGCCTAATAATTGGGATTATCCTAGCTGTAACGGTTCCTGAAGGAGCGAAATTTATCACGCTACTAGGCTCTTTATTTGTCGGTGCATTAAAGGCAGTTGCACCTGTGTTAGTCCTTTTCCTAGTGATGGCTGCCATCGCTCAACATAAAAGTGGTCATAAAACGAATATGAAATCGATTATCCTCCTATACCTTGTTGGTACCTTTTTAGCAAGTTTAATCGCTGTACTTGCAAGCTTTACATTCCCTGTTGGATTAACACTTGCGGAGAGTCCTAAAGGGTTTACAGCGCCTGAAGGTGTAGGGGATGTTCTTAAAACATTATTGTTAAACATTGTAGATAATCCAGTTAATGCGATTGTTAATGGAAATTATATTGGAATCTTAACTTGGGCAATTCTGTTTGGTTTTGCTCTAAGGAGTGCTCCTGATTCGACAAAATCAGTAATCATTCATTTTTCAGATGCGGTGTCAAAGGTTGTTACATGGGTGATCAAGCTTGCACCACTAGGGATTATGGGGCTTGTGTTTGAGGCGATTGCAACAAATGGATTAGAATCATTGCTAAGCTATGGAAAATTGCTTCTCGTTTTACTTGGCTGTATGTTTTTTGTAGCGCTAGTGGTTAATCCAATTATCGTCTTTGTCATGATTAAGCAAAATCCTTATCCACTTGTATTTAAATGTATAAAGGAAAGCGGCATTACGGCATTCTTCACACGAAGCTCTGCTGCGAATATTCCTGTAAATATGAGATTATGTGAGGAGCTTGGGTTAAACAAGGATAATTATTCTGTTTCTATCCCATTAGGTGCAACGATTAATATGGCTGGTGCAGCTGTTACAATATCTGTTTTGACGCTAGCGGCGGTTCATACGCTTGAGATCTCCGTTGACATTCCAACAGCAATCATTCTAAGTGTTGTTGCGGCTATAAGTGCGTGTGGTGCTTCTGGAGTTGCAGGAGGCTCATTATTGTTAATTCCGCTAGCATGTAGCTTATTTGGCATTTCTGCTGATGTTGCGATGCAAGTAGTAGGGGTAGGATTTATCATTGGGGTTTTACAAGACTCATGTGAAACAGCACTTAACTCTTCAACAGATGCACTGTTTACAGCAGCAGCAGAATTCAAGGATTGGCGAAATGAAGGGAAGAAAATAGAAATTAATAAACCGGTATAAACATCGATAAGCTCCTTTAGTGTTAGAAATGAAAAGCACTAGAGGAGCATTTTTAATTATTCCACTTTTTTAATTGTTGAATTCTTTCTGACGTATAGTGCAATTGCTTTGAAGCCCATTTGAAAAAGAAAATATGGAAAGTAAATACAAGAAGATAGACAATAAATGAATATTGCAAATGCCATTGATGATAATGAAAAACGTCAAAACGAATGGATATCCATTCAAAAATAGTACTGGAAACAGCCCAAATGCCAACATGAAGCCATGAAGGTAGTTTATGATATTTATCATAAAAATAATAAAAAACATATCCGTAAAACGAATAAACAATTGAATAGGTAATTTCATCAAAAACTTCGTATGTGTTTTTATCAAAACTGCTATATATATCAAGTGGGTGTATTGCTAGTGCTGTATCTACAGTTCGTCCGATAACGGGATTTATTAAAAACAGAAGAATAAATAATCGAATTGGGAACCGTTTTGGTAAATAGATAAATAATAGTATTAACCCACATACAACACATAGTACGAAGATTTCATTTTCATCAAAGCTTTTTGGGAATGTTAATACTTCCATTCATAATTCCTGCTCTCACTAACAATTTTCTATAACTAAAGACGACTAATAAATTGAACCATAAAATGATCATATAAAATAAAATTGAAGTATAATATGACCAATGAAGCATCTTTAATAACCCTAGCCATTCTCCTAAATATAAACAGGTGAGGTGAATGAGCAAAGAAATAATGAAAAGAACAAATTTAATAGGTGTTGATTTCAATTTTATAAATAATGTTAGAAAGCAGAGAGTAATCATTGGTACTAAATAGATTTTTCCTATTATGACTGTGATAGCTGAAACTGGTTTATTCGACAGTTGTATTAAGTCTAGGTTAACTATTGTGATAAGAATAAATACCTCATTAATCATCGCATTAACCATCCAATTTAAAACGATTTCGACAGGATGTAATGCTTTATTCCAATTGATTAGTAAGAGAATGGTTGCTAATAAAAGAGTTAAAGTAAGTACTAGCAAGTATTTCTCCTTTCTTCAATCTAATTATTAGGAAATTATATATTATTTTCCCCAAAACAATTATAACTATTCCCTTAATTGCTTTTAAAAGATTCTTTTAGTCAATTTTTATGTATAATTTTTAGATTTCTCAAGACAAAGATGATAACGTAAAAGGATGAAAAACTTATAGATTATGAAAATGAGCATTGTAGGCATTGCATACAAATAGAAGATAACAAGATGTAGAGGAATGGATGATATGAATCAGGAACTTATTGAAAATGCTGATAAAAGCTATAAGCATGCTGAGATGCGGGCAGCGGAATATTTTCAAACACTTTTTACTTATGTTGAAAAAAAAGCTTTTATCCCAATCTTAACAAAGGACATTCAATCATGGAGACAGAATCATATTCGCAGGTCTTCGTTGTTTTCCTTTTTATCAGGAGGAAAAAAGAAATCTGCTTCAGACGGTTATCATAGCTACATTCAGTGGTTAAATTACACTGGGAAGCTTGAGAATTATTTGGATCGTAGCTTTTCGTATATTTTTCTACGGGATTTAGGAAAAACGTTGGATTCATCAGTGACGCAAAAGAAAATTCAGCAAGTAGTGAGCAGTGTCAAACAGCGGCTTTTATCCAACATGGATAACGAAGCAGAACCGTTTAGTATTGTCGAATTATATAGATGGGCACAGAAGGAAAACGTTGAAGCTGCAATCATTTGGCTGATGGACAAATTAAAAAAGGTTTCTTCCATCCTTCCTCAAGGGATGGATGCTGATCAAGCACAACGTAAGCTAATTAAGCTTATTGCAGGTGTTATGATGCATGTGATAGAGGAGATGGATGACAATATCACAGCAGAGGAGCGTGCCAGGCAACTTGATGCGGCAATTAGGTTAGGTTATTCCTATGGATTAACGTATCCATTTATAGATGATCTTTTAGATGCGAATGTGTTATCAAAGCAGGAAAAGCAACGATATTCCAATTTGATACGCACAACTCTTATTACAGGAACAGTACCGAGTTTGGGGAAATGGACTGGGGAAAACGGTGATTTTATTCGAGCTGTTCACTCCGAGCTTCGTGAAGCCTTTCAATATATAAAGTCACAGCAGCATCCTAAGCAAAGGAAAGGCTTTTTTGAACAAGCATTTGTCTTTTTCCAAGCGCAAGAGGTCGACCGGATGAAGGAGATTTCAGACGCAACCTATACGAATGAGGATTTGTTTATTCCGGTCATATTAAAATCATCCTTTTCACGATTAATAGCTCGCTCCGTTATTAATGCTCCAGAGGACGAGGGCTTTGATAACCGGACGTTTTTATACGGGATTTATAATCAGCTAGCAGATGATTTTGCCGATATGTTTCATGATATGGAGGCTGGTGCGGTTACGCCGTATACGTATTATTTAACATATCATCGAGAAAGGCCGGATTTAATCAATCCCTTTGAATTGTACTGGACAGTTATCGCTAATTTAATTCACAATGTGTACGGATCTGATACGAAGACATGTGAAGTCATGCTGAACCGAGCTATAAATGGCTTAAAACGGTTTAAAGAACGAATTGGAGCAGAGAAATACAATGATGTGATGACGCTTTTCACGAAAGGAATGCCAGCCTTTAATCAGTTAATTCAAAAGATGGTTGAGAAGGCTGACGATGTTGATTTCTTTGATAAGCTTCTGCGTGACCAAATCTTATTAAATTTAAAAAAGGAACGAAAAGAGCGAGAAGAATTTTTTAAGCAATTAAAAACAGTTCGTGAACAGATAAATCATACCCTCCCAATTCCTAATAGTGAAAATAACTCAATGGATGATCCGATTATTGAGGCAGCAAATTACAGCCTGGAAGGTTCTGGAAAGCGATTAAGGCCAATTATTACCTGGGTTATCGGTGTGAATGAATATGGGTTAAGTGGTGAGGCGATTATGCCACTTTTAAAATCATTGGAGTATATGCATACAGCATCACTTATTTTTGATGATTTGCCATCTCAGGATAACGCAAAAATAAGAAGGGGGCGCCCGACTCTTCACCAGATTTATAACAGTGCAGTAGCTGAATTAACCGGTCTTTTTCTTACTCAAAAGGCGATTGAAGAACAAGCATCACTAAATTCATTTGAATCAGAAGCTGTTCTTCGCTTAATCCAATACTCAGTCCAAGTTACAGCAGAAATGTGTAGAGGCCAGGCGATGGATTTAGATTCAAAGGGGAAGAAGTTGACTCTCGAACAATTAAATACGATGTGTTTTTATAAAACAGGGATAGCGTTTGAGGCTTCTCTCGTCATGCCTGCAATACTCGCAAAGGTGGATGAGGAGGAAATAGAGGCATTGAAAAACTATGCACGTCATTTAGGTATTGCATTTCAAATAAAGGATGACCTTTTAGATGTTGAGGGTAGTGTTAGTTTACTTGGAAAAACTCCTGGTAAAGACGAAGAAAATCATAATGCGACCTTTGTATCAATACTAGGTGTGGTTGGTGCAAAGAAAGCAATGTGGGATCATTATTGTTTGGCGATGGAGGCGGTACGTAACGTATCACACAATACGACCTTTCTAAAGCATTTAATGAATTACATTGTTAACCGAGACAATTAACAGTTAGCAAATCTAAATATGACATGATAGCTAAGAAGCACTACATTCATTTAAATAACTGAATGTGGTGCTTTTTGCTGTAGCTTTAGGATAAAGTTTGATTATTAAGGATGTCGTAAAGGTTGATACCTTCTGTTATTACCGTAATTATAAATCCGAGAGTAACATCCCATATACAATACTATCTGTCCATTCACCCTTATTCCAAAAATCCTGAATGAAATGAGCCTCTTTTCTCATACCTATACGCTCACACAACCTTTGGGATGCTTTATTTCTTGCATCAAGGTTGGCTTGTATACGATGCACATCAAATTCATCAAATAACTTCTTGACTAAACTACTCACGGCTTCAGTTCCATAACCCTTTCCTGATGCTTCGTTAGAAAAGCTATAACCAATTTCAACAGTATCCATCATATCTGTATACCATACAGATAAATCACCAATTACTTTAGTGTGGTTTACTACTGCCAAACTTAAATTTGTTTCTTTTGTGAGTACACGATTTTTTAGCTTTTTATTAAATCTTTCATGCATATTTTCATATGTCCACTTATCATGCAAGAGATATCTACACGTATCATCGTTATTGTATATGTTAAAAACATCATGTAAGTCATTACTATTAAAAGGTCTAATTGTTAATCTTTCAGTGCTAAATTCCAAAAAAACTCCTCCTTAGATTATCAAAATAATTGGTTACAAACCTATACACAAATTTTATTCCATTTTAATTATAAAGGATTAAAAGGATCAATCTTTTTTATATATCTGGCTTTGTGTGTTTATTGGAGTGGGGAACTGCATTTATGAGTATTTGAAAATATTACCTTATCAATAACAAAGGATAAGTTTATAATATTTGTATTCTATTTATTAAACGAATTTATTTTTGTTTTTCCATTCCATTGAGGTGATTTCTTGAATTTTACTCTATTGAAAAGTATTCGACTCGTTATGTTTATTTTAATCAGCTACATCTATTATTTTAACCTTGGAAGTCATACGACGATACAGTTCATATTTGTTATGGTTGCGTCTATTGGATTTTGTATTAATCACATTATGTTAATGACCTCGTTTGGAGAAAAATATTTTCCTATTTTAATTGTATTGGATACAATCTTAACTGTAGGCTTAGTCTTCTTTTTTCCGGGATCAACATTATATTTAATTTTATTTGGAGTAAACGCAGTAACTATTTTTTTATTTTCTGAAAGTCAGAAAGTAATTACTAGTTTTTCCGTTGGTTTCTTCCTCGTATGGGGGGGATGTATTTATTACACGTACTATGCAACAGGTGTAATTGATGTTATGAGTAATATTGTAAACTTTACATTTATTCTTTTTTCTGCGGTTGTCGGTCGGTTAATTCATAAGCTAGAGCTTGCACAAGTAGAAAATGAAAAGCAATATGAGGAGCTTCAAAAAACGCATGATGCCTTGAAGGACGCTCATCAACAGCTACATCTTTTTTCACAACAAGTAGAGGAATTGACACTTATTCGAGAACGGAATCGGATATCTGGAGAGATTCATGATACGGTCGGACATAAAATGACAGCACTACTTGTCCAACTACAGGTAGCAAAGGAGCTTCTTGATATACAGCCAGAAAAAAGTAAGCAGACGGTGCTGTTATGTGAAGAGCTTGCGAGAAATGCCCTTCAGGAAATTCGATTGTCTGTTCGTACGTTAAAAGACACGGACAAACCGCAATCCTTTATCACAGTAACGAGGAAAATCCTCGAAGACTATCAGAAGATGACAGGCTTGAAATCTAGCCTTCAATTACATGGCGATGCCGCGCGTATACCAATATCAATGCAGCTAGACATAACACGAGTAATCCAGGAATCGATTACAAATGCAGTTCGTCATGGGCAGGCTACAGAATGTCAAATCAAGATTGAAGTAACCGATTTGGCGGTAGAGGTGATGATCAACGACAATGGGAAAGGTTCATCAGAGATTAGTCCAGGCTTTGGCTTGAAGCACATGAGAGAACGAGTCATTGAGCACGGCGGTAGAATTGTGTTTGAAGGCATGCCTGATACAGGTTTTATTGTGAAAGCAAGTTTTCCTTTAAAGGAAATTAGGTGGCAGATAGGTGGGGAACAATGATTAAGATAATAATTGCAGATGATCAAGAACTAATGCGCGATGGGCTTGCGACAATTCTAAATCTTAAATCAGATCTAGATGTTGTCGATGTTGCAGCAAATGGACGAGAGGCATTAGATAAAGCTATGCAGCATCGGCCGGATATCGTGTTAATGGATATTCGCATGCCTGTTGCAAATGGGGTTGAAGGGACAAAGCTGATTACATCCGCCTTACCAGAGACGAAGGTTTTGATGCTAACAACCTTTAATGATAGTGAGTTAATTTTTGAAGCGCTTGAAGAAGGAGCTAGTGGCTACCTGTTAAAGGATATGCCTACTGACACGATTGTTCAAGCGATAAAAACTGTCCAATCAGGTGGAATGGTACTGCCAAAAGAATTAACTGCAGATATTGTTAGAGAAATGAGAAGAAATCAATCATTTGATGAGACTGTTAATGATGATGATGTACAAAAGCGAATAAATGAATTAACAGAGCGTGAACTAGAAGTGTTACATAAGCTCGGTTTAGGCTTAAATAACAAGGAAATTGCAGCTGAGCTGTTTATTTCAGAGGGTACAGTTAAAAATCACGTATCAAACGTTATAAATAAACTTGAGCTAAGAGACCGTACACAAGCAGCTATTTTCGCTGTTAGATATAACATTACAACATTTTCATCATGACTTTCGGCATAGTCGACTATGACATACAGCTAACATAGCTGTATTTTTTTTATGGAAAAATCTATCTGGAGAGAGATTTGTAAAGAGAAGTTAAAAGTTAAAATTTAAACATCATGTTATAAGTCAATGACTGAAATCAACAGAATCGTCCAAAAGGAGTGGAAATATGTTAGAGGTTAAAGAGCTTAAGAAAAGCTACGGAAATAAAGAGGTAGTAAAAAATGTTTCTTTTTCAATTGATAAAGGGGAATCATTCGGTTTGCTTGGACCAAATGGAGCTGGTAAATCAACAACGATCTCAATGATATGTGGTCTTCTCCCATATGACCAAGGAGAAGTGCTTGTTAGTGATCGACCTGTTAAAAAATTCCCAATGCAAATTAAGAAAAAAATTGGGGTTGTCCCACAGGAAATTGCGCTCTATCCAACAATGTCTGCTAGAGATAACCTGCTATTCTGGGGAAAGATGTACGGGTTAACAGGGGCGAAGGCAAGGATTCGGATGGAAGAAGTGCTGGATTTTGTTGGACTTACTGACCGAGCGAAGGAGAGAATCGAAACATTTTCAGGTGGGATGAAACGGCGGATTAATATTGGTGCAGCCTTAATGCATGAGCCTGAGCTGCTGATTATGGATGAACCAACGGTAGGGATAGATCCACAATCACGAAATCATATTTTAGATACAGTCAAAAAGCTTAATGAACAAGGAATGACGATTATTTACACAAGTCATTATATGGAGGAAGTGGAGTATCTTTGTAATCGTGTTGGCATCATTGACCATGGTGAGGTTATTGCCATTGGAACGAAAACGGAGCTATGTAGCCGTTTAGTTGGTGGCTCTATTGTTCAGCTAACAATTGAACAAGATTCAATTGAAGCGGTAGAAGCGTTAAGGAGCTTAGATAATGTTAATCAAGTTGTGATGAAAGAGGACAGCGATGTCGTTGAGGTTTTTGCACAATATCCTCATGAGATATTAGGGAATATTATGACCACTGCTATTAATCATGGTATGAAAATTGGTGCCGTTGAAATAAAAGAGCCTAATCTAGAGACGCTCTTCTTACAATTAACAGGGCGTTCATTACGAGATTAGGAGGATAAGAGATGAGTTTTTTCACAATTGCGCTGAAGGATATAAAAATTCGCTTATTTGATCGAAAAGGATTTGTGATGATGCTACTGATGCCGATTATTTTAACAGCTATTCTTGGTTCGGCTCTTAGCGGTGTATTTGGAGAGAATGGATCAATTCCAAAAACAAAGGTCGGTATCGTCGTATCGTCACCAGATGATGTGTTAACGGATCAATTCATACATGACGTATTGCAAGGTGAAGAATTAAAAGAAAGCTTAACTGTTAAGCAAATTGATTCAAAGGAACATTTACAAGCAGAGGTGGAGCAGCAGAAAGTTGATGTCGGATTATTCCTTCCTTCTGGCTGGGGAGAAGGCCTATCAAATGGTGATGTACACGATATAACGATTTATCATGATCCTGAGAAGGAAATTCAATCGAAGGTTATTCAGACGATCACGACATCCTTTGTAGAAAAAGCGACCTCTGTCACGATTGCAACAGGAGTAATAACAGAGGAACTAGCAACAGCAGTTCCAGCTTCTAATCAGAAAATAAATATTGCCGACATATCGAAGGGAATTGTCGATGAGCTTACTGAAATAGCGTCTTCAAGAGTTGATGCTGTAACAGCTGAGAAGGATGGAAAGGAGCCAATTACAGGCATGCAGTACTATGCAGCTGCTATGGCGGCAATGTTTCTATTGTTCAATATAACAGTTGGTGCAAAATCGATTATTCAAGAACGTAAAACTGAAACATTAGCTAGATTAATGAGTAGCCCGATAAGATATTCCTCTATTATATTTGGGAAGTTTTTAGGAACCCTCTATTATTCGATCATCCAGTTTTTCGTATTTGTTCTGACTACCCATTTTTTATTTGGTGTTAATTGGGGGAATGACCTATTGCAAATTATCGTCATAGGTTTAGCTTATTCCATTTCTGTTGCAGGATTTTCAATGGTCATTGCAGGGCTGTTGACAGAAGAGAAAACCGCTGATTCAGTTGGAGGACTTGGTATTCAAATTTTGGCACTTTTAGGTGGGTCAATGGTTCCACTTGCCGCATTTCCTGAAGGCCTTCAAGGACTTTCGAATTTTGCCCCTAATAAATGGGCTCTTAATAGCCTTTTAGAAGTGATGAACGGAACAACCTGGATTACACTTGCTTTACCTATTGCAATACTTATTTTAAGTGGATTAATCGCCTTGATTTTTGGATCGTTTAAATTAAAGGTGAGCTAAGGAGGAGAAACGATGAGAAAGATTGGTGCTATTACATTATTTGAACTAAAGAGGATATTTCAGAAGCCTCAATCATTCCTCCTTATGTTTGGCATGCCTTTGTTATTTACGTTTATTTTTGGGGGACTCTTTTCTAATGAGGGAGAGGAGGAAAAGCCAACCATTGCAGTCGTTGATCTTGATCAGTCTTCTGTTTCGGAGGCATTCATTCAAGAGATAAAGAGTAAAGAGATCATGGCGATAAGCCTTGAAAATCATAAGGAAGCAAGTGACAATTTCTCTGAACAAAAAATAACAGGGTATATTCAGATCAATGAAGGCTTTGAGGATGAAGTTTTGCAGATGAAGGCTCCGGAAATTATGTTTATCACATCACCTTCATTTGAGGGCGCGGCGATAATTGAGCAAGTTATCAATGATAGTATAGTTAACCTACTGATAACGGCAAAAGCTTCAAATACGTATCATAACGTGACAGGGGATGATTTGAAGGGAGTTCAAGAGAAAGTTTCCAATGAACTGGCTAAAACCCCTGCTGGAATTGAAATGGTGTCAATAGCGAAAGGCAAAGAGCTTGAAATGATGAATGATATGACTGCTCGTTCCGCTGGCTTTACAATTATGTTCGTCATGATGACAATGCTTGTTAGTACAGGGGTAATATTAGAGGCTAGACAAACAGGTGTCTGGTATCGAATGATGTCCACTCCTACGGCGAAAAGTGAGCTGTTAATTGGGTATTTGTTTGCCTTTTTCGTAATTGGCTGGATTCAATTTGGAATTCTTATGCTTGTCTCGAAATATGTATTTCAAGTCGAGTGGGGAAATATAGCAGGCATCATTGTCCTTGTTTCAAGCCTATTACTTTGTACGATTGGATTAGGCTTATTCATCGCAGGCCTTGTCAAAACATCAGAGCAACAATCAGTGTTTGGGAATCTTATTATTGTTTCGACATGTATGCTTGGAGGTGTTTATTGGCCCCTTGAGATTATGCCAGACTTCATGCAGCAGCTAGCTAAGTTTGTTCCGCAATATTGGGGACTTGAAGGCTTTGCAGAGCTTTCGGTAAGGGGAGGTACAGCTTTGGACATCTTAGTGCCAGTTGGAATTCTCCTCGGATTCACTGCTGTGTTTTTAGTGATAGGAATGACAAGAATACGTTTTGAATAATCGTAGCGATGAAAAGAGAAAGCATAGTAAAAGGCAACCACTTTAAGTAGTTGCCTTTTTAAGCGAATCAAATATTAAAGTAATTTCTAAGTATAAAAGAAGTCCAATTACAGTGTGGATGGTTTCTTATGTTTTCTAATAATCCCTTTGTTAGGGCTCGACCTAATCTAGGTTCTACTAATTCTTCCTTTAATAAAAGGAGAGATTCTTTTTCGATTGATTCTTCCATTACTTCTAGGTTTCGATCAATCATTTGAATGATTTGTTCTTTTGAGAAGTGTTCGTCCAAAGGTTTGCTTATGATCTGTACTAACTCATTTGTAATAAATGGAATGGTTATATGTTTAGCTAAAATTTCTGTTTTTTCGGTAAGAGATTTAGCTAACGTTGCTAAATCAAGAGTTGTATTTGTAAACAATAGTAATGCTGAATAAGTTTGAATAAATCCTTTTATGCAATATACTAAATCATATTTTGAATGCTCGACATTTTTTCCATATAATCTTTCGACCATGGATAGAATTGTTTTGTCTTGCAACTGGTTGTAATGGTGCATTTTCGAAAGCAAATCCTTATTTAGCGTATGAGTTTGTTCTTTAATGAATAATTTGGCGAAATTTGAATATTTACTAAGTGCTTGAAAGCTTGAATAGTAGAAATCATATAAAAGGTTTTCATCTTTAAATATCCTGACCTTGTAGTCAATTTCGGTGACGATTTGCGTCATGAAATGGTCTATTAATGAGATGATTAGCTCATCCTTAGATTTAAAGGACAAGTAAAATGCACCTTTTGAAATGCCGCAACGCTCGGTGATTTGTTGTACTGATGTTGCTTCAAACCCTTGCTCTGCAAATAGTTCCAAGGCCTTCTCCATAATTAATTGTTTTTTCAACATTCTATCTCTCTCCTAAGTAATGTTGTTGACAAATGACCGATTAGTCATTAGTATAAATAAATAGATTGATTAAGTCAAATAGGGTAGGTGTAAAGGTGAAATCTATAGTAAATTTTGTACTGAAAAATAAACTTGCGGTATGGTTACTTACGATAATTATTACGGTTTCAGGTATTTATTCTGGTACACAGATGAAAACAGAAACGATACCAGATATTTCGATTCCATACTTAATGGTTATGGGTGTCTATCCTGGTGCAACACCTGAAAAAGTAATGGAAGACGTGTCTATGCCGATTGAGAGGGCAGTAGAAGGACTAGAAGATGTTAACGCAGTTTATTCAAATTCATCCTCTAACTTATCTAGTATTCAAGTTGAATATGATTATGGTGTTGATATGGATGAAAAGAAACGCCAGCTTGAATCAGCTTTAAGCAATGTAACTTTGCCTGAGGATGCAGAAGAACCTACGGTCACGGCAATCAGTATGAATATGATGCCTGTCGTTGCGTTAAGTGTTAGTAGTACTAAGGAAGATATTGTTGAGCTTACATCGACAGTGAATGATATTTTGCTTCCGAAAATCGAAAAGCTTGACGGTGTGGCCTCAGCGACGATTACTGGACAGCATATCGATGAAGTGCAATTAACATATGATAATGAAAAAATGGCCCAATACGGTCTTACCGAAGATAAAGTAAAAGAAATAATTCAAGCTAGTGATATGGCTGTATCATTAGGTCTTTACGAGTTTGAAGAAGGTGAACAAGCAGTTGCGATTGATGGTAAGTTCATGACAGCTGATGAACTTAAAGAAATGGTCATTCCTGTGACTCCTTCAGAAACAGTCCAAACACCTTTTGTTAAGCTTGGTGATATTGCGAAGATTGAGACGGTTGGTAAGGTTCAATCTGTTTCACGAACAAATGGTGAGGATGCAATAGCGATTCAAATCGTTAAAGGTCAGCAAGATAATACAGTTGATGTCGTAAATGAGGTAAAAGAGTTAGTAGAAGAAGAACAAGAGAGAATTGATGGACTTGTTATTGATATCTCACTTGACCAAGGTGAGCCGATTGAAAAATCAGTCCATACGATGGTTGAAAAGGCATTGTTTGGTGGTTTAATCGCGGTATTGATTATTTTGCTATTCCTACGTGATTTTAAATCAACAATTATCTCAATTATTTCTATTCCGGTATCGATTTTCATGGCGCTCTTGCTATTGAATTGGCTTGATATTACATTAAATATCATGACATTAGGTGCTGTAACAGTTGCAATCGGTCGTGTTATCGATGACTCGATCGTTGTTGTTGAAAATATTTATCGACGACTTCATTTAAAAGAAGAAAAATTATCAGGACGTGCGCTTGTACGTGAGGCAACAATTGAAATGTTTAAACCGATACTATCGTCAACATTAGTAACGGTTGCGGTTTTTGCACCACTTATTTTTGTTGGTGGTATGGTTGGTGAATTGTTCATGCCATTTGCCTTAACGATGACATTTGCGCTAGGTGCATCATTAATTGTGGCAATTACAATTGTTCCTGCTTTATCACACTTCCTATTTAAGAAGCGTTTATATAGTGAAAAAACGGAGGGTGGCCATAAAGAGCAAGGGAAGCTTTCAAACATCTACAAGAAAGTGCTTGAATGGACATTAAACCATAAAATTGTGACATCACTTGCAGCGATCATTCTTTTAGTAGGAAGCTTAAGCTTAACTCCGTTGATTGGCTTTAGCTTTATGGGTAGTGAAGAGGAAAAGGTCATGTATCTAACGTATACTCCTGCGACAGGTGAGCTAAAGGATGAAACGTTAGAGAATGTCGCTAAGGTTGAGGAAGAATTATTAAAGCGTGATGATATCGATATTCTTCAGTTATCTGTTAATGAAGAAGCAGATACACAAACTGCGATGATGGGTGGAGCCGCAGGTGGAGCGTTAATGTATTTAATCTTTGACCCTGATATGGAAAACTTCCCAGAAGTACGTGAGGAAATTGAAGAGTATGTTTTCAATATCGGTCAATCAGGAGAATGGAAGAGCCAAAACTTTAGTTCAATGTCAGGTACTACAAATGAGGTTAGCTACACATTCTATAGTGAAGATTTAGATAAGTTAAATGAAACAGTTAAAAAAGCTGAAGATATTATGAAGGATAACAAAAAACTTGAAGATGTTTCATCAAGTGCAGAGGATGCATATGTTGAATATGTCTTTAATGTAGAGCAAGATCATTTGCTGCAATACGGATTAACGACTGGTCAAATCGTTATGATGTTAAGTCCGAATAACACAAAAGACGTATTAACAACTGTTGAAAAAGATGGAGAAACAATTGATGTTATTGTACAACAGGACCAGGAAGCAGAGCCTAAATCAATCGATGAAATGTTAGAAACACCTGTTCAAACACAAGCTGGAGCAATGCCTTTATCTGAGCTTGTGACGGTTGAAGAGGGCACAACAATGAATACTCTCGCTCGTAGTAAAGGTGAATATTATGCAACAGTATCAGGTACTGTAATTGGTGATGATATTTCAAAAGTATCATCAGAGCTAGACAAAGAGCTTGATGATATTGAATTGCCTAAAGGGGTAACAATGGATGTTGCCGGGGTTACTGCTGATATGCAAGAAACCTTTACACAGCTAGGTGTAGCGATGCTTGCAGCGATCGCAATTGTATACTTTATCCTAGTTGTTACATTTGGTGAAGGGGTTGCGCCGTTTGCGATTCTATTCTCGTTACCATTTGCGGTTATAGGTTCCTTTGTCGGTCTCTTAATCGTAGGAGAAACAATTTCTGTATCAGTTATGATGGGTCTTCTCATGTTAATTGGTATCGTTGTAACGAATGCGATCGTACTCGTTGACCGAATCATTCATATGGAACGTGACGGTATGACAATGCGTGAAGCGATCCTTGAAGCCGGAGCTACTCGTCTACGCCCAATCCTTATGACAGCTATTGCTACAGTTGGTGCATTAATTCCATTAGCAATTGGCACAGGAGGCGGCGGAGGTTTAATTTCGAAGGGACTTGGAATTACCGTTATCGGTGGATTAACAAGCTCAACGTTATTAACATTAATTATCGTCCCAATCGTGTACGAAGTTTTATCGAAGATGTTTAAGAAAACACGGAATGAAGTACAGGATAACTAAAATCAAAGGTCTAACAAGATGTTATGTCATCTTGTTAGACCTTTGTTGTTTGATGGCATAAATGTTGTTTTGCTATGAATCATTGAAAAATTAAAGGAGCTGTTTCTACTTATGAATGAACGTTGGTTAGAAGTGTTGAAGCTAATAGAAGGAAAATTAAGTAAGCCATCCTTTGAAACATGGTTAAAGGCAACTGATGCAAAAATAGAGGAGAATAATTGGACAATTATTGCTCAAAATGAATTCTCTAGAGATTGGTTAGAATCAAGGTATATGGGCTTAATTGAAGAGACAATACAAGAAATAACGAGCGAGATTCCTTTCGTAAAGATTATTACTGATAGACAAGTTGGTTTAGATAATTTAAAGGATAATCGAATAGAACATATTATTACACAAATTAATGCACTACACCCTTCTGAAAGGAAAAAACTCATTTCAATATTGGGTGAACAAGGTAATGCGATTGAAGAAAATAGTACTATAAATTCCTCTTCTACTGACTATAGTGAAAGAGAATCAGCTAATGAAGAGACGGAAGGGAGAATTGAATATTTAGAACGGGAATGGAAGGGAATGAATGAAAGGGTACATAAACTAGAATCAAAAATAATTGAACTAATAGAAAAAATGTAAATGTAAGAAGAAAATGTTTTATTTTCTTCTCTATGTACAATAATAGGCCGTCTCATTTATGTCAGACGACCTTTGCAAAGTGAAAGCATAACTGGCAAATTTCATTTATAAATTAGAGCAAAATACTGTTAAGTTTTTTTAGTAGTTTATTTTAATTTAAACGTACTCACCATCGTCTGAAGCTCCTCAGCCATTTTAGCTAATGTTTGGGCAGAGGCTGTAATTTCCTCCATTGATGCAAGCTGTTCTTCGGCTCCTGCTGCTACTGTTTGTGATGAAGAAGCAGAGGTTTCTGCATTTTTAGAGATTTCTAATATGCCGTAGGCGGTTTGTTCAACACTTGCAGACATTTGCTGAGCTGCTGCAGTTACTTCCTCGGATTGCTTCGATACGTCTGTAGCAGAGTGAAGAATTTGATTAAAGGATTCTCCTGTTTCATTTATCAAGTCGAGGCCAGTCTTCATTTCTGTCATACATTTATCCATTGCTTCGACTGCGTTTGATGTATTGTTTTGGATTTCCTGAATGAGCTGTGTAATTTGCTCTGCAGAACGATTTGATTCCTCGGCAAGCTTTCTTACCTCATCAGCTACAACCGCAAAGCCTTTTCCATGTTCTCCAGCCCGAGCTGCTTCAATTGCTGCGTTTAAGGCTAATAGATTTGTTTGGTTAGAAATATTAGAAATCATCGCAACGATGTTCTCAATTTCTTTTGAACGTTGACCAAGGTCTTTTATAATGCTTGAGGATTCAAGAACTGTTTGGTTAATAGAATCCATTTGATTAATTGTTTTTTTAAGAAAAACATTACCCTTTTCAGATTCTGCAGTTGTCGTATTTGAATGCTCTGATACGAGTGAGATAGACTCTGTAATGTGATTAATGCCCATTGCCATTTCTTGAATCGAGGTTGATGCTTGTTCCGTTTCTCTTACTGAAGTTTCGGCAGTTGACGCAAGGACTGTACTTGCCTCAGCAATATGCTCTGATGCACGATTTGTTTCTTCGGCACTTGTCATTAATTGTTCAGATGCTGCTGCAACATGGTCTGAAGATAATCCGATTTTTGAAATTAATTGGTTTAATTGGATAAGCATATTATTAAAGGACGAAGATAGAGAACCGATTTCATCTTTTGATTGATAATCACTTTGGACAGATAAATCTCCATTTTCAGCTCTTTTCATCAAGCCTTCCATCTGTTTCACAGGTTTGTAGATAAGACCTGCAATGACTAAGCTAACTAAACAAAATAGTATGATGCAACCAATCGTAATGCTAATCATAATAATCGTTGCGTATTGAATATCCTTACTGTTTTGATTATTAACTGCTTTTGCAACATTACTATTTAATTCAATTAGATCTGTATAAGTTTCATCAATTAATTGCAAAATTGGATCTGTTTCAGCAACGTAGAGCTCGTATGCCTCATTGTTTTTATTAGCTGAAGCAAGCTCAATCACTTTTGTTACGGAATCAGTAATTTGGTTAGATAAATTGTTCACCCTGTTTAGTTTTTCTAATTCTTCTGAGTCATTCGTATGATAAGTTTCTAATAGCTTCTCATTTTCCTCTAATTTGGCATTGAGTTCAGCTAATAATTCCTCATTTCGGCTTTGGTCAGTATTCACCATTAGTTCAATAAGGTTTTGTTGAGTATATTGTAGATTAGATTTTATCGTACTAATTGTTTCGATCGGTTTTAGATTATCCGTGTACATATCATCTAGCTTATTTCCCATATTTCTTATTTCGCTAAAGCCGGTTAATCCTACAATGACAATACCGATTAACGAAATTGCTGCTATAATGGTAATTTTAAAGATAATTTTTAAATCCTTAAGCCATTTCATAGATATAGTCTCTCCTTCATTTTGTATACATAATTCGATAAATTTCACCAATATTTTTTATATCGACATTTTTTTCAATAGATTAATATTAAAATGTATATATTTATGTAAAAATCCCAAAAAAAACTAATTTTCTTGAGGCTTATTTTTGTTGCAGCTAATAGGGGAGAAGGGAGGTAGGAGCTTCCGTAAAGTGGCGACAATCTGTGACCCGATAAAAACAACATACTTTACAGAAAGAGTGTAAAGTATGTTGTTCATAATAAAAAGAGCAAGGAAGCAACCTCGCTCTATTAAGTAAATTAAAAAACTTTATCACCGTTGAAAATTGAATTTTTTACGATCACATAATCAACATTACGGATTGCATCTAATTTCTTTCCGCCGGCATAGGAAATTGACGATTGAAGGTCTTGCTCCATTTCGGTTAATGTATCTTGCAATGAGCCTTTATACTCAACATGCATTTTCTTACCTTCAACATTTTTCTTTTCACCTTTTTGAAATTCTGATGCAGAACCAAAGTATTCTTTATAAAGTTTTCCGTCTTTTTCAATTGTTCTTCCTGGTGATTCCTCATGACCAGCAAATAATGAACCGATCATAACCATGGAAGCACCGAAGCGAATTGATTTTGCAATATCACCGTGAGTGCGAATTCCTCCGTCAGCGATAATTGGTTTGCTTGCAGCCTTTGCGCACCAACGAAGTGCAGCTAATTGCCAGCCTCCAGTTCCAAAGCCTGTTTTAATTTTTGTAATGCATACCTTACCTGGTCCAATCCCAACCTTTGTTGCGTCAGCACCAGCGTTTTCTAATTCTCTTACTGCTTCAGGTGTTCCAACATTCCCTGCAATCACAAAGCTAGTTGGAAGGAGCTTTTTAATGTGCTGGATCATTGCAATAACAGCGTTAGAATGCCCGTGTGCAATATCAATTGTTATAAATTCAGGAATTAGCTGTTCACTTGCTAATTGCTCAATAAACCCATACTCTTCCTCTTTAACACCTACACTGATTGATGCGATTAAACTGCGTGATTTCATCATTTTAATAAAATCGATTCGCTTTTCTGGTTCAAAACGATGCATGATATAGAAATAGCCATTTTCAGCTAAAAAAATTGATATCGTTTCATCGATAATCGTTTGCATATTAGCAGGGACTACAGGTAATTTAAACGTATGTCCACCTAACGTTACGGTTGTATCACATTCAGAGCGGCTGTTTACAATGCATTTTGCCGGAATTAATTGAATATCTTCATAATCAAACACATTTTCCATGAATAACACCCCTAAACACGAATATTTATTTTCAGTTAAACTAAAAATGTTCGCCCATTGGTACTTTACATCATTTTCATTATATTGTCAAAGCTTTTCATTAAGGTATGTAAAAGTAGTCTTTTAAAAAGCTGTAGCTCCTAGCACCAGGAGTCATAAGTCTCTCGAATAGAAGACAATTCAAGGGGCAAGCATAAGCTAAGCATTCTTTGAGCTGGAGACACACCAGAGAAGAGGTAAGCAGCACCTCCTATATTGATGTGTCTAAATTTCATCTAGCTGCTTAAAGTATTAAATCCCTTGCACCTCACAATATTGATCGATGAGCTTTTCAATTTCGCCTAAATTTGGAGCTTGTCCGGAAAATGTGAAGGGAAGCTCTTCAATAAAGGTTCCTTTTTTATAGACATGGATTGCACCATTCTGTTCAATAACACTATACTCAGGTTCAAATCGATAGCCACTTCGTTCAATTGCACCCATGAATAAATTGATACCCCCAAATTGTTAGTGTTGTTAATGTTCAATAGTTAGTATGACTTGAATTGGTAATCTTAGTCTTTAGGGGTGAAAGTAGAAAGGGGGTGTTTGTACAATATTGTACAAACACCCCCTATAAAGAAGGATTATTTTACTGATTCAAAGATTTTACCGGCAATTTGCATCGCTTGTGTTGCTTTTGGAAATCCTGCATATGCCGCACATTGAATAATGATTTCTTTGATTTCATCTTGGGTTAAGCCGACTTGTAATGCTGCGCGGATATGAACCTCAAGTTGGTCAAATGCACCTTGGGTAATTAATGCTGTTAGTGTGATGATTTCTCTTTGAGTTAAGGAAAGTCCTTTTCTTGAATAGACTTCACCAAATCCGAAGCCGACAATCATTTCCCAAAAGTCTGGAGAAACCCTTTCCATGTTTTCCATCATTTTAAAGGTCTCTTCAGGAACCATTTCCTTTACGGTAGTGATTCCTTTTTCAAATCTATTGTTCTGTTCCATCTTACTGCCTCCCCATCGTTGGTGGAATTTCATCGCCGTCAACGATTACTTCTACAACAACTGGCTTGTTTGTATCTGCAATCGTTTGTAAGGCTTGGTGCAGGGCAATTTGTAAATCGTTAGGATTAAAGCATTTAAAGGATTGGAGACCCATTGACTCTGCAAAGGCTGCTACATCAAGCGGTGTTTCAAATACTGCTCCAATCGACTTTCCAATCATTTTCCGCATTCCCTTTTCAACCATATCTAATCTACCGTTATTTAATACGATAAATAATACAGGAGATTGATAGTTTAATGCAGTAGAAATTTCTGTTCCATGCATGAACATACAACCATCACCAGCTAAACAGACAATCGTTTTATCTGGAGCAGCTAGCTTAGCGCCAATTGAATATCCGATAGCATGTCCCATTGCACCGAAAACATCGTCGAAGAAAAACGTACCTGGTGTATAAATATCAAAATATTTTATACCAAAAAAGGTATGACTTCCATCATCGCCAAAAATAATTGCGTCGTCAGGAAGGGAATTTCTAACGACCTTTAGTGTTGTTTCTGCAGTCATTCGTTCCTCAGCAGAGTTATTTTCCACTTGATTTAGCTGCTTAGGCTTTATAAATTCATTGTGCTCAGTTGGGGAAACATCCTTTAGGATTGCCTGCAAATTAGAGCGGATGTCACCAAGAACTGGTGTTGTTGGGACATTGAGCGTTTTTGCCATAAAGGTTGGATCGTAATCAAAGTGGATTATTGACTTTGGATACATTTCCTTTGATAATCCCGCAACTGACATATCACTTAATTTTGTGCCGATGACGATTAGTTGATCGACACCTTGTTTAAGATAATCACTTGCTTCTTGCGTACCTCCTAATCCGAAGGCGCCAAGAGAATGTGTGTGGTTGGAAATAAACGTCCCTTTTCCACCAGGAGTTGTTATAACAGGGATGCTCCAATGCTCAGCTAATAAACGAACTTCTTCATAAGCCTTACTTGAATGAACACCTTTTCCTAAAAACAATAGAGGGCGTTTTGCTGAATTTAATAATTCCACAACTTCGTCGATATGTGGTGACACCATCTCGTTTGACTCTGGTAGGTCAAGATCAAATGGTTCAATTTCTTCGAGCATGATATCGAACGCTATCGATAAATGTACAGGACCTTTTACTCCTGTTAATGCTTTTTCGAGTGCATGCTGTAAGTAGATTTTCAGCATATCACCGCGTTCGACTCTTGCGCTAAACTTCGTAACAGGCTTAAACATTTCCGCTAAATCTGTACCAAAGATAGAAGAATCCTGCCCTAATGCTTTACCAGTATCCTTTAACCCCGGATGACCAGTAATAATCAAAAGTGGAATATTTGATGATTTTGCTTGTCCTGCAGCAGTAAGCAAGTTTGTACCACCTGGACCAGAGGTGCCAAGCGCAACACCGATTTTTTGATTCATCATTGAATAGCCTGTCGCTTCAAAGCCTGCCCCTGATTCATGCTTGCTGAGAACAAATTCAATATCATGCTTGTCCGTAGCAAAAATTAAAGGAGACACTGCTTTTCCTGGTATACCAAAAATATGGTTAATTCCCCATCTTTTAAAATTTCTGACTAATACTGATGCACATGATTCCATTGTTAAAGTTTCTCCTCCCCATTTTCTCTCTCTTTTTTGATAGTTATGAAAGAAACCCCTGCTCAATTAGGCTAGCTGTAAGTGGTTTACTAAAAATATACCCTTGGATGTGATCGCAATTGTTTTTCTTTAAAAATTGCAATTGTTCGTTTGTCTCAACCCCCTCTGCAATGACTTGAAGATTAAGATTATGCGCTAATGTAATGATGGCTTTTACGATATTTGCATCATTTGCATCATCATTTATATCCCTGACAAATGATTTATCGATTTTTAAATAATCGATAGGGAATTTCTTTAAATAACTAAGGGAGCTATAGCCTGTTCCAAAGTCATCGATGCTAATTCCAACACCAATCCCTTTCAATTGTTCAAGGACATTTAAGGAATAATCAAAATCCATTGCCATTGACTCAGTTATCTCTAATACTAAGTATCTAGGATCAAGCTTGGTTTTGTCTAATACTTTTTTCATAAATTCTACCAAATTTTGCTTTAAAAATTGTTGAGTAGAGAGATTAACAGAGACTTTAATTGACTTTAGTCCAGAATCTTGCCATTTTTTGTTTTGTAAGCAGGCATGCTCAACTACCCACTCACCAATCTGAATAATCAATCCTGTTTCTTCAGCTAATTGAATGAATTTATCGGGATAAATAATCCCTAATTTAGGATGATTCCAACGAATTAATGCCTCAACACCTACTAATTCTCCTGTTTTAGAGCAAATTTGTGGTTGGTATTGGAGGAAAAATTCATTTTCATTTAATGCCCTTTTAAGGTCAGACTCAAGGGTTATTTTCTCAGTTAAAAGATGAATTAACTCATCTGTATAAATGGCATACCCATTTTTTCCTTGTTCCTTCGCTTGATACATTGCGTTATCAGCATAAATCATAAATTCCTCAAGATTTAGTGGATAATCTGGATATATGGCAATACCGATACTTACAGAAGTATGTATTTCAATCGATTTAAGGCGAAACGGCTTTGAAAATTTCGCCAATATACTATCAGCTAATTTAGTGATTTCCTGCTGACTTTTAAAATTAGTGATGGTGATAATGAATTCATCTCCACCCATCCGTGCTAATTGAATATTCTCGCTTATACAGCTTGATAATCTTTTCGCTACCTCTTTTAGAAGGTGATCACCTTTTGAATGACCGAAAGTATCATTGATGACCTTGAAGCGATCTAAGTCTAAATATAAGACAGCTAACGGCTGCTTTTTCTTTTTGTTCGCTTTAATAAATGCTTGTAGCTCTTTTTGAAAATATCGTCTATTTGGTAAATTTGTGAGGTCATCATGATAGGCTAAATAATTATATTTTTCTTCTATTAAATAGCGGTCAGTAATATCCCTAAATTGACCAAAGGCACCAATAACACGAGCGTTTTCATAAATAGGTTGTGCATCAAATAAACAAACAATAAGGTTGCCTTTTTTACCGGTATATTTTAGTTCAACATTTTCAAATTTTTCTTCATATTGTAATACTCGTTTGAAGTATTCGCCGGTTATACCTGATTCGTAAATACATCTTCCAATTACCTCATTTTTATAAAAAGGAGAGATTTCTTCAGCGAAATCATTAAATTCAGTTGTAATCCCTTTTTCATCGGTAATCACAATTCCATTACGTGTTCTGCTGAGCATAATTTGATTCATAATATTTAGCTTTCTATTTTGCTTTCTTAATAGCAGCTCTCGTTCAATTGAATCAACAACATGTGCGAGCATTGTAAGGAAAAGGGGATTTTGAAGGGCAATTGGCATCATTAAACAAACGCTGCCTAATAAGCTATTTTCATCTGTATAATGAAACGCAGCACCGTAACATGCAATTCCATGGAGAAATGAATGGAAATGGTCTTCACCAATTAATCGAATTGGATGTTTTTGCTGTAAAGCGAGGCTAATTACATTCGTCCCAGTGTCTTCTTGTGTAAATAGACTGCCGATTTGAATGCCGAATTGCTCGACAGTTGATTTAATCGTTTCATCGCCGACCATTTCCAACAAGAATCCTTTCTCATCAGAAATGACGATTAAGATAGGAGTGCCTTTCAGTGAATCCAAAAGCTTTTTGGAGAAAAAACTAACAACAGATAAAATCTCACTGTATGACTTTCTCTTACTAGCTAGTTCTAGTTTGGTCATCTTCACCTTCGGACTTGCTATAATATCGGGATCCATACCACGTTCTCGACATAATTGCTTTGATTCAGTTATATAGTAGGGTTCTTTTTCATTCATTAAACAGCACCTCTAAAGTATGTACTAATCCTAATTATTTTTATTTATATTACAATTAGCGTTTAAACGTGGAAAAGCGAGTTCCCATCGAGAAGCTTAATGAGAGGATATCGTTCGATCTATACGATTTAATATGATATTGGTGATTATTTTTCTCGGCTTTTTCCAAGAATATTCGAGCTGTAGAACATATTACGACGAATAATAAAAGACCAATCATTATAGGTTGGTCTTAAATTATGGTAAAAACAAGCCCTTACTAGTATTATGTTAGAATCAAGAGATTGTGTAAAGGCTTTTACGGTGTTTTTTTAGCTATATTTGTTCAAAATTCGACAAATCTTGAGCATTTGATTTTAGCTTCTTTCTGAAGACAACTTTGCTTAATGTAATACTTAACTCGTACAATAGCAGTAAAGGTATAATAACTAGAACATCAGATATAAAATCTGGAGGGGTAATAAACACTGAAACAATTACTAAGACGAAGTAGGAGATTTTTCTTGCTTTAACAAGTTTGAGAGGATTGATGATTCCTAATTTTGTAAGGAACATCACGACAGCTGGCATTTCAAATAAAAATCCAAAGGGTAATGTTAAGTTCAACATAAATTTAAAATATTTTTCCGCAGTAAAAAAGGTTGCAAATTGATCTCCAATAAGGCCTGTTAAAAAGGAAAGAACAATTGGAAATAAAATGAAATATCCGAATGCGATCCCAAAAAGAAAAAGAAAAAATAATCCAGGGATAAAGGCTAAGGAGATTTTTTGCTCTGAATGAGTAAGGGCTGGCTTAACAAATCTCCAAATTTGATATGCAGCTACAGGAATCGTACAAGCTATTGCTGTTACACCAGCAATCACCATATAAATCCAAATAATATCTCCAGGACCAAGCAATGCAAGCTTTCCAGACAAGTCCTTTACTAAAAATTGATATATATCCTGTACAAAAACGAAACCTAGGATAAAGAAAAGAATGAAGGTAACTCCAGTAATAATAATTCTCTTTCGTAATTCTTCTAAATGATCGGTGAACTTCAATTTTGTCTGATCCATAACATGTACTCCTTTATTAATAGAAGAACGATATAAGCACTTTTAACTTGTTGCCTCTATATGAATAAGGCTTAGTTGTCCATTTTACATCGTTCGATTTCTGATTGCTTAGCACCTGTTAGTCATAAGCGGCACAAGAATAAACTACTTATATTCTTGTGCCGCATTTTTGTCCTAGGGTCAGCAAGCTACTTCGCTCTTATTAACTACCCGTTTTTGTTTCGGATTTCTCAAGCTTGACTACTTCTGCTTTTTCGTTGTTTTTTTTCTGTTCGCTATCACCGTTTACTAAATCATTCGTCGCCTTTTTAAATTCCTTAAGTGTATTTCCGAACGCACGCCCAATTTCCGGTAATTTGGATGGCCCAAATATAATGAGGGCGATGACAAGAATGAGTATTAGACCTGGTATTCCAACGTTTGGCACGATAGAACCCCCTTAGCTAAGATAGATTTTGCTTCATAATTAGTCTTGATTAGAGTAGATATTGCTCGGGTCACTTGCCCTATGAACGGCATCGTATTGGAATTCAAGGTAAACCCCTTTTATTCTTATACGTTTAATAGCTGAAGGCTAAGCAATGAGCTTGTTTTTTCTTATTAAATGATAGGCATTCCATGACGCTCAAGTGCAGCTGCTTCTAAGATAGACATTCCTTGCTCATCAGCAAATGCTGTTAGCTTATCTGATACAGCTGGTGCTAGACTAGCAGGTGGTGCTGCATGGCCCATTGCCCGTTGGCGCGCTACATTGCGACGAGCAAATGGACCCCAAATCGCAAATGTAATACCAGGTGTTTGCATATTGACAAAAAGCGTCTTTCCATCAGGAGAGAAGGTAGGACCAGCAAACTCTGAACCATTCATTCGATTTTCTGCAAATGTATAAATATTTCCTTCAGGAGTTAAACCAACGATACGGTCGTTTCCACCACCGTCTTCGGCAATCCAAAGATCTCCCCAAGGAGCGATCGTAATGTTATCAGGCATTTCTAATTCATTTTGTGATGTTGATTCGTAGAAGAGCTCCAATGTATTTGTCGCAGGGAAGTAACGATAAACGCGACCAAGTGCTTTACCACCTGCACTAGTATCATCAAACCAAAATGTTCCAGCAGAGAAGTAGGCACCTTCTAAACGGCTAAATTGTATACAGCCTAAATCCTTTGCATCCTGCTGAGCTCGCTCTGGATTTAACTGTTTCCAAACGATCCCGAATTTTTGCCCACTATTTAACTGGCTTGGAGAGGTTGTAGAAATTTCATCAATCGCTGCAGCCTCTAAAATTCCACCTTTTTGAAGGGAACCTAGCTTTTGACTGCGATCGTGTGGAGTGAATCGATAGAGAAAGCTTGGACTGCTATCTTCTGTTAAATACCAAATACCTGTTGTTGGATCAACGGCACATGCTTCATGTGAAAAATACCCCATATCGCGAATTGGTGTTTTTGACATTTCATTTTCCGGATCAAGTGGATTTACTTCAAAAACAAAGCCGTGGCCCAAATCACGTGTTTCCTCACATGTTAACCAAGTACCCCAAGTAGAAGGACCGCCAGCACAATTTCGAATCGTTCCAGAATTGGTAACATATTCATCGATAACATTTCTGTTTTCATCAACAATCAGTGCTGTTGTACCGCCAGCAGCCCCTTTGCTCCAAGGGTTTTTTCCATTAACAGGATATTGAGAGTTTGTCCCATTTTCGTGGTTGCGAACAAGGATCGTTGTGTTCTTTTCACCCTTAAATGCAGCCATACCATCAAATAAAGCTGGAATTAAGTCCCCATTTGGCATTCTTTCACCAGTTTGAGAAATAATCTTATAATGAAAGCCTCTTGGTAAATCGAGGATTCCATTCGGATCCTTTACGAGTGGTCCATACCCAGTAAAGCCACTAGTTGCGGCAACCCCTTCTTTTGCCCCGGTAAGTGATAATAATCCAGTGGTACCTAAAGTCAATGCAACTGTACCTAATCCGCCAACCTTCAGGAAGTCACGCCTGTTTAAGCCATCTTTTCCAATATTCATTCCCGTTTTCCCTCCCAATTTTGATTAGTAACGATGTACAAATCTATGAAACTTGTTCTACATGAAAAAGGTATCAGTTTACTATAAAAATTCTGTTAAGCATAAGTAAATTTATTAAATGTGAGAAAAAATAATCTAAAAGTGGCTGTTTTAAAGAACAAAAAGGGAAAAATATGTGAGAAGGGTAAGTCTAAAGAATGAAAAATATGTCTATACACTGTAATAAAATAGAAGAGAAGGGTAAAAGTAATGCAAAAATAGTAACGAAATAGTACTAAAAAAGATTAAGGGAATTATGAAGTCAATGTTAAAGAATACCTCATTTATTAATGTGAGAAACTAGTATTTATTTCGAATTCAATACATATTAAACATCTTGGGATTGCTAGATTTGTTAAGGATAGCTAGTGAGAAAAATCTACAAAATTTTTGTAAATCATACGTAAATTTGCATATTTTTCTTTACGGAAAATTAACGAAAAATACCGGAAGCTGAGTTTTGAAGAGGAAAGAGAAGGAAATGAGAGATAATTGTTCTTTTTAACGAAAATATGTCGTGTTTTACGGTTTTTCTAGTTACCTTTAAATTTTCTATACTTCATGTGAGTTGTTCGTCGAATCGTAAAAATGTGGAAGGGAGGAGAGGTTAGCTCTTTTGGGTTCTAGTAAACAATGATAGTAGAGTTGGAAGTAGATTTGGTAACCAAATTTCTAGGAGGAGATAACATTGAGTATTAAGAAAAATATTGTGACAGGTGTAGCAACGGCTGTTTTAGGCTTAGGATTAATTGGTGGCGGAACATATGCGTATTTTAGTGATACAGTTTCAACTACTAATACGTTTGCAGCAGGAACATTAGATCTTTCTGTAGACCCAGAGGTAGTTATTGATGTTGAGGATTTAAGTCCAGGTAACTGGATGATTCGTGCATTCGATTTAGTCAATAACGGCTCACTTGATATTACACAAGTACTATTATCAACTAGCTATCAGGTTGAAGATGCAAAGGGCGATAATTCAGATGATTTCGGTAAACATATTCGTGTTAACTTCCTAGAAAACAGTGATAAATCTGAAGAAACTGGACCTAACGATATCATTTTCTCTACTACTCTCTATGATTTACAGAAGATGACACCAGATGCGGTAGAAAAGAAGGTAATTGGTTTTGATAATGAGATTAGTGGACTTCCAGCTGGAACAAAGGACACAATGTATGTTGAATTTGAATTTGTTGACAATGGAGAGGATCAAAACCAGTTCCAAGGGGATAAATTAAAGCTTAACTGGTCTTTTGAGGCAAGATAATTGATTAATTCTTTTAGGAGCGATGAGGGGGAACCTCCCCCCTCCACTGTTATAAAATGCTGCCTGCTAATGCGATAAGCCACTAAGAAATGGAAGAAACAGTCTCTTCAATTTCTTAGCGGCTTATACTATAACATGAATATTTAGGAGGAGAACGTATGGGTGTAAAAGGAAAACTTTTAACAAGCGTTGCTATTGCCTTATGTGGACTAGGTCTTATTAGTGAAGGAACAACGGCTTATTTTCAAGATAAGGAGCCGACAACCAATACGTTTACAACAGGTGTGCTTGAGCTTGGGATTAATAAACCAACGATTATTAATGTCAAAGGGATAGTACCGGGTGATACGGTTCATGGAAATTTTGAGCTGACAAATGATGGGAGTGTCGATATGAAGGAAATACTCCTTCATTCTTCCTATGAGGTGATTGATAAGGGAGATCCTAATAACGGTGATGATTTAGGTGATCATCTTGTTGTTGAATATATTTACAAAGTGAATGAACGAAAAAATGTAGTCGTGCAAAAGAAGTTATCAGAGCTATCAGGAGAGCCGATTAAGGTGAGCGATGAATTTCCATCTGAAAGCAAAGTAGAGAAATATGCAGTTCGTTTTAAATTTGTTGATAATGGGCAAAATCAAAATCACTTTCAAGAGGATGAGTTAAAGCTAAAATGGGAATTTGAAGCTGTCCAACGGGATGGAGATTCTGATTTTTAAAAACGACATGGCAGCATAGAAAGGAGTGAAGGTATAATGTTTTGCCTTAAAAAGCAAACGAAGCAAAAGAAACATCGTACAAGCGGAATTGAACTCATTTTTCTTGGCTATTCTCTTATCATGGCTATCGGCCTTCTCACTTCAAATACATATTCATACTATCGTGACGAAAACGAAGCGAACATTGGGATAACAGTTGGAAGTTGGGCTGATATAGATGATGCCAATGGGCACGAAACAGAATTGGAAATGGAAAAGAACGAGCTATTATTAGAAGATAAGGGGGAGGAATAAACAGTGAAACAGGTGATGAAATGGATAAATCGAATGGTTACAAGTATCCTGCTCATTCTTTTAATAAGTGTAGCGGGGATCGTCCTCTCTACTAAACTAACGAATGGTGAGACACAAATATTCGGTTATCAGATTAAAACCGTCTTATCAGGATCTATGGAGCCTACAATATTAACAGGTTCTGTAATTGCTGTGAAGTCACTAGATGAAGCGGAACGTTCTAGCCTAAAAGCAGGGGATATTATTACTTATTTGGACGAGGAAAGACTAATAACACATAGAATTACAGATGTGTTAGCAGAAGAACAAGCTGTCCGTTATAAAACGAAGGGGGACAATAACAATTCAGCTGACTCAAATCCTGTCCTAGCAGAAAATGTTATCGCCAAATATGAAGGGTTTATGATTCCATATCTAGGATATCTCATTAATTTTATACAAACAGCGAACGGAAGTGTCCTATTTATGATTTTACCTGGAGTTCTTATGTTAGGCTATTCAATCGTAACGATTTGGAAAACGATAAGGGAATTAGAAAGGAAGCATGTCCTATTAGAAAAGGAATGATTTCTGATTTGTGAAGAGTCTGGGACAAAAGGTTTTAACATAAGAAAAAATTTAAATTTCGTGTCATTTTTGTATGGCTATGCTTGTATACAATGTTGCTTTTTACAATTAGTCGTTCTGGTTGATTTCCGCTACAGTACTCGCTTTCCGCGGGATGGGTGGTAAGCCTCCTCAGTGTAAACGCCTGTGGGGTCTTACCTTTCCCACGTATCCCGCAGGAGTCTCGCAATCTGCTCCAATCAACCTTTATAGGGTTTGCACAAAAAACGGCCTCTTCGTAAAGAGTCTTTTCT
>JAPSLL010000012.1:0-90267 GCA_031180805.1 Bacillus sp. (in: firmicutes)
ATGCATTTTGCCATACTATTACCCATGTATGTCGCCCAAAGCTTACCCATTTCAGCAGAGGTTAATTTTTCTGTAATTTCTGTTTTATTTGAGCCTAATTTAATTGGTTTCATCGTATCCATAGTAACTTCCTTCATCTCATTTTTTTATAGTATCATCCTTTCTTAAAATTTATATTCTATATTCTCTTCATTAAAGGTATATATGTTTTAACTGTATTTAAGTAATCTGCATACAAAATAACGATCCTTCATTACCTGAAGCATCGCTACTGTAAAGTTAAAAAGTAATTTACTATCTCAATTTATTTGGAATATTTATGATAAAAACTCCATTTCTTTGTTTTAAGGAGAACTCCAAATACGTCACTTATCCATTTTGCTATAAGCCCTACAGCCACATACCCCCAAAACAGCATTAAAAAGTTCTCATTACCTCCAAAACGAAATAGACCAAATCCGACCATAAGTGGTTTAACAAAAAAAGCAAAGGCTAAGCAAAGAAGCAGCATCCAAATATAATAATTCTTCTCTTTATTAATCGTATATTGGTAAAGAAGAATATAGGCTACAGGAACAAATGAGGAATCAAGGGCAACACTAGCTGGAAGCGATGGAAGCATTTTATAAGGATAGGTCCATAATCCCCTTAAGACTCCATATGAATCAATAATAGCGAAAAACACGTGGACACTGTATCCATAAAACCCTAGTTGGAAAATTTTCCTTCTATCGATAAAAAGAATTAATATTACTAAAGGGAGGACAAACATCGCAAGGACAACCCAAAATCCCCAAGTATGTATGTTAGAGTAATCGTGCCAATAATTTATCCACCGATCGCTTTGTTCAATCTCTGCCTTTCTAAGCTGCTCAATTACTTTTATTTGGTCTCCGTCCACTATATTTCCTCCTGTTTTTGATAGTATTTAATTATTCATGAACGTTTATTCCTATTTAAAGTGGAGGAATTCTATCTATTCAAATAATTAGATGTAATGTTTAAAATTCAGTTTCAATTACTACTTTTTTCTTTAATAACCATTTTCCTATTATCATTTTAGAAAAGGGGCTATAACAAGCATTAGCAATGAGCAAGAAATTAATAAGACAGTATCTTTCTTGGAAGTTTCACCCTTCCTTCCCCATTATAAAAGCCTGAAATTGAAGCTTGTTTCGATACAATATAAAGAAAAAAATCAATATAGAAAATCCAACAAGCCAACCACCATTTGTATTATCTACATTGATTCCTATACTCTTATAGATTATTTTCAGCAAACCTCCTAATGCAGCTCCAACTATAAAAAATATAACTATTATTCGAAAAATTTCTAAGACTAATCTCATCTCTATCTCCTCAATTTCCCCTTTTATTAACATAATCTTATTTATTAACTTCAACAAAAATAGCGTTAACCCCTTTTCGAATGTCGTATCGTTGTTGTAAAGTACCCCAACGTACACCAAGTCAATGAAGTTTTTAATTTTCTTTATAGACATCCCAGTAGATTTTAGGGATTCAATTACCTTTAAAACGATGATAGATGGATGTCTGTTCTCCAGAAGGCATAATTCCATTCTTGACGTAGTATTGGAGTGGGGGATATACCAAGCTTCAAAAATGAAAGTAGATAGAGCTATCGAGTATGTTGATAGCTGTGATAAAACCTGGTAGTCCAAAGGATCTTCAAAAGAAATTCAAATTAATCTCTTGACTTAGAGTTAACTATAAGGATTAACATTGTTTTACAAGAGAAAAATTAGGGATAGAAATGAATAAAGGGGAATTTTAACCTGATAGTTTAAAGCTATCCCCTGCACAAACGCATTCTCTTGAAAGGTATAAATTATAGGAGGTTTTATGAATGATAACTGCTAAAGCACGAGCTGTGGACGGACCAGACAAACCGTTTAGAGCTGCAGAAATTAAAAGACGCGATCTTGATTCACATGATGTTCTGATTGAAATTAAATATGCCGGCATATGCCATTCTGACATCCACACTGCCCATGGAGAATGGGGTGCAGTAAACTATCCACTCGTACCTGGACATGAAATTGCTGGGATTGTCACAGATATTGGTACAGAGGTCACAAAGTACAAGGTCGGTGACCGAGTCGGGGTCGGATGTATGGTTGACTCCTGCGGCGAATGTGAAAATTGCCGTAAAGGTGAAGAACAATATTGTCTTAAAGGAAATATCCCTACATACGCTGGTGTTGACAAATACGGCGAGCCTACTCAAGGTGGCTATTCTACCCATATTGTCGTAACGGAGGATTTCGTAATCAGAATTCCAGATAGCATTGAGCTTGATGTTGCGGCACCATTACTTTGTGCAGGTATTACCACATTTTCGCCACTAAACCATTGGGGAGCTGGTCCAGGTAAGAAGGTAGCGGTTGTTGGTATGGGTGGTCTTGGTCATATGGCAGTCAAAATTGCGCATGCGATGGGGGCTGAGGTCACTGTACTGTCACAATCATTGAAGAAAAAGGAGGATGGCTTGCAATTCGGAGCAGACAACTACTATGCTACAAGCGATCCAGAAACCTTCAAGAAACTTGCCGGAACTTTTGACTTAATTATTAACACGGTAAGTGCAAAGATCGACATTGATGCTTATTTTGCATTACTCACTCTTGACGGAACTATGGTTAATGTCGGTGCTCCCGGCGAACCGTTGTCACTAAATGTAATGTCTCTCATCGGTCATCGCCGTTCATTTGCAGGGTCAATGATAGGAGGAATCCGTGAGACTCAGGAAATGTTAGACTTCTGTGCCAAGCATAACATTGCCCCTAAAATTGAAATAATTTCGGCCGACCAAATTGACGAAGCTTACAAACGCGTGCTAGCTTCTGATGTGAAGTATCGATTCGTGATTGACACAAGTACAATGTAAATTTCGTAAATGGTAAGTTCTATTATTCATTTTAGGATGTCCAAATGCTTAGCTTTTGAGACATCCTTTTTATTTGTTTGTCTCAAAGTAAAAATATGTCCAAAATCATTTTTGCACAAAACTTGTTAAGTTCTCCTATTATATTTTTAACTATTAAAAGCAATAATCACTAGAAGACTGATACTTGTTGTTTATCCAAAAGATTAACTTTACTTCCTTTTATCCTTGAAATCATGAAAATTCACTAATACTATATATCCGACTTAATGTGCGAGCTTTGATTTTCCTACAATAAAAAAACTATGAATCACATTCCAACTTACATGTAATCCATAGTTCCTTATATTAAAGACTTTACCCTAACTGCCGTTTAAATACTTTACTTGCGAAGAAGTAAGCAATGATCATGATGCCGACGCACCAGACAAGAGCGATCCAGATACCATTGCCAACTGATCCTTCATACAAGAGGGCACGAATCGAGTTCACGATTGAAGTCACGGGCTGGTTCTCTGCGAACACACGGACAATTTTTGGCATAGTTTCTGTAGGGACAAATGCCGAACTGATAAACGGTAAGAAAATAAGCGGGTACGAGTAGGCTGTTGCCCCTTCCATAGACTTCGCTGTCAATCCAGGAATGACTGCTAACCATGTCAATGCCAGCGTAAACAGACCGAGTATCCCAGCTACAGCGAGCCAATCAAGGATATCAGCGCTAGAACGGAATCCCATCAAGAGTGCGACGAGGATAACTACTACAACCGTAAGCGCATTGGAAACAAGCGAGGTCAACACATGAGCCCACAATACCGATGAGCGCTTAATAGGCATCGTAATGAAACGTGCCATCAGCCCGCTCTTTACATCATTAAATAGCCTCAGTGACGTGTAGGCGACACCAGATGCGATAGCCATCAGCAATATTCCTGGCAATAAATAATTGACATAGTTTTCTGTCCCTGTCTCTATTGCGCCGCCAAATACGTAAACAAATAGTAGCATCATCATAATCGGTGTAATTGCCACCGTAATAATCGTATCCGGGCTGCGCATGATATTACGCATTAAACGTCCTAATAATACACCTGTTTTGTTTTTCATTTAGATCTCCTCCTTTTTGCCGATGATTGCGAGGAAAATTTCCTCCAATGTCGGCTGCTTCTCGATATACTCCACTTTCGCCTGTGGGAACATCTTTTTGAGTTCTGTAAGTGTACCAGTCGTGATGATTTTTCCACCATGCAGAATGGCAATACGGTCCGCTAGTTGCTCGGCTTCCTCTAGGTACTGAGTCGTCAGCAAGATCGTTGTACCGCCGTCGGCAAGCTCCTTGACAGTATCCCAGACTTCAATCCGCGCTTCGGGGTCAAGCCCTGTCGTCGGTTCGTCGAGAAAAATGACTGATGGTGTCCCAATTAGACTCATGGCAATATCAAGCCGGCGCTTCATCCCGCCAGAATACTGGTCCGCTCTGCGGTTAGCCGCATCGGTAAGACTGAATCTTGCAAGCAGATTGTCGGCAACTTGAGTGGGATTAGAAACTCCCCGCAACTTGGCGATCATTATTAGATTTTCTCGCCCACTAAGCATGCCATCTAAAGCTGAGAACTGCCCTGTCAGGCTGATGCTCTGACGAACATGGTCCGGTTGACGCTGTACGTCATATCCGCTAATTCCTACTTCACCGCCATCGGGCTTCATCAACGTCGAAAGGATGTTGACCGTTGTCGTTTTACCCGCTCCATTAGAGCCGAGTAGTGCGAAAATTTCGCCACGTCGCACCTCAAAATCTACTCCCTTTAAAACTTCCTTGTCTTTAAACGATTTTTTTAACCCTTTTACAGAAATCACTGCATTGCTCATACTTTTTTCCTCCTTATAAATCGTAATTAGCTTGCCTATAATCCCCTATTTAGTCTCACTGATAATCTGTATTACTTAGTACCAAATTTAAAATATAACTGAATAACGAAGGTAGTAATACATTTGTAACCAGCTATTCAGTCGGTATTATCTTTTGCTTCTATTTCATTTATTTTTACCTAATCGCTTCATTATGCTCTGATTCAAATCTTCACGATACTTTGCGACATACGTTTTAGCATTTGCTACTAGTTCGTCAGCAAATGCAGCCACATCGTCCCCAGTAATTTCTAGCACTTGTCTGCCTTCTGCCGCACCTGCTTCAAACAAATCAATTAGTTCATACTGCATGTGTAGCATATCCATCCCATTGCCAGATGAGAAATTCCACATGTAGTTTTGAATTTTCTTAAATACATACTGGTAATCCTCTGGCAGAGCTTCAACCCGTGCCATCATCATTTTGTACTCTTTTTTATCACCAATCATTTTTTTGAACATTTCCAACATATTATTTTTCCTCCTTTTTTATTAAACTTAACAAGACACTCCATTAATATCTGACGGAATATCTTATGCAGTTAACTTGACTTCAAGACGTTGATTTTTGATGATACATAATTCCATTTATCCCAAAACAATTCAAGCTCCTTGCGCCCAGCCTCATTAAGTGTGTAAAACTTGCGGGGTGGTCCCATATCTGACGGTTTTTTTTCAATATTCACTAGTTTTTTCTTTTCTAATCGCACGAGGATAGTGTACACCGTCCCTTCCACAACTTCGGTAAACCCAAGATCGTTCAGTCTGCGGGTAATCTCATAGCCATAGGTTTCATGGCGGCTGATGATTTCCAGAACGCAGCCTTCTAACGAACCCTTCAGCATTTCCGTTAAATTTTCCATGTTCTGTGCCTCCTCTATTCTGTCTGACTTATATTCAGTATTACTTAGTACTAAGGAATATTTAATGTATAGCTTTTGGGGATATCCCGCTATTAAGTATTGCTTATTACGAGTACATTGTATCACCGAGTAGTAAGGGTGTCAACTTGATATTATAAAAAATTTTTAAAACCAGCTATAGCTGATTTTCTTTTTGACAATGAATATACTTATTACTCTAACTCTCCTGTTAAATTTTCACTTCACTTCACCCTTGTTGGTTCATGCAAAGTATTCCTAGAACGTTCTGTATTTAACAAAAGGTTTATTTGGTATGTTTAGGAATCTTAGCTCATGCAGCAAAAGTAGAATGAAATATGAACGGGGAGGGTCGATATATATTTTTACTTTAGCATCCTACAAAGAATAGAGAATAGTAATTGGATTATTAATTATTTTGCACAGAAAAGTTTTATCGTATACAGGGAAAAAAGCGTTCCAAAGGGAATAAACAATAAAATTGAACTATAATATTTCGTAAAATTAAAAAAACCACCAAACTATGTATTTGGTGGAGACGGTGGGAATCGAACCCACGTCCAGAAATATCGCCACTTAAGCGTCTACGAGCGTAGTCGATATATTTGCAGATTCGCTAACTCTTATGCCTATCGACAGGCGTCGGAGCAGCTAGTCTGATTGGTCTCTTCCCTCATCCCCAGACGGAGGAATTAGGCGTAGTCCACTAAAAGTGAGTCCCTTACCCTACCACATGGACGATGGAGGGAGGAACAGCTAAGCAGTTATTAAGCTGCTAAAGCTAAGTTATTGTTAGATTTGCCAGTTATTATTGGCGTGACGTTTTTACGAAGACGATCCCTTCGGCCCGCAACCTAAGCTCGATCTACCCCTGTCGAATCCGTAACGTCCCCATGATAAGCCGTATATACCAGCTAGGGAATACGGGAGAAAAAAGAGTAAATAAGCTTAATTGCTTATGAAGTTTTTATTTTGTAAGTGACTGTCTTACAAAATCTATTATAACAAATATGGACAAAAATGCAATTGTAAGGTTTTTCCTAATAATCCTTTTGACGTTCTCTAAAGGCACGTTCGATGTCACGTTTAGCTTCTTTTTTCTTTAAGTCCTCACGCTTATCGTATTTCTTTTTCCCTTTACCTAGACCGATTAACACCTTTGCATAACCGTTCTTAATATACATTTTTAATGGAACGAGTGTATAGCCCTCTTCCTTCGTTACCCCAATAAGTTTCGCTATTTCCTTTTTATGCAACAGCAATTTTCTTGTTCGTAACGGATCGTGATTATATCGGTTCCCTTGTTCATACGGACTAACGTGCATATTGTATAAGAATACTTCACCACGTTCGATTCGAGCATAGGAATCCTTTAAATTGGCGCGGCCATTACGAATTGATTTAATTTCAGTACCTTGAAGGACAATGCCAGCTTCATAAGTTTCTTCAATTGCAAAATCATGGTTCGCTTTTTTGTTTTGAGCGACGGTTTTTCCCATTCCTTTAGGCATTGTTATTCCTCCCTTCATTACGAAGTCTTGTGCGATAGCTTCTATTTTAACAAAAAATGGGCGGATACTCAATATTTACGCAATTTAACTAAACAAAGCTGACACTTATTTGTGCCAGCTTTGGGATTCAAACTAACGCTTCTTCTTTTTCCGCTTCGCCTTTGGTGCATTTTCAAAATGCTTTTTCTTCTTTTTCCGAGGTGGCCGTGTTGACCATTCCTCATTTTCAGAGGTCTTGCCACCGTCGCGGCTTTTACTTTGGCTTCCATTACGTCCGCCCTTGCCTGCGATGATCACCTTTTTCATTTCCTTTTCAGGTCGTCTTCTAGTACCCTTCATGCCAACTATTTCAATATCAATGGACCGCTCATCTTTGTTGACATTTACAACGCGAACTGTAATTTCATCACCAATTCGATAGACGTTGCCTGTGCGTTCACCAATCATCGCATAGTGCTTTTCATCATAACGATAATAATCATCTGTCATATAGCTAACGTGGACTAGTCCCTCGATTGTATTAGGCAGCTCAACAAACATTCCGAAGTTTGTCACTGAACTGATCATTCCATCATATTCCTCACCAATTTTATCAAGCATGAATTCGGCCTTTTTCAGCTCATCTGTCTCACGCTCTGCCTCAACTGCTCTTCGTTCCATATTTGAAGCATGCTCGGCGATATTCGGAAGACTTTCAGCCCATTTTGAACGAGTTTCCTCATCAACCTTTCCTTCAATTAAATAGGTTCGAATTAAACGATGAACAATTAAGTCTGGATATCTGCGAATTGGTGATGTAAAATGCGTATAAAATTCAGTTGATAATCCGAAATGACCAAGACTTGCTGGGTCATATTTTGCTTGCTTCATTGAACGAAGCATCACCGTTGAAATAACCGTTTCCTCTGGTGTCCCTTGTACTTCCTCTAAGATATTTTGGAGAGCACGTGGATGAATGTCGTTTGCCGTTCCTTTGACTGTATAGCCGAAATTCGTGATAAACTCAAGGAATCGTTGTAGTTTTTCCATATTCGGATCCTCATGGATACGATAGATAAAAGGAACATTCATCCAATGGAAATGCTCGGCAACAGTTTCATTTGCAAGAAGCATAAATTCTTCAATTAGACGCTCTGCAACTGATCGTTCGCGAATAACAACATCATAAGGATTTCCTTCCTTATCAACTAGTACCTTTGCTTCTTTAAAATCAAAGTCAATCGCTCCACGATTCATCCGTTTTGTGCGAAGGATTTGTGCAAGCTCTCCCATTTGCTCAAACATTGGGACAAGCGCTTCATACTTTTTCATGACCTCTTCATCACGGTCTTCAAGGATTTTTCTCACATCTGAATAGGTCATTCGCTCTGTCGTTTTTATGACACTTTGGAAAATATCATGCTTCACGACAGTCCCAGTTTCATCAATTTCCATTTCACAGGATAATGTTAAACGATCGACCTTTGGATTTAATGAGCATATGCCATTAGAAAGGCGATGTGGAATCATTGGAATAACACGGTCTACAAGATAGACACTTGTCCCACGCTCTAATGCTTCCCGATCAATTGGCGAGTTTTCAGTTACATAATGACTAACATCGGCAATATGAACTCCTAGCTTATAGTGACCATTTTCTAGTTTTTGTACGGTTACAGCATCATCCAAATCCTTTGCATCTGCGCCATCAATCGTTACAATGACTTCATTTCGCAGGTCTCGACGTCCCTTTAAATCATCTTCATCGATTGTATCAGGTACATCATTTGCTTGCTGTAGCGCTTCTTCAGGAAAAAGTCCAGGTAAGCCATGCTTATGAATTATCGATAAGATATCAACGCCTGGATCATTTTTATGACCTAAGATTTGAATAACTTCTCCTTCAGCACTCATACGTCCTTCTGGATATGTCGTTAGTTTCACAACAACTTTATGCCCTTCAATCGCACCATTTGCTGCATTTTTCGGGATGAAGATATCATTGATAATCTTTTTATCATCTGGAATGACAAATCCAAAGTTTTTACTTTCTGTATACGTCCCAACAACTTCCTTCACACCACGTTCGATAATCCGGATGACAGTTCCTTCCTGTCTTGAGCCTGACGTTTCCACACTAACTCTAACAAGTACGGTATCCCCATGCATCGCTGTTTTCAGCTCAGTTGGTGGTATAAATACATCATCAAGACTCGGATCTTCAGGATCTAAAAATGCAAAGCCCTTCGCATGACCAATCAACTTTCCTTTTAACAAGTTCATTTTCTCCGGTAAGCCGTAACGATTGCTTCTTGTTCTTACAACAAGTCCTTGATCTTCCATTGCAACTAGCGCTTTGACAAACTCCTTAAATTCAGCGGAATCTTCTATTCCAAAGGCTTCTTCAAGCTCCTGAACAGTTAACGGCTTATACGCTTCTTCCTTCATGAATGCTAGAAGCTTATCAATATGTACTTTAATTTCTGACTCCATTAAAATCCTCCTTTACCAGTTAAGTTTTTCTAAAAATTGATACACATCCTCGTGTAACAAGTCACGTTCTTTATCTAATGTAATAACATGGCCTGATTCCTCGTACCATTTTAGTTCCTTTTGGATTGTTTCGACTTCGTTATAAATAATATTTGCACTATCTGTATTAATCATGTGGTCATGTCGTGCTTGAGCTACAAATGTAGGTGCATAAATCATATCAACATTTTTCCGAACATCTGCAATAAGCTCCTGTAATTCTCTTAATGTATTCATCGGAGTTTTTGCAAATTCCTTCATTTCTTCCTCGATGACTTCAGGTGATTTCCCTTCAAACTTCTTATAATTTCTCGCATAATCAAGGACACCTTGGTACATCACTTCTTCACTTTTGATGTACATCGGTGCACACATTGGAATAACCGCCTTTACAGGTACAGTGTAGCCTAATTTTAAAGAAAACACACCGCCTAATGATAAGCCACACACTGCAATTTGTTCAAACCCTAGATTTTTTAAATGCTCATAGCCTTCCATCACATCCTGCCACCAATCTTCAGGACCTGTATGAACAAGCTCCTCAGGTGGAACACCATGTCCTTTATATTGTGGAGCATGACAAGTATAGCCACGTTCATTTAAGAAGCGTGCAAGCATCCGAACGTCTGCAGTATTTCCTGTAAAGCCGTGTAATAATAATATTGCCTTTTCTCCGCCTTCAAATGTAAATGGTTTTGGTAAAACTCTTTTCATTACCTGTAACTCCTTTTACTAATTTCATTTAGTTTATCCTTTACGTGCTTGGAATAGTCGATTTCGTAGTATGTATCCTCTTATTATTTAAGCAAATGTTTTCCGGTTGTACCAAATTAATGCTTGAAAAGTGAGATCAAGGAAGCTTCCTGCTATATCTTGTAATAAGATTTTATACTTCAACGCTTTAAGCAGCATATGACAATCGGAGTAAAACCCATCCCTTGCTTCTTAGCTATTAAAAAAAGAGTCTGATACTTCAGACCCTTTGTTCGACCATTATCCAACGATATATGCTACTAGTATTGTTAATACAAAAAATAGCACAGCTAAAACAATCGTAATACGGTGTAAAATCAAATCAAGACCACGAGCCTTTTGTTTTCCAAAAAGCTGTTCTGCACCACCTGAGATGGCACCTGATAATCCAGCGCTTTTACCTGATTGTAATAAAACAACGGTAATGAGTGCAATAGAGACTAAAACAAGTAGGATAATTAATGCTGTATGCATGAAAAGACACCTCCTGATATACGCACAAGTAGATAGTTTAAATGTATCATAAATGGAAGAGCTTCACAATAGGAGTTTATTTTACTAATGCGAATTCATATGAACATCAAAAAGAATAAGTATTTTTTGCGCATTTTTAATTGATCGATCAATCTGTATTATCAATTTGATATCCTAACGGTTAAGAGCTCTTATTTGTGCATAAAAAAACGGAACTACTTTAAGCAGTTCCGTTTTTCATATCTAGACTTATTTTTTTAAGTTATAGAAAGTTTTGATGCCATCATATTTTGCAGAATCAGCCAATTGATCTTCAATGCGAAGAAGTTGGTTGTATTTTGCAACACGGTCTGTACGTGATGGAGCACCAGTTTTGATTTGGCCAGCATTAGTTGCTACAGCGATGTCAGCGATTGTGCTGTCTTCAGTTTCACCAGAACGGTGAGAGATAACTGCTGTGTAGCCAGCACGTTTTGCCATTTCGATTGCATCGAAAGTTTCAGTAAGTGTACCGATTTGGTTCACTTTGATTAGGATTGAGTTACCAATTCCTTTTTCGATACCTTCTGAAAGCTTCTTAGTGTTTGTAACGAATAAGTCGTCACCAACAAGTTGAACTTTTCCGCCTAGGCGTTCTGTTAATAATTTATGACCTTCCCAGTCGTTTTCATCTAAACCGTCTTCGATAGAGATGATTGGGTATTTATTAGCCATTTCTTCATACCAATCAACCATTTCAGCAGATGTTTTAACAACACCTTCACCTGAAAGATGGTATTTACCGTCTTCTTTGTTGTAGAACTCAGAAGATGCAGCATCCATAGCTAGCATAACTTGTTCACCTGGTTTGTAACCAGCTTTTTCGATTGCTTCAATGATTGTTTGAAGAGCTTCTTCGTTTGAACCAAGGTTTGGTGCAAATCCACCTTCATCACCTACAGCAGTGTTTAGACCTTTACCTTGTAATACAGCTTTTAGGCTATGGAAGATTTCTGCTCCCATACGTAGTGCTTCACGGAAGTTTTCAGCACCCACAGGCATGACCATGAATTCTTGGATATCAACGTTGTTATCCGCATGCTCCCCACCGTTTACAATGTTCATCATTGGAACTGGTAAAGTTTTTGAGTTGAACCCACCAAGGTATTGATATAAAGGAACTTGTAAGTAATCTGCTGCTGCACGAGCACATGCGATTGAAACGCCAAGAATTGCGTTTGCACCTAATTTTCCTTTGTTTTCTGTACCGTCAAGCTCGATTAAAGCTTGGTCAATTGCGTTTTGTTCTGTTACTTCGAAACCGATTAATTCTGGAGCGATTAATTCGTTAACGTTTTTAACAGCAGTTAAAACACCTTTTCCTAAATAACGGCTTTTGTCACCGTCACGAAGCTCAACTGCTTCATATTCACCAGTTGATGCACCTGATGGTACTAATGCGCGACCAAATGCGCCTGATTCAGTGTGTACTTCAACTTCAACTGTTGGGTTACCACGAGAGTCTAATACTTCACGAGCATATACGTCTACAATGTATGGCATATTGTTTAATCTCCTTTTTCATTAAAAATTTTTGTTTTTTCTGCATTCGGCGGCCGACCGTTTGCTTTGTTTCAATTACTTTTTAATAAGTGATGTTCCAGTCATTTCAGCTGGTTTTTCTACATTTAGTAAATCTAGCATTGTTGGTGCTAAATCTCCTAAAATTCCGCCGTCACGAAGGGTAACGCCCTCTTCTGTTACGATAACAGGAACAGGGTTTGTTGTATGAGCTGTCATTGGCTCACCTTCTAATGTGACAACTTCATCTGAGTTACCATGGTCAGCTGTAATAATCGCTTTACCGCCTTTAGCAAGTATCGCATCTACAACCTTTCCAAGGCATTCATCAACTGTTTCGATTGCTTTAATCGTTGGTTCGAGCATTCCGGAGTGCCCAACCATATCTGGATTAGCAAAGTTTAGAAGGATTGCATCAAACTTGTCTGAAGCAATTGCTTCAAGTAACGCGTCCGTTACTTCATAAGCGCTCATTTCAGGCTTCAAGTCGTAAGTTGCAACCTTTGGTGAATCGATAAGGATTCGCTCTTCTCCAGGGAATTTTTCTTCACGTCCACCACTCATAAAGAATGTAACGTGAGGATACTTTTCCGTTTCCGCAATACGAAGTTGAGTTAAGTTATTTTGTGATAAAACCTCACCAATTGTATTATCCAAGTTTGTTGGCTTAAACGCAACATATCCGTTTACTGTTTCACTAAAATGTGTAAGGCAAACGAAATGCAAATGTTTTGGATGTTTTTCACCACGATCAAATGAACGGAAATCTCCATTTGTAAACGTGTTTGAAATTTGAATTGCTCTATCAGGACGGAAATTATAGAAAATAACCGCATCGTTATCACTGATTGTTGCAACTGGTGATCCGTCTTCTTTTGTAATAACAGAAGGAAGAACGAATTCATCGTAGATACCGTTGTTATAAGAATCTTCCACACATTCCATTGCTGTTTTGTATGAAGGACCTTCACCGTATACCATTGCGCGGTATGATTTTTCTACACGATCCCAGCGCTTATCACGGTCCATCGAGTAATAACGGCCAGATAATGTCGCAATTTCACCGACACCATATTCTTTAATTTTTTCTTGTAGCTCATTCAAATAAATTTTCGCAGTTTTTGGACCTACATCACGGCCATCAAGGAAGCCATGGATATAGACATTTTCTACACCCTCTTTTGCAGCTAGGCGAAGAAGGGCATATAAATGATGAATATGACTATGTACTCCACCATCTGATAGTAAGCCAAAAATATGAAGGTTTGTCCCATTTTGCTTCACGTGATTAATAGCAGCTGTGAACGTTTCATTCTTTTCGAATTCACCTTCACGGATTGCCACGTTTACACGAGTTAAGCTTTGATAGACAACACGTCCAGCTCCAATATTTAAATGACCTACTTCTGAGTTCCCCATTTGACCTTCTGGAAGTCCTACCGCTTCACCAGATGCTGTTAATTGAGCATGTGGATATTGATTCCAATAACGGTCAAAGTTAGGTTTTTTCGCTTGTGCAACAGCGTTACCTTTCACCTCGTCACGACAAGCAAATCCATCAAGGATAATTAATGCTACAGGTGATTTACTCATTGTTACTAGCCTCCAAAAGCTGAAGGAAGGATTGTGCTTCTAAGCTTGCGCCACCAACTAATGCACCATCGATATCAGATTGTGCCATATATTCTTTGATGTTTTCAGGTTTTACACTTCCACCGTATTGAATACGAACAGCTTCAGCAACATCACTTGAAAATTGTTCAGCAACAACTTTACGGATGTGTGCACAAACTTCATTCGCATCTTCAGCTGATGAGGATTTTCCAGTTCCAATTGCCCAAATTGGTTCATAAGCGATAACAGTTTGCTTCACTTGGTCATCAGATAAACCTTGAAGCGCCTTTTTCACTTGGTCACCAACTAGCTCATTTGTTTTGCCTGCTTCGCGCTCTTCAAGCGTTTCACCACAGCAAACAATTGGAGTTAAACCGTGTTTAAATGCAGCTAATGTCTTTTTGTTTACAGTTTCATCTGTTTCTGCAAACATTTCACGACGCTCAGAATGTCCTAAAATAACATAGCTAACATCTAAATCCTTTAATGCTACTGGACTGATTTCCCCTGTAAATGCACCATTTTCCTCGAAATACATGTTTTGTGCACCGATTTTTAGGTCACTGCCTTTTACTTGTTGAACTAGGCTTTCTAAAAATAGTGCAGGCGCACATACAACAGAGTCAACATGATCTGCGTTTGGTACTAGACCTTTTACTTCTTCAACAAAGCTTTTCGCTTCAGAAGCGACTTTGTTCATTTTCCAGTTACCTGCAATAATTGGTTTTCTCATGTTTACACCTTCCTTTTCATATGAAATTGCAGAATGAGAATAAGATGTCGCGACTAATCTTACTTTTCCTTTTCTGCAATTTCATCATAACATAATTATCTTATTTATCGTTTAATGCAACGACACCTGGAAGCTCTTTTCCTTCCATGAACTCAAGAGAAGCTCCACCACCAGTAGAAATATGGCTCATCTTATCTGCTAAACCAAATTTTTCTACAGCAGCTGCTGAATCTCCTCCTCCAATGACAGAGTATGTACCTTCTGCCTCAGCAAGCGCTTCTCCAACAGCTTTTGTGCCATTTGCAAATGCATCAAGTTCAAATACTCCCATTGGTCCGTTCCAAATAACTAATTTTGATTTTTTAATAACATCTGCGTAAATTTCGCGAGTTTTTGGACCTGCATCAAGACCTTCCCAATCACTTGGAATGCTATCTACAGGAACAACTTTGATGTTTGCATCGTTTGAAAAATCATCCGCAACAACAACATCAACTGGCATATAGAAATTAACGCCTTTTTCCTTCGCTTGTTCAAGGAATGATTTAGCTAAATCAATTTTATCTTTTTCAAGAAGTGATTTACCAACATCATGTCCAAGAGATTTGATGAACGTATATGCTAGTCCACCACCGATGATTAAGTTATCAACTTTATCAAGAAGGTTTTGGATAACACCGATTTTGTCTTTTACTTTCGCTCCACCGATAATTGCAGTGAATGGACGTTCTGGATTTGAAAGAGCCTTCCCTAATACTTCAAGCTCTTTTTCCATTAAGAAGCCTGCAACAGCTGGAATATGCTTTGCAATTCCTTCAGTTGAAGCATGAGCACGGTGTGCAGCACCAAATGCATCATTTACATAAATGTCAGCTAAATCTGCAAATGCTTTCGCAAGTTCAGGATCGTTCTTTTCTTCTCCTGGATAGAAACGAACGTTTTCTAATAGAAGAATGCCACCCTCTTCAAGCTTAGCAATCTCAGCCTTAACAGTGTCGCCATATGCTTCATCTGTTTTCACAACGTTTTTACCTGAAAGAGCTTGTAGTTTTTCAGCAACTGCATTTAAGCGCAATTCTTCAACAACCTCACCATTCGGACGTCCTAAATGGCTAGCTAAAACAACCTTTGCACCTTGCTCTGTAAGGTACTCAATTGTTGGTAAAGCTGCGCGAATACGTGTATCATCTGTCACTTGTCCATCCTTCATCGGTACGTTAAAATCAACGCGACAAAAGACGACTTTTCCTTTTACATCAATGTCTTTCACTGATTTTTTATTCATGAAAAGCCCTCCATTTTATCAATGCTCTAAAAGCGCCTTTATCTTTGTAGACTTGCCTAAGCAGCTAGACACCTTCACATGTTCTTTTTTCCTTTAGTTCGAAACAAAACAAGGAAAGGGGATGGTCCCCTTTCCCCATTTTCTTACTTATTTATAAGAATTAAAGTCCTTTTGAAGCGATGTAAGCAGCTAAGTCAACTACACGGTTAGAGTAACCAGTTTCGTTATCGTACCAAGAGATAACTTTAACCATTTTACCTTCCATAACCATTGTTGATAAAGCATCGATTGTAGAAGAGTTTGTGTTACCGTTGTAGTCACCAGATACTAGTGGCTCTTCGCTGTAACCAAGAACTCCTTGTAAATCGCCTTCTGCTGCTTCTTTAAGAGCTGCGTTTACTTCTTCAACAGTTACTTCTTTGTCTAACTCAGCAACTAAGTCAACTAAAGAAACGTTTGGAGTTGGAACACGTACTGCTCCACCATTTAATTTACCTTTTAATTCAGGTAATACTAGAGATACCGCTTTAGCAGCACCAGTTGAAGTTGGAATCATGTTTTCAGCTGCTGCACGAGCACGACGGTAGTCTTTATGTGGTAAATCTAAGATTTGTTGGTCATTTGTGTATGAGTGAATAGTAGTCATCATACCACGGTTGATACCGAACTTATCGTTTAATACTTTAGCAAATGGAGCTAAGCAGTTAGTAGTACAAGATGCATTAGAAATTACATCGTGGCTAGCTGCATCGTATTTGTCTTCGTTAACACCCATAACGATTGTGATATCTTCGTCACTTGCTGGTGCAGAGATGATAACTTTTTTAGCGCCTGCTTCTAAGTGTTTTGCAGCGTCAGCGCGTTTTGTGAAGAATCCAGTAGATTCAACAACGATTTCAACGCCTTGTGCACCCCAAGATAATTTCGCTGGGTCACGCTCAGCAGAAACTGTGATTGTTTTTCCGTCAACAACTAGGTTGTTTCCGTCAACTGAAACCTCTGCATCTAATTTCCCGTGTACAGAATCATATTTTAAAAGATGAGCTAACATGTTAGCATCTGTTAAGTCGTTAACTGCAACAACCTCAACGTTAGGATTTTTTAAAGCTGCACGGAATACATTACGACCAATACGACCAAAACCATTAATACCAACTTTTACTGCCATGTTTAATTTCCTCCTTTAAATTTGTTCAAACATATATATACGTTTGAACGCTTTATTACTTAGTGTGTTCATTTTTCTGGAAAAATTACATAAGAAATGAACGTTTATAATTAGGGATGATTAATCCCTTATTAACGCGTTTGCTGCACCTTCATCTGTAATAAGAACAGATGCTAATGCTTGTTTCATATAGGCTTTAATTGCTTTTGCCTTTGAAGCTCCTCCTGCTACTGCAATAACATTTGGCATCTCTTCAATGTCGTCTAGCTGGATCCCTACTGTTTGAACTTTATGTACGATTTTTCCCTCTTGGTCAAAGTAATAGCCAAATGCTTCAGCAACCGCATTGCCCGCTTCAATTTTACGAAAATCCTTCTCAGGAGTTCTGCGACGTTCCGCCATTGTTTTAGCGTCTCCTATTCCATGAATAACCATACTTGAGGATTTCATCATCGTTAAAAGCTCTTTAATTGAGGGCTCCTCAATAATTGATTGATAAGCTTCCATACTAAGCTGATCTGGTACATGCAGGAGCCTATAATTCCCGCTAGCACGTTCGGCCATCTTAGCACAGATTGTGTTCGCTTGATTTTCCACTGTCTCACCTAATCCACCACGCGCCGGAACAAAGAGAATTTCGCGATTTTTGCTATCTGGAGTCATCATTTCGGCTACTGCAGCAAGGGTTGTGCCTCCAGTAACAGCGATAATATTATCACTGCTTAACCGCTTTTTAATGCATGATACACACGCTCTTCCCATATCCTTTTTGACCCATGGAGAATGATCACTATCTCCAGAAACAACAATGACCTTTTCTAGCTTAAACTTTTCTTTAAGTGTTGATTCAAGAACGGTTAAACCTAAAACATCCTTCATCATTTCCTCGAGAGACTTTAATAGTGATTTCCCGTCTTTTGTTAAGCTCATCCCAGAGACTTGAATATCAATTAATTTTTGATCCTTTAAAAATTGAACTTCATTTCTGAGAATTCGTTCGCTTAAACCGAGACTTGTAGAGAGACTTCTGCGTCCAATCGGCTGCATCAATCGAATGTATTGTAAAATTTGATAGCGTTTTTGCATAACCTCCAAAAGATCAGGCAATAATTTTTTTTGCACTTCTATTAATGATATCATTATTTGCTATCCCTTTCTGAGTCGACATGGACTTAATTGGTCCCGCTATGACTTATTATGTCCCGCCTGCTCAAAAAAAAATCTCCCCTGCTACATCTTTATTTTAACAGGGTAAAAATGCATATTCAAGGAATGTTTGACGAGTTTATGAAAGTAAACGCTTTCTTATTAAATCTTTTTCCAAAATCCCATATGATGCGATATCATTGTCTATTTTTACGACAGGAATCATAATTTGATAAAGCTCTAAAAGCTCATCATCTTTATAAATATCGACAACTTCATAGTCAAAAGGGATTTCCTTTTGAAGCTCCTTTACTAAAGCAAGTCCCTTCTCACATAATGAGCAGTTTTCTTTCGAATAGAAAATCACTTTTTTCATAGGTTTCTTTTCCACATCCCTTTCTTACCTTCAACTATATTGTCTTCGTATTGCTGCTGAAGGAATTCGCAATTGTTCACGATATTTTGTAACAGTTCTTCTTGAAATCACAATCCCATACCTGACCTTTAGTTCATTAGCGATACTTTGATCTGAGTATGGTCGTTGCTTATCTTCCCCATCAATGAGCTCCTTTAGCCTTTCTTTAACAGAAGCTGTCGATATTTCGCTATTTGCAAGCTTCCCAGAGAAAAAGGATTTCATTGGCACCATTCCGTATGGTGTTCGAATATATTTGTCTTTAATAGCTCGGCTAACGGTTGACTCATGAATGTTGAGGATTTCCGCTATTTCCTTTAATTTTAACGGCTTTAAGAATAATTTTCCATTCAGAAAATAATCTGCTTGTTTATCAAGGATAACCTCCATTACTTTCATCATTGTCTCTTTTCTTTGTTGCAATGCGTTTAGTAGCCACCTTGCTTCTACACGTTTTTCTTTAATATAGTTTTCTATCTCTTTATCTTTACATTTATTTAAGAACGGGTTAAGCGTTAGTTGTGGAAGAAGGTCATCATGAAAAATAAGCTGTAAATGGCCATGATGTTTAGTAACTGTAAAATCGGGTGTTATATATGAGGATAGATTTGAATCGAAGGCTGCCCCTGGTCTTGGGTTTAGCGTTTGAATAAGTAAGGAGATTTCCTGAATTATATGAATCGGCTCGTTTAATTTCGCTGATAAGCTTCTCCATGACTTTTCCGCAAAACAATGAAAATGATGAAAAATGACTGTTTCAGCTATCTCATTACGTGGTGATAACCTTCTAAGCTGAAGTAGAATACACTCTTGTAAGGTACGTGCCCCAACTCCAGGAGGATCCAACGATTGTAGCAATTCGAGACTTTTTTCAAGAACAGCTTGTTCTATTTTATTTTCTTCGGCTAGTATGGCGATATCTACAACTAGATAGCCATTTTGATCAAGATTTTCAATAAGATATTCGACATCCGCTCTTTTAAACAATGGATAATCGATTAATTGCTCACGTAAATAGTCTTTTAAGCTGTTTCTTTCCACTATCTTATTTTCAAACGTTTGCATGTTTTTTGGTAGCCGTTCAATCGTTCTTATTGGCGCATCTACTAGTTCAAGGACTGGATTTTCTAAGGAAAGCTCTTGTACATATTCATACAGCTCAACGGTTGAATATTGTAGTAAAGTAATTGCTTGCTGCAGTTCCTTCGTCATTTTCACTGACAAGATTGGCACTTGCTTATTCTCCATTTTCATCATTCTAGTCCCTCCTTTTTTTCAGTTTATCAACGATTTCTCAAAAGGTTCCACCTGCTTATTGGCAATATGAAAGCTGGAGAAATTTCTTTTATTATATGAATATGTTGAGTTGAAAAGGAGATGCGAACTAAGGTTATTTTTTCATAGGCTATATTAACGGTTATTGTTAATTTCTTAGCACTTTGTTTTTTGGAGAGCATATGTATAGACTCCTGCTTAGAGAAGCGTATCAAAGGGAGACACTATAGGCGCTAATGTAAGAGAAGAGTCCCGGACCGCTCGCCCGCAGAAAGAGAATCTTACAAGAGGAAATAAACAACCAAGATTAGCAGCGCCTTACATAAAAAATAGCAAGAGCTGAGATGTCTCAACCCTTGCTATTTTGACGCGCTCGGAGGGATTCGAACCCCCGGCAGACGTGGTACCGGAAACCACCGCTCTATCCAACTGAGCTACGAGCGCATATTAAATTAGTCAGCCAAATCATTATACGACATGTTAGGTCCAAATTTCAATAGTAGAATTTGGATTCATTTAACTTCCCCCGACCAACCAATATTTTTTGGTCGTTCGGGGGGCTATTTTCATTCTGAACGGGGTGGTTTTGATGCTTGAAAAAAGCGAATAAAATAGGCTAGCCCTATTAACATGAAACCATCTCTAACAGGATATAAAATATCTTGTAGGATTTCAGTAATTCGAATTGGAGTCGGACTTTCTCCCTCCGGTACATATTGTGTTTTGTTTAAATCCATTGTTGTATCAATATTACAGATCGCTCCGACAATGATGACAACCCACCCCACAATAATGAGGATTTTTGTAATGTTTCTTTCCATTTCGTTTCTCCTTTATGTATGACGAAAATTATGGAAGTAAAATTCCATTTTCCATCATAACATACAAATGAAGTTTTCTGTTTTAAAAAACAAAAAAATGGCTATTATAATCACATGTTCTGTTTTTTAATACATATATTTATTGAGTAGTTATCTTTTCAAACGTTTTAATGCTTTTCGTTTGACCTTTATTGACCTTAGTTGTATGATGGAAATACATAGGAATAAACACTTGAAAGTACTTAACGTACAATCTTTCTGATAATGAAGGAGGAATTTTTAAATGAATTTAATCCCTACAGTTATTGAGCAAACAAATCGTGGTGAGCGTGCATACGACATTTATTCACGTCTACTAAAAGACCGCATCATTATGTTAGGCAGCGGTATTGATGACAATGTTGCTAACTCAATTGTATCTCAATTACTATTCTTAGAAGCAGAGGATCCAGAAAAGGATATTTCTATTTACATTAACAGCCCTGGTGGTTCAATTACAGCAGGTATGGCGATTTATGACACAATTCAATATATTAAACCAAGCGTGTCAACAATTTGTATTGGAATGGCTGCATCAATGGGTGCTTTCTTACTTGCTGCAGGTGAAAAAGGAAAACGTTATGCATTACCTAATAGTGAAGTAATGATTCATCAACCATTAGGTGGCGCACAAGGTCAAGCAACTGAAATTGAAATTGCTGCAAAACGCATTCTATTCTTACGTGATAAGTTAAACAATATTTTATCTGAACGTACTGGTCAGCCTCTAGATGTTATCGAGCGTGATACAGAGCGTGATAATTTCATGACTGCTGAGCGTGCTTTAGAATATGGTTTAATTGACAAGGTTTTAACTCGTAATGAATTAAACAATAAATAATTTAGCAAAAGGTTGTCTCTTAACGGTTCAGACCGTTTTAGACAACCTTTTTTAATTTTCCCATCAAATAAATAAGCACACCGTTATATACGATGTGCCCTTTTATACATTTTATCCTTCTTGCTGTACAAACTTCACTAACGCTTCGACTGCTTCTTGTTCATCATTACCTTCTGCAATAAGTGTAATAACAGCGTCTTTGCTAATCGCTAAGCTCATTAAGCCCATAATACTTTTTGCATTTACTTTTTTTCCGTCTTTTTCTAAAAATATGTCTGATGCAAAGCGGTTTGCCTCTTGTACAAATAATGCAGCAGGACGTGCTTGTAAACCTGATTTAAGGTGAACCTCTACTTGTTTTTCAACCATAGCTATCTCCTCTTTTCATTTATTTATTTAGCACTGTTAACTTGTTAGCCCATTTCCACACAAGGTGTTCATTTCTCGCCTGTAAGGTCTAGGAAACTCATTGGCGTATTTCACCTTTTCGTTTCCCGTGACACATTTATCTATCTAGAAGTCTCACACCATACGCTACATTCAGCAACATTCAACAATAAGCTGTTTCATAAACTTTTTCTTTTTACTTCAATGATACTGGTTGACCCAATCGTAGCTGCTCAGCAATTTGGTCTAGTTTTCGTAATCGATGATTAATCCCCGATTTACTAATAGTGCCACTCGAGACCATTTCTCCAAGTTCTTTAAGCGTTACATCTTGGTATTCGACACGAAGCTTGGCAATTTCACGAAGCTTGTCTGGCAACGCATCAATCCCAATTTGCTCATCAATATATCGAATGTTTTCAACTTGGCGCAAAGCTGCACCAATCGTTTTATTTAAATTTGCAGTTTCACAATTTACTAATCGATTGACTGAATTTCTCATATCACGAACAATTCTGACGTCCTCAAAGCGCAATAACGCTTGATGTGCACCGATAATATTTAAAAACTCAGTAATCTTTTCTGCTTCCTTTAAGTAGGTAATGAATCCTTTTTTTCTTTCCAATGTCTTACTGTTTAAATCAAAGGTATTCATTAACTCACATAATGAATCATTATGTTCTTTATATAATGAGAAAATTTCAAGATGGTAGGAAGATGTTTCCGGATTGTTAACAGATCCGCCTGCTAGAAAAGCTCCCCTTATATAAGAACGTTTGCAACATTTCTTTTTTACTAATGAACTTGAAATATTTCTTACAATCGAAAAGCCTTCTTCTAAAATGTTCAAATCCTCTAATATTTCTTTTGCGTCTTCCACTAAACGAACAATATAAACATTGTTCTTTTTTAATCTCATTTTTTTCCGTACTAGCAATTCAACAGATACATGATATTGCTTTTTAATTAATGTATAGATCCGCCTTGCTATCGCTGCATTTTCTGTTTGAATATCTACCATAATCACTCGGTTCGAAAAGGAGAGTGATCCATTCATACGGATGAGTGCAGATAGTTCAGCCTTTATACAGCAAGGCTTAAGTTCTAGGTTTGTTAGTTCTTTTTTTGTTTCAGATGCAAATGACAACCTCTGCACCCCCCATTCTTACCACATTTATTACGATAATTCCTGCTGAAGGATTCCATATAATAGCTTAGCCACTTTATTCGTATCATGTCTTATGACACTATTGTCATAGCAGACAATTTTATCTGTAATGACTTCAAGACCTAGCGTTTTCAGCGCCTCAATATCATAGTGTACAGGCTTAGCAAGCTCTTCCTCATATAATAATTTAATATGATCTGGGATTTCCTCTTCATTAACAAGAATCGTATTAATAAATGTGCATTTCATATGATCATATAATGCTTTCACATGGTCACTTGCTGAGAAATTCAACGTTTCCCCTGCCTGTGTCATAACATTACAAATGTAAACCTTTTTTGCTTTTGCCTTGCAAACCTCTTCTCCAATTTTCGGAACAAGTAGATTCGGTAATATACTTGTATATAAACTACCTGGTCCGATAACAATTAAATCAGCTTTACGGATGACTTCAATTGTTTCTGGAAGCGGTTCAATATTTTGTGGAGAAAGAAAAACTCGTTTGATTTTCTTACCAGAGAAGGGGATTTTTGATTCTCCTGAGACAATTGTACCATCTTCCATCTCTGCATTTAAGATAACGCTCATGTTTGCAGCAGGTAAAACCTTACCACGAACATTTAAAACTGTGCTCATTTCTTTTATTGCATGGACAAAATCACCGGTAATCGTCGTCATTGCTGCTAAAATTAAATTCCCTAATGAATGTCCTGTCAAGTTATTACCTTTATTGAAGCGATGTTGAAAAAGCTCCTCAACGAGTGGCTCAACATCTGACAAAGCTGCTAACACATTGCGAATATCACCTGGAGGAGGAATGTTTAATTCATCGCGGAGTCTGCCAGAACTCCCGCCATCATCAGCAACTGTGACGATAGCTGTTATATCAACGGGGAACTGCTTTAATCCTCTTAATAGTACAGATAAGCCAGTTCCACCACCTATAATAACAACCTTTGGCAATTGTTCAGTTCCCATTTTTTAATGATTCTTTCTTTTCTCAATATCCCTGTGGGAAACTTGAGTATGATATTCCTGTTTAAAATGGTTCGCAATGTATTCTGCTAAAGTAACTGAGCGATGCTGTCCTCCCGTGCATCCAATCGCAATCACAATTTGACTTTTTCCTTCTCGCTTGTAATAAGGCAGCATAAAGGTAAGCAAATCGATTAGTTTTTCTAAAAACTTCTGCGTCTCACTCCATTTTAGCACATAAGACGATACTTCCTCTTGTAATCCAGTTAATGGTCTCATGCTGTCAATATAATGTGGATTCGGTAGGAATCGTACATCAAACATTAAATCAGCATCAATTGGTACACCGTACTTAAAGCCAAACGATGTGACATTTACTGTAAAAGTATGCTCCACACTTGAAGAGAACTGCTTGAGAATTTTTTCTCTTAATTCCCGAGGCTTTAAGCTTGATGTATCATAAATAAGCTGTGCTCTTCCTTTAAGCTCCTCTAAAAGCTCGCGTTCAAGACCGATTCCCTCTAGCGGCAATCCCTTTGAAGCTAACGGATGAGAACGTCTTGTTTCCTTATATCTTGTCACAAGTGTAGCATCATTAGCATCAAGGAACAGAATTTGCGGGGTTAACCAAGTGCTTTCAGATAAATCATCAAGCGCTTGGAAAAGGGAGTCAAAAAACTCGCGACCGCGTAAATCCATGACAAGCGCAACCTTGTTCATTTTTGAGCCTGATTCCTTCATCAATTCTAAAAATTTAGGAAGAAGTGTTGGAGGTAAATTGTCGACGCAAAAATATCCTAAATCCTCAAAGCTTTGAATTGCTACTGTCTTACCTGCTCCTGACATTCCTGTAATAATAACCATTTGTATTTCTTGTGGTGTTGTAGACTGCTCGATATTTGTTTCATTAGACATGTACTAGTTCCTCCTTTCTACTCGTAACCATTCATCTGAATGAGAATGTTTTAGTGTCCGATTCTAATTCCTAACTTTATTATCGCTTAAACATCCATCGATTTCCATATGATGAACAAATAATTTCATGAATTTTCACATCTATCATTATTGAGGATCGAGTCGATAGGAGATGAGTTCATAATCAGGTGTATACGTAAAGGTCCCATATAGCATTCCCGTGCCTTTCATTACATAATCGAGTATATGATAGTCGCCAGGAGCCATCGGCAATGCTTTGACATCCTCTTTCGGATGCCATTTAATTGTTCCTTCTTCTGATTCATGTACATTCGTTCCTTGAAAATCCGTAGCTAGGAAAGTAAACATCATCCATTCAGATACAATGTCTTTCCCATCCTGAATTAAGAAGGTAAAAACTCCCTTTAATTGAGGGTTTCTAATGTATATGCCTGTTTCTTCACGATATTCTCGTGTAACAGTATCTTTAATTGATTCGCCTAGCTCCATCTTACCGCCTGGAGCTACCCACCAGCCTCTTCTTGGCTTTTGAAGGAGAAGAACGTTGTCTCCATCCATTAAGACACAATTCGTTACGCGCTGCATCTTGATTCACCTCGTTTTTGTACTTATCAGAAAGCTCAAGGCACAACCAAAAGCAGACGTTGTAAAGCTTACTGTCACTTCGTTAGCCTTGTTCTTATCATTCTGTTTTAGTAAATTTTTTCTTGCCCTTATTCCGTTAAACCGGCAGTAATACTTGAAGCGGAATTTCGCCAAGAACACGAAGATAAGTCTCGCTTCATTATACTATTTATACGTATTCTTCACAATTAATGGAGCCTTGTTCATTCGGTATGTATGTAGAATATTAAGAAAGATTGAATCTGGTTCTAGTTTTAGAATTTAGCTAAGCAAGGCACTTCCGCTTTTCTATTTGTCTAGCTCCAGTGCCTAGCCCCTCGAGGTCATAAGCCATATCAGAATTGAAGGTAAACAGTACCTTCTATTCTGATTCGGCTTATGCTTGTCGGGGCTGTGCAAGGCACTTTCGCTTTTCTAAATATATACGTATTATGTAGGAATCTGTTTCACTTTTTTTTGAGGAAAATTGAACAGATTGTGGACAAAAAAAAGGGAGCATAGGAAAGGGCGCCTATGCTCTAAAATAAGTCTATTTATAAAAGGGGGTCAATTACTATTTATATAGTAACTCATAATTGTTTCATCCATGTTACAGGAGGGTTAAAACAGAATTACGAATGTGTAAAGTGTCTTCCATCAAGATTTACTTAGCAACTTTTAGCTTTTCTGCTAGCTCTTCAACATAATGCTGAGCGCTTTGAGCTGCGATACTACCATCACCAGTTGCTGTTACGATTTGACGAAGCATTTTTTCACGAATGTCCCCAGCCGCAAAGATACCTTTTACTTTCGTTTCCATGCGCTCATTTGTTTCAATGTAGCCATTTTCATTTGTGATTCCAAGGCTTTCAAATGGTTTAGAAAGAGGTACCATTCCAATGTAAATAAAGACGCCATCTGTTTGAAACTCTCGCTCTTCCCCATTTACTGTATTGACTAATGTTACCTTTCCAACTTTTCCATCTTTATCATGAATTTCTTTAACTGTATGATTCCAGATAAAATCAATCTTTTCGTTATCGAATGCACGTTGTTGAAGAATTTTTTGTGCACGTAATTCATCACGTCGGTGTACAATTGTTACCTTTGAAGCGAAACGAGTTAAATAAACTCCTTCCTCAACTGCAGAATCACCGCCACCAACAACGACTAACTCCTTACCTTTGAAAAAGGCACCGTCACAAACTGCACAATAAGAGACACCACGGCCACCTAATTCTTTTTCACCTGGTACACCGATTTTTTTATACTCTGCACCAGTTGTAATAATAACTGCTCTCGCTTTATATTCTTTCTTTCCAGCGATGACAGTTTTATATTCTTCACCATCGATAATTTCTTGAATATCACCATATGCATATTCAGCACCGAATTTTTTCGCATGCTCAAACATTTTTGTTGATAGCTCAGGTCCTAATATATGATCAAAACCAGGGTAGTTTTCCACTTCTTCTGTGTTAGCCATTTGTCCACCTGGAATTCCACGTTCAATCATTAAAGTTGATAGGTTCGCACGTGATGTATAAACAGCTGCTGTCATACCCGCTGGACCAGCACCTGCAATAATCACGTCATAGATTTTTTCTTCTGACACGATTGTTCACTCCTCATCAAGTTGTTTACTTTGATTATCTGCTACTTTAAAACATATATCCTATCTTTTACTTATTTTCGTATATTCATCGTATAAAATATTTGCGATATATGCTATTTTTTTGCTCATCATCAAGTTTTATTGATATTTATTAATCGTATAAAAGGAAAATTTATACCTTTGCAGTCTCCGTATCTTGTTGGATTTCTCTTACGATTTTTACATATTTCCCAACAGTTGAAACAGATATTCCATACAAATGTGCGATTCCCGCTTGACTGATTGCTTCATGTTGTTCCTGATACCACACATAATGAATAGCAGATGCCCAGCCTAAAACATTTTTCAATGAAAAATCCATATTATAAGCCTTAAGTAAAACGTGAAGGGAAAACATAACTAATTCATTATCTTTTCCATTTTGAAATAAGGCATTTGTTATTTGATAAATCAGTCCTGCACTTTTCAATCCGTCGGTGTTCTTTGCTAAAACTGCTTCCAAGAAATCTTGCTCAATTTGTGATTGCAGTCGGTTAGCTTTGAAATCAGCTAGCTTATTTGTTTGCATTGCCATAAAAATCGCATACAAACGTTCTTCTAAAGATAGGCTCGCAGCATTTAATTGATGAAGATTATCTTTTGTATTCCAAGGCTCTAATCCGATTTTACTTTTATTTTCTTTTATCACACGCTCCCACATCTGCTCTGCAAATGCAATATGGCCAGTAAAATACGCTGAATAGGATAACCAATAATAAAACGTATCATCCCCTTCAAAGCCTTGCTTGTAGAGAGAACGCAACCATTTATAAGCAATCGGATAATACCCGACAAGGGCAAATGTTGCGCCGAGCTTATAACGATGTTCATAAAGAAGTGGGTGTACGTTCGCTAACATATTTGCTATTTGTTCAACTTTCTCATCCTGACGTTCATAATAATAAAAAACTAATAAATTACAATACGCATGTAGATTACCAGGATTTTGTTCAAGAACTGTTTGCAAATATTCCTTCGCCTTTTCCACTTCTCCAACATAAAAATAAGCAAGTGATAAATTATTATGTGCTGACCAAAATTCAGGGTATTCTTCCACAATTTCTTCAAGAAGAAGAATCGCCTCTTCAAATTGACTATTTTCCAATAGTGATTTTGCGGCATCCTGCTTAAGAATGAGATCGTCTGGATCTTTTAAAAAAGGCTCCTCATCATCACCTTCCATCGTTAGAAGGTCAATTAGGTCCTCGTTTTCCTCAAAAAATTCACCAAATGGTGCTAGTTTTGCATATTCAGTTGCACATTTATATGCTTCCTGAAATAACCCAAGATGTGCGAAATTATTCGCCATAAAGTAATGACATTCCGTCATGTCCTTGTCAACTTCATCAAGTATATATGAAAGCAATTCATTTGATTGGCTATACTTTCCCATATCGGTATAAATTGTCGCTAATTGGGAAAGCTTTACTGAGTCCTTTGGATCTAAATCCACAGCCTTTTCGAAATATTTGCTCGCCTTTTGATAATTTTGTTCTCGATAAGCCTTTAGGCCTTTATTATAGTAATATTGTCCATCTTGGAGAAACGGGACAACCTGTGCTTTTTGTTGTTTTTTGCTCAATTGTTTTCCCACTGAAATCCTCCATTTCATTCATTTCACCGTAGGTTAGTATACCATAAGAAAGAGTGTAGAAATAGAGGTTTTTAAAAGTAATGGGTGAATGTGGAAAGAGGTTTCGCTTTTGATAGTATTCGCTCTCGATATGAAAGTATTTTCTGATAAATGAAAGTATTTGCCCTCGAAATGAAAGTATTCGTCGATTAAATGAAAGTATTTGATAAACAGAAAAAAAAGACCCATATACAATGAGTCCTATTTTTTCTCAACATGTCTTTCTTCAAGTACCTTTAATACATCATCAAGCGGCAGCTTTTGCTCACGTAGCAGCACCAATAAGTGGAACAATAAGTCAGCAACCTCCCATTTAAGCTCACCGTGGTCTCTGTTTTTAGAGGCAATAATAACTTCCGCTGCTTCTTCCCCAACCTTTTTTAGGATTTTATCGACACCTTCGTTGAATAAATAAGTCGTATAAGCACCTTCTGGACGTTCTGCTTCACGTTCAGCGATGACCTTTTCTAAAGTATTAAAGATGGCAAATCGCTCTTGAAGTGTTGTAGAAGCTTGTCCATCAATTGTTTTATTAAAGCATGAATATTCACCTGTGTGACATGCTGGTCCAGCAGGCTCAACAAGGACTAAAATGGCGTCCTCGTCACAGTCATATCTTAGCTCGACGACTTTTTGAGTATTGCCTGAAGTTGCTCCTTTATGCCAGAGCTCCTGTCTTGAACGACTGTAAAACCATGTTTCCTTTGTTTCAATCGTCTTTTTTAATGACTCTTCATTCATGTATGCTAATGTTAATACTTCCTTGCTAGTAGCATCCTGTACGATTGCTGGAACGAGTCCATTTTGATCGAATTTAATTTGCTCAATCATCGTACGTTCACCCCCTGTTTTACTAAATAGTCTTTTACTTCTTTAACTGATGTCTCTTTATAGTGGAAGATAGATGCCGCTAATGCAGCGTCAGCTTTCCCTTCATTAAAGGCTGCTAAAAAATGCTCTGCACTTCCGGCACCACCTGAGGCGATTACCGGAACAGAAACCGCTTCGCTAACCGCTTTATTAAGAGCTAGATTAAATCCATTCTTTTCACCGTCACTGTCCATGCTCGTTAATAAAATTTCCCCAGCACCACGTTTAACAGCTTCACGAGCCCAATCGACAACTTCCCATTCCGTTTCCTTTCTGCCACCATGTGTATACACCCGCCAGCTACCTAGAGATTCATCATATTTCGCATCAATTGCGACTACGATGCATTGGGAGCCAAAAAAGCCTGCCCCTTCTGTAATGAGATCTGGATTTAATACAGCTGCTGTGTTTAATGAAACTTTGTCAGCACCTGCACGAAGGATTTTTTTCATATCCTCTAATGAGTTAATGCCACCGCCAACTGTGAAAGGAATTGCTAGTTGTGCTGCAACCTGCTCGACAACATCAACCATCGTTTTTCGACCTTCATGAGATGCGGAAATATCAAGGAAGACAAGCTCATCTGCACCTTCCTGATCATAGAATTTTGCTAGTTCAACAGGATCACCTGCATCTCTTAATCCTAAGAACTGAATCCCTTTCACGACACGTCCTTCCTTCACATCTAAGCAAGGGATAATTCGTTTTGTTATCATCGGTCATATCCTCTCTTCCTATGGTTCTATCATCACGCTTCCTTCACAATTTGAACGAAATTCTTTAAAATTGCTAAGCCTAGCTCACTACTTTTTTCCGGATGAAATTGAGTGCCGAAAACATTTCCTCTGCCAACGACAGCCGGGACATCGACTCCATATTCCGCTGTTGCTAATAATGTATCAGCAGCGTCTGTTTCAACATAATAAGAATGAACGAAATATGCATAGCCTTTCCCGATTCCTGATAACAAACGATTTTCATTTCTGATATTAAGCTCATTCCAGCCCATATGTGGTACTTTCAGTGTTATCCCGTTTGTATTCTCTGGAATTTTCACGACTTTACCAGGTAGGAGTGATAAACCGTTAGCTAGACCATTTTCCTCACTTTCTTCAAATAAAAGCTGCATCCCAAGGCAAATTCCTAGCAGCGACTTCCCGTTTGCTGCAATTTTTTGAATGAAGGACGTTAACCCTGTTTCATTTAAAATCGCCATTGCATCCTTAAATGAACCGACACCAGGTAAAATATATCCGTCGGCTTTTTCTAGCTCAGCTTCCTCGCTTGAAATAAAGTAATCTACGTTCATCCGCTCTAACGCTTTGCTGACACTGTACAGATTCCCCATTCCGTAATCAATAATCGCGATCATTTACAACATTCCTTTCGTAGAAGGAACCCCCTTAATACGCGGGTCCACGGTTGTCGCCTCATCTAACGCTCTACCTAATGCCTTAAATACCGCTTCAATCATATGGTGTGTATTTTGACCATAATGAATAATGACATGGAGATTCATGCGCGCTTCTAGAGCAAGCTTCCATAAAAATTCGTGAACATTCTCCGTATCAAATGTCCCGACCTTTTGATTTGGGAATTCGCCTCTAAACTCAAGATGTGGACGGTTGCTTAAGTCAACGACTACTTGAGCTAATGCTTCATCCATTGGAACAAAAGCATTACCGTAACGCTTAATTCCTTTTTTATCGCCGAGTGCTTCACGCAAGGCGTTTCCTAAGCAAATACCGATATCCTCTGTCGTATGGTGATCATCGATTTCCACATCACCATCTGCATCAACTGTTAAATCAAATTGTCCGTGTTTTGTAAAAAGGTCTAGCATATGATCCATAAATGGAACATCTGTCTTTAATGATGATTGACCTTCCCCATCGATATTAAAAGATAGAGAGATTTTTGTTTCATTCGTATTTCGATCGATTGATGCCGTTCTTGCCATTAAAATAGCCCCCTTATTTTAATCGTTCCTCAACTGCACGCGCGTGAGCTTCCAAGCCTTCAAGACGAGCAAGCTTAGCCACCTTCGCAAAATTCTTTTCAAATGATTGCTTACTATATTGAATAATGCTAGATTTTTTCATAAAATCATCGACATTTAACGGACTTGAAAAACGCGCTGTTCCATTTGTTGGAAGAACATGATTCGGTCCAGCAAAATAGTCGCCAATTGGCTCAGAGCTATATCGTCCCAAGAAAATGGCCCCAGCATGCTTAATCCCAGGTAAACAGGCTAATGGATTTTCCGTTATTACCTCAAGATGCTCAGGCGCAAGCTCATTTACAACTGCAATAGCTGTTTCAAGGTCATCTGTCACATAGATATGTCCATATGTTTCAACAGAAGCTTTAGCAATTTCCTCTCTAGGTAGCAATGCAACCTGTCTTTCAACCTCTGCCTTTACCTTTTCTGCTTGGTCCATCGATGTTGTCACAAGAATACTTGATGAGTTTTTATCATGCTCTGCTTGTGATAATAAGTCTGCTGCAATTTCATTAGCTCGAGCTGTTTCATCGCTTAGCACGACAATTTCACTTGGACCTGCAATCATGTCGATATCGACAACGCCGAATACTTCTCGTTTCGCAAGAGCTACATAAATATTTCCCGGCCCCATAATTTTGTCCACTGAAGCGATTGTTTCAGTTCCATAAGCTAATGCCGCTATCGCTTGAGCGCCACCTACTTTATAGATTTCTGCCACCCCAAGCTCTTTCGCGGCAACCAATACCCCAGCTGGCAATGTCCCTTTTTTGTTTGGGGGAGATGTGATGACGATTCTTTTAACTCCAGCTACTTGCGCTGGGATAACGTTCATTAAAACAGAGGACGGATATGCTGCTGTTCCGCCTGGTACGTATACACCAACTGCATCCAATGGAGTCATTTTTTGTCCTAGCATCGTACCATCATCATCATAGCTAAACCATGATTCACGTTTTTGTTTTTCATGGAAGGAGCGAATATTTGTTGCTGCCTCACGGATGATGTCAACAAGCTCTTCTTCAAGCTCTTTATAAGCTTCAGTAAATTCCTCATCTGTAACAAGTAAGCTTGAAAGAGATACTTGATCAAATTTTTCAGTGTAAGCAAAAAGCGCTTTGTCGCCATCGTTGCTAACGGTAGCGATGATGTCTTGGACGTCCTTTCGCTGCTGCTCAGTTCCTGTATCAATCGTCCTTCTTAAAGATACTTTTTTATCGGTAATTCGAGTGATTTTCATCTCACAAGCCTCCAATTACTTTTGATAGACGTTCTACTAATTTATCAATTGGCTCATCCTTCATCCGATAGCTAACTGGGTTTACAATTAACCGTGAAGTGATATGGCAAATACGTTCTAATTCAACAAGCCCATTTTCTTTTAGCGTTTGTCCTGTTGAAACGATATCGACAATTCGGTCAGCTAAGCCAATTAACGGGGCAAGCTCAATCGAACCGTTTAACTTAATGATTTCAACCTGCTCCCCTTGTTCACGAAAATAGCTTGATGCAACCTTCGGGTATTTCGTTGCAATTTTCGGGGCAACATCTGAAATTTTCCCATCAGGAAGACCTGCGACAGCTAAATAGCATTCGCTAATTTTCAAATCTAGTACCTCGTAGACATCACCATCTTCTTCTAGCATTACATCTTTCCCAGCAATGCCGACATCTGCAACCCCATGTTCTACATAAGTCACTACATCCATCGGCTTCGCTAAAATAAACCGGATGTTTTCTTTTGGTACGTCTAAAATCAGCTTTCTTGATTCATCAAATTCAGGTGGGAGCTGATAGCCAGCTTTGCGAAGCATATCTGCTGCTTCTTCAAAAATTCTCCCTTTTGGCATCGCAATTGTTAATACATTCGACATTTACAGCTCCTCCTTTCGTGAACCGATAAAATACGCAACCTCTTCAAACTGTTTAGTAAAAGCGTCGACATCCTTAATACCTGTAATCTCCTGCATCACAACGCGCTTGTTGCTTTCTCGAAGCTCATTTGTATAGGAAATCGCCTCCATACGTCGTTCTTGACTGTAAATGACACATTGCAATTGCGGAGATTCCTCGATATTTAATGCCTCGATAAGTCGATCTATATGAAGACCGAAGCCCGTAGCTGGTGCGGCGCGATTGAATTTTTCAAACAAATGATCATAGCGTCCACCATTGCCAATTAAGAAGCCAACATTTTCTGCATAAACCTCAAATAAAATCCCCGTATAGTAGCTCATATGACTGACAATATTTAAATCAAGCTTTAAATAGTCTGTTACACCAAAGGCTTCTAGATTTGTCCATAGCTTGTTGATTTCCTCTAATGAGCTCGTTGCTTCCTCAGATGAGACAAGCTCCTTTGCAGCATCCACTTTATCGATTCCACCACGCAATGTTAATAATACAAGAAGACGCTCTTTATCAATTGAGGATAATGGTAATCCCTTTACATGCTCACGATAGCCTACATAATTTTTTTCATATAAGAAACGGCGTAGCACATCTGCACGCTCTTGGTTTCCGAGCACTTCCTTAAATAAAGCATTTGCATAGCCTATATGTCCGATCGCGATTTTGAAATGCTCTAAACCTGCTTCCTTTAATGTTGAAACCATTAAGGAAATCACTTCTGCATCGGCACTCGTCGTTCCGTCACCAATTAATTCAACACCAACCTGTTCAAATTCGGCTGGTCGCCCCCCTTCACGTTGTTGAGCACGATAAACATTTGCAGAGTATGCAAGTCTTAATGGATAAAGATTATTGTAAAGCTTAGAAGCTGCTACACGGGCAATTGGTGCTGTCATATCCGGTCTTAGCACCAATGTATGACCTTGTTGATCAAGTAATTTAAAAAGCTGTTGATCCAAAATAGCGGATTGAACACCAACTGTTTCGTAATATTCCAATGTTGGTGTTTCAATAAATTGAAAGCCCCATTGCTCAATGATCTTCGTCATCGCTTGGCGTGTTTTCTTTTTGACCTCGTATAAATTCGGTAATGTATCAACCATTCCAAGTGGTTTCTCAAACATAAACATGCTCCGGTACCCCCGTCATTGAATACTAAGTATTTTTCAAAATCCTTTACTTCGCTAATATGCTAATATATTACCAAAGTGAAGGGTTTATTTCAAGCGAAAAGTCATTTTTCGCCAGAATTATTTAGGGAATATTCTGTCTTTTTTAGCTAAAAGCTTTCAAAAAGCTGTTGCTGTTTCTTAAATACAATTTTTACTCTATAGTCAAAAATCTCAGCAAACGGTAAAAAAAGGCTGTTACGATAGGGTTATCCCCTATTCGGAACAGCCTCTTGTCCGATTTCTCGTTTTTCACGCTCTTCTTTTGTATAAATTAATTTCATTGGGTTTCCCCCTACGAACGAGCCAGCTGGGACGTCCTTATGTACGAGTGTTCCAGCAGAGACAATCGCCCCATCACCAATATGGACCCCTGGTAGAATCGTAGAATTTGCACCGATCATCACTTCATTCCCAATATGTACCTCTCCTAATCGGTACTCCTTAATTAAATACTCATGAGCAAGAATTGTTGTATTATAGCCGATTACTGTATTCTTCCCAACTGATATCTTTTCAGGAAACATGACATCAAGCATAACCATTAATGCAAACGATGCTTGCTCTCCAACCTTCATCCGTAAAAATGTCCGATACATCCAATTTTTCAACGATAAAAATGGGGTGTATCTAGCAAGCTGAATCACAATAAAATTACGAACAACCTTCCAAAATGGCACAGTTTTATATACATGCCATAATGAATTAGCACCTTCTACAGGAAACCTTGACGTTCTCCGTGACATTATTCTACTCCGACGATAGCGAGTAAATCACTCATTTTATCTAACACATAATCAGGTTGGAAGCTTTCGATATAGTCTCTTCCTTTAATGCTCCAGGCAACACCAGCTGTTTTTGTTCCAGCATTTTTACCAGCGCCAATATCATGGTGGTTGTCCCCGACCATTATTGCTTCCTCAGGCTTCGCATCAAGCTGTTCAAGTGCCTTAAAAATCGGCTCCGGATTTGGCTTTGCATGCTCAACATCATCTAACGTGACAACAACATCAAAAAATTGATCTAATTTCGTAAGCTTTAATCCCATATTGACAGTTGTACGGATTTTCGTTGTGACAATTCCTAGCTTAAAACCTTTTTCTTTCAGAGTTTGAATCGTTTCAAAAACCGTTTCAAATTCCGTGACAAGCTTATCATGCTGTTCATGATTAAACTTACGATAAACTTGAACCATTTCTTCCATCTTCTCAGGGTTAATGCTCTCAAATGTTTCGTAAAGGGTTGGACCAATAAACGGAAAAATATCCTCACGCTTATATTTGTCCGGATAATATTTGTTAAGAGTGTGGAGAAAAGATTCAATGATTAATTCGTTTGTATTAATTAACGTTCCATCTAAATCGAATAAAAGTGTATTAATTTTCATAAGTTGCTTCCTTTCTAAGCGATACTTCCTCGACCTTCCGCCAAATTGCAGCAATTGTCATCGTTAAAACAATTGCAACAGATAATCGAATGATTAACAACGGAAGAACAGGGATGCCGAGTGGGATGAATATCAGTGTATCTTCTACAACTGCATGACATGAAACTAGGAAGATGAACGCTAGTGTTAAATCCTTATAGCTAACATTATCCTCCTTAACAGCTTGAATCATGACTCCTGCTCCGAAGGCTAAGCCTATTGTAAGACCTGCTACCAAGGTCATTGACGTATTTTCTTTCATCCCGAGCATTTTTGTGACAGGAGCCATCCACCTTGTAAATGTCTTTAATAGTCCTAAGTCTTTTAAAAATTGAATCACAAGCATTAATGGGATGACAATAAGGGCAAGCTGGAGAACACCTAGGCAAGCCTTTTGTAAGCTAAAGCCAATTATTTCAAGCCAGTTGTCTGGTGTAGCGTTTTGCTTCGAAGCAAATCCGTATTGAGCAAGTTCGTTCCCACCATGCCAGACAAGGTTTACAACGATAGCCGAGCTAAAGGCAAGTCCAAGTCTAACAATTAGAATAATCCAAAGTTTCATACCAACCTTTGCAGCAACTGACGACTCAATTAATAAATTATGAGAAAAGGATAGCATTAACGCTAAAATAAATACCTCCTTTACCGTTAAATCGAGTGATAAAATTGCACCAATCCCTGCATAAAGATTTAGAAAGTTCCCAATGACAAGGGGAATTGCTGCCTCACCTGATAAGCCAAAGATCCCCATTATCGGTGTAATGAGCTTTGCTAACCATTGCAACACAGGTGTATGCTGCAGGACACTTACAAACAATGTAATCGGAAAAATCACTTTACCTAATGTCCAGGTTGTCTGGATACCAGATTGAAGACCATTTTTAAAGCTATTCTTCACAGGCAACCTCTCCTCTTGCTGTAAAATTACTAATAGATAAATATTTTACTTATTGACTTACATCTAAGTACCGTTCCTTCGAATAGCCTTTTATACGTCGGAAAATCATGATCCCAACAGCTATTAAGATTAGTACAATCGAAATGACTTGAGCAATTCGAAGTGAATCTGTCAGCATTAAACTGTCTGTACGCATGCCTTCAATAAAGAAGCGGCCGACAGAATACCAAATGATATAAGTTAAGAATAACTCCCCACGTCTAAAGTTAGCTCTTCTTAATAAAATTAAAATGATAAATCCAACAAAATTCCATATTGATTCATATAAAAAGGTTGGATGGTAGTATTCACCATTAATATACATTTGATTAACAATAAAATCAGGTAAATGTAAGCCTTCTAAAAACTCTCTCGTTACCGCATCACCATGTGCCTCTTGATTCATGAAGTTCCCCCAGCGGCCAATCGCCTGTCCGAGAATAATCGATGGAGCTGCAATATCCGCTAGCTTCCAGAATGACAATTTTTTCACCCGTGCATAGATCGCCCCTGTAATAAAGGCTGCGATTAACCCACCATGTATCGCAAGTCCGCCATTCCAAATCTTAATAATGTCTCCCGGATTATGATAATAATAATCCCACTGAAAAATAACATAATAGAGTCTTGCCCCAATAATAGCAGCCGGGATTGCAAATAAAACAAGATCGACAAACGTATCTTTATGTAAGCCTCGTCGCGTTCCCTCACGAACAGCAAGCCACAGTCCAAGCAACGCGCCAACACCAATTATTACCCCATACCAATGAATTTGAATCGGACCTAAATCAAGAAATATCGGGTTCAATGGTTTTATGCTTTCTTCCATTTCATCATCTCCCTATCGTTTACTAGTCTGTCATAGCCTTAATGGCCTTCCATCTATATGGACTTCAACCAAGGTTCCATGCTCATTATGTATTTTATCTTTCATAATGAATAGAGCCGAAATAGCTCGGCCCTATTCTATTATTCCTCTTCGCGATCTCCATCCTCAATTACGCCAGCTAGTTTATTTGTAAACTGCTCAGCAGCATTGACACCCATTCGTTTTAATCGATGATTCATTGCTGCAACCTCAATAATTACTGATAGGTTTCTTCCCGGACGGACAGGAACTGTTAATTTCGTAACATCTGTATCAATAATTCTCATTTTCTCTTCTTCTAACCCAAGTCGATCATACTGTTTATTTTGATCCCATAGCTCAAGATTTATGACAAGTGTAATTCGTTTAAAGCTTCGAACAGCACCCGCACCAAATAATGTCATAACATTAATGATCCCTAAGCCACGAATCTCTAATAAATGCTCAATAAGCTCTGGAGCACTTCCGATTAATGTATCTTGATCTTCCTGTCTTATTTCAACACAATCATCAGCAACAAGTCGATGTCCACGTTTTACAAGCTCTAATGCAGTTTCACTCTTACCGACACCGCTTTTCCCGATAATAAGCACGCCAACTCCATAAATATCAACTAATACACCATGAACAGCTGTCGTTGGAGCTAGCTTTCCTTCAAGGAAATTAGTTAAATGACTTGATAATCTAGTTGTCTTCATAGGCGAACGCAATACTGGGACACCTTTACGATTCGATGCATCAACTAATTCTTCAGGCGCTTCCATTTCTCTCGTAAGAATAATTGCAGGAGTAATATCTGTACAAAGCTCGTCCATACGGTGTTTTTTTTCTTGTGGTGTTAATTGCAGAAAGAAGGAAAGCTCAGTTTTTCCTAGCAATTGTACTCGTTCTTTTGGATAATATGTAAAAAAACCCGCCATTTCTATACCAGGTCGTGAAATATCACTCGTTACAATTGGCCGATTAATTCCTTCTTCTCCACTGATAACTTCAAATTTAAATTTATCTATTAAATCCTTTGTCCGAACTGTAGGCACGGTTTATCCTCCTTTTTTAATAAGGTCTCATTCTAACCCTTATCATTGTATTCCTGTATTTTCTAGTAAGATGACTCATTTTATATTTTAGCATTTGTCTATCGGTTTCCAAAATATAAATTGCTTTATTCAAAATAAATTACAAAAATTACCCACGATCTCTTTTATTTAGGCTGTATTCGCAAACTTTGTTGCTTTTTTACAGTGTAGTCGTTCGTGGTTGGTTTCCTCATGCAGTACTCGCTTTCCGCGTGGTGGGTGGTGAGCCTCCTCAGTGTAAACACCTGCTTAAAGATTAACCTCTCCCACACGTCCCGCAGGAGTCTCACACTTACGCTCCAATCAACCCTTATAAAGTTAGTACTAAAAACAACAAACTTTTTGAAAAGAGCCTTTACTTATGTTACCATTAAAGCACTTATAATGAACGGAGGGATCCTGATGATTGTTAACCAACCTTTAAAAAACGGTAACTAAATACGTTTTCACTCTGTTTTCCTTCAGAGAACTTGGATTGGTCTAACTATCACGAGAAACCTTATAATAGAAAAAAACGACGAAGGGATAGGAAAAATCTATCCTCTTTTTTATGCCCATATATATACACTTCACGATACCAATCCATAGCCTTTGGACAAAAGAAAGCAGTCATTTATAAAGGATAGCTAATCTTAAAAGGAAGTGATTGCATAAACAAGGATCTGGTTATTGAAATTGCAAGAAAATATCAATTAAATGTCGTAGCGGAGTCAATTGTCTTTAACGAATCTGGATTAGATTTTCTCGTTGCCTATGCAAAAGATCATCATGGTGATGAATGGGTATTAAGACTACCAAGACGTGCGGATGTCATGCAGCGGACAATAATTGAGAAAAAGGTTCTCGATCTTGTCCAGGATAATGTCCCATTTGAAACACCAAATTGGTCGATATACGAAAAGGATATTATTGCTTATAAAAAATTATCAGGCGTACCAGCAGGGACAATTGATCCAAGCATTCAAAATTATGTTTGGGAATTGGACCATGAAAATGTACCTGAGCAATATCACAAAACACTCGCAAATGTATTAGTAGCATTGCACACGATACCAAAAGAAAAAGCACTAGGGGCTGGACTTTTTATTCAAACTGCAGAAGAAGCTAGAAACTCCATGATCGAACGGATGGAAAAGGTGAAGGAAACATTTGGCGTTAGTCAATCGTTATGGGATCGCTGGCAGGCATGGGTAAAAAATGACGAATTATGGCCAAAGGAAACAGGTCTGATTCATGGAGATGTTCATGCAGGTCATACATTAATTGATAAACATGCAAACGTTACTGGATTAATCGATTGGACCGAAGCAAAGGTGACAGATGTTGCAAATGACTTTGTCTTTGAATATCGAGCATTTGGAGAAAAGGCGCTTGAGAAGGTTCTGCATTATTACAAAGAGGCTGGCGGGATTTATTGGCCAAGGATGAAGGAACATATCATTGAGCTTAATACAGCCTATCCAGTTGCGATTGCTGAATTTGCGCTCACCTCAGGATTAGAGGAATACATGGAAATGGCAAGGGAAACATTAGGAGTAAAAAAATAAAGTGATGAAGCGCATGTGGTCAACCAAGTAATGACCACATGCGTTTTTTTATATTTCCCCGCCACTTTCATTAAGAAACTCCCTATATAAAATATGAAAGGAGTGAATAAAATGAAAATAATGATTGATGCAGGCCACGGCTATGAAACACCTGGAAAGCGTACCATTGATGGGATGAGGGAATATGAATTTAATCGTGCGGTTGCCAATGAAATGAAGAAGCTTTTACATAGTTATTCTGGAGTGACAACATTATTTTCCCATTCAGATAAGCAAGATGTACCTTTGAAGGAGCGGACAGAAAAGGCGAATCAAGCCAATGTGGATTTATTTGTCTCCATCCATGCAAACGCTCATGGAAATGGGAAGGAATGGACATCTGCCTCTGGGATTGAAACATACGTACACTCAAGCAAACCAAAAACGGCGTTCGCGCTTGCTAAAATCGTCCAAGCTGAGCTAATTAAAGAGACAAACCGTAAAGATCGCGGTGTAAAAACAGCAAGCTTCCATGTTTTAACAGAGACAAAAATGACGGCAATTTTATGTGAATGTGGATTTATGACAAATAAAGCTGAAGCACAATTGCTTAAAGAGCAAGCCTATCGACATGCTTGTGCAACTGGAATAGTCAATGGGATTGTAATTTTCTATAAGCTAGTAAAAAGGAAAGAGGCTCAGCAAACTGATGTCAAAAAGCTATACAAGGTTCAAGTAGGCGCTTTTTCTGAAAAGGAAAATGCAGAAAAGCTTGTAAACGAGCTCAAAAAAATAGGATATCAAGCATTCATCTCAAGCTAGCAGGAGAAGAGGCTGTCTCAAATGTTCCAAAGTCCTTTGAAACAGCCTCGCCTTTCACTTTTTATTTACAACGTTATCCTTCCCAATTTTCCGATACAGCCTCACGTCAAAGTAAGAAGAAGCAATCATTTTCTCTGATTTTGTAACATCAATATCCATCGTAAATTGATCCTTATTAGGGTATTCATTTGGACTGTAATAATAATATTGATCCAAATATGGTGAGTACGTCTGTACATCAATCGAGTTTGTTTCCTCATCAATATGAAGAAGGCGAATAAACCCACCCCCACCTTGTGGCGCCTTCTGATAATCTGCTAATAGCTGGTACACCTTCCGATCGGTGATACCGTCGAGATTATCATCTACCTCATCAACTAGCATTTCACTTCCATGATAATGACCTGATAAAACAGCGACGACATTTCGATTAGGCACAACGACTTTTTCAAAAAGCTCATTCCCTTTTCGGCTTCTGCTCCCGTCTTTTTCAAGATATTCATGAAAGGCTAAAATTGCGGTACGATCAGCATAACGTCGTAATATGTTATTCATCCATATGATATCTTCCTTTTTCACTTTCCAGCCCATATATAAGAAAAGATATTCTTTTCCATTCACAGAAACGAGGTCATAATGACCACGATTGTTTTCATAAGCCTCACCGTAATATCGCTTTCTTTGAAATCGTTCCTGACCAAAATACTCCTTATATTTTTTGAAATCACTTCCGACATCATGATTCCCAGGTAATACTCCGTATGGAATTTTTGCGACATCCAACGTATTTAAATACGTACTCGCCCGCTGCCATTGTTTTTCATCATTCCCTTTATGAACAATATCCCCTGTATGAAAGACATACTCTATCTTCATTTCTTCTTTATTTTGAGCAATCCATTCTGTAACTGATTTAAACACAGAAGGATAATTCTGTGCATAATATTGTGTATCAGACATCCAAACAAAGGAATAATCATACTTCTTTGTCGGAATGATGATCTGATCCTGAACAAGGATACTTAGCCTTTGATGGTGAAGATAATCACGTGCACTAACCGCTGCTTGAATGGTTACCTCATTCTTTCCAGCAATTGTATCTGCAAGCTCAATCCACTTTTTCTTCATATGATTCCAGCCATACATTGTAATTTTTCTCCCTGGCAAGGATTTCCCCTGCCAACTAACGCTTAAACGATCAGTAGGTTTCGCCTCTTCTTTAATTAAAACATCAAAGCGATGGTACGGATATTTTGATAAGGATTTCGTTTTCGTCCCCTCACTATTTCCTTTTGTAAGTGAACGATATTGCTTATCAGAAAATTCCTTTTCCCCCTCTGGCTTAAAATGAATTGGTGGCTCTGTTTTAGAAAGATTTTCACTTATTGTTATTTTATCGAAAGCGGCAGAATACTCATCAACTTGAAAATAATCTGGAAATATCGAGGATTTCGTTGCATAAATAAAAATATTTGTTGAAAAAAGCGAAGTAAAAAGTAGCATGATATTCGTTGTGATTAATAATAAAGGATGTTTCATACTCATCACCTATCATTAGTATGAGCAGGAACGGTTGTTTTTACTAAATAAATAAGAATCTGTCAACTTACACGGATAATTTGTCAACTTTCTTAAATAATCTCTCAACTTTACTATAAAATTTGTCAACTTTTCATTATAATCTGTCATTCGACATCATTAGACATAATGAAAAAGCGGGAGCCTAACCCCCGCTTTATTTATCCTTTTGTAAAGGCTCAATAATTGCCTTTTGGACCATTAAATTTAGTAATGCCATAACGATAGCAGCCAAAATCGCAGCACCAAAGCCATCAATATTAAAGGCATCTCCCATTAAACCTTCTGTAATCATTAATGTGATCGCATTAATGATAAAGAGGAAAAATCCTAATGTTAGAACCGTAACAGGTAAGGTTAACAAAATGAGAAATGGCTTAACGAGAACATTTAACACAGATAATATGAAGCTCGCACCAATAGCAGCCCATATTCCACTTAAATAAAACGAGTCAAAGTAGCCGGCGACAACAATTAAAATGAGGGCATTAACAAGAATGCTTATTAACCATCTTTTTAACATCTATCTAACATCCGATTCTTCCGGGACAATAAAGACACATGCTAAGTAAATGAGAATCAGCGGGAAAAACCCTGTTGGAAACAATAAAATAATAAACGCGATTCTCAATATTGATGGATCAATGCCAACCATTTTAGATAAGCCACCGAGTACACCTGACAGTTTTCTGTCTGTACAAGATCGGTATAATTTTTTCAACGTCATATCATCCTTACGTATTTTTAATTGAAATCGAACCAACCTTAGAGTCTGCAAATACCGATAAGGTTGTTTCCTCCGCTGTACGGAACTTTAACTCTTTTTGGATTGTATCATTTTTCTCATGGATAATCTCCGCATCCTTTACGTGTGCTGCAAGTGTGCCAAGATTTGAACGCAATTCTCCTATTACCTTACATTGTTCTGGTGTATAAATATCGATCGTTCCCGTTGTTGTTTTTGCATAAATGGATTCGCATGCTGGGTCTGTTAGCGTTAGCTGCAAATTACCGTTAAAGCTCTGTGCATCAAGCTTATTAGTTGAACCAGTAAATTGGATAAGTCCTGTTATCGACTCAGCTTCTACGTTGTCAAAGTTTGATTGACTAAGCTTAATCTGACCATTTGCTGTTTCAAATTCACCTTTTTTCCCGTTAACACCCGAGAATGAAACGACTCCATTCGCCGTTTTCGCTTTCAAGTTGTCTACTTTTAGATCTTCCCCTCTTATTGGACCATTAAACAGCTTGATTTTGATTTGTTCATATGTTTGCTCAGGGATAAAAATTTTAATATTGATTTTCATCGTTTTTTTCTCAGTATGGAAAATAAGACGATTCCCTTCAACAACACATTCAACTTCACGTAAAAATTGCTCTCTTGCTTGTTCATTATTTTCTACACGATATAGTTTTGCATCACATTCAATACGAACATCACTTTCATTCCATGGTTGAATATTTATACTACCATTTGGAATATTGATATCTATATCATGAAACTCGACATGTTGTAGCTGATAAATATGATGGACATCAATTGACTTTCCAAAGTTTAAATCAAGGTCAATGTCCTTAACCTTTTTGACAGCAGTATCAACCCAATCCATAAGCTTAGCCCCTAATGAGGATTGCTTGTCATGAAATTGCTTTTCCTTATTTTCATACTCCCCACCAAAGACCTCTGTAGATAGAGCAGAAATCTTATCTTTCTGTACCTGCTGATCACTTTCTAATGCTTCAATTAATGTTAAGGCTTCCACAGCTGATAGCTTTCCCTCTTCAACTAATTTTAAAATTCGTTGTCTTTGTTCCTTCATTACGATCTCCTCACAATCATGATAAAGTTGTTAAAAGCTTAATTCCTTTTACAATATTCCAAATAACAACAAATAGATTAATAATACCAATGATTAAAAAGCCGCCAATAACTAATGAAAACATTGCTGCTTCTGATATATATGAAAGTCCACTATAAATAATCATCCCTATCAAGCTGATTACTGATAGAAATGGGATAATATGCGAAACCAATGCTTTTTTTGCATGTGATTTCACCTCATTATGATCAACAATAAAGTAAATAGCGATCGGCAATAGAAATGGTGCAAAAAACACACTAAAATAATTTAGCGATGCGATTACTTTATTCTGCTTATCCATTGTTCCTTCACTCTCCTTACCTTTAATACGAATGAATGTTGGAGGAGGTTTCACTTTTAAGAACAAAAAAACCCACAAATGTTTATGATGTGGGTTTTACCTTACATATTCTTTTTCCTTCACATTGAGCTTCATTATAAAGGTTAATTAATTCATCCAAAATCATGCTTAAGCGCATAGCTTCTTTTGAGCGGTATCCATAATCCTCACTAACCTGAAACAACTTCATCCTTGTTGGCTCAATCAATGCCATTTGGAGATATTCTCTTTCCATCTCAAACCCCTTCAAAATTTCTTCCATTTTATTGTAAAGATTATTCCTAATAAGGTCAATTCATTTGATAAATTTTGTATAACCATGTCAATTCATGGTGCAACGATTTACTTGGTCATAAAGCTTTGTCATATTTGTTAAAATACCTTCTGACATATTGTTTAATGCATCAATTGATTCCGACTTATTATATCCTAATTGTTTTACAATATCTTTAAACAGCAATTTCATATCATCTAAAATGGCCATTGCTGCTAAATTATAAAGATGGATATGGTGATAGTTTGTCTTACTAAACAACGCACTATCTACATATGGCTTAAAATTATGTGCTAGTGTCGAGAAGTTAACAATGAGACGCCCAATTCCATCATGAATCCCTTCAATCGTTAACCTTAACTCATCAAGCGGTTCCAATGCCCCGTTGACAAACTGTTTTATTTTATCGTCGTAATCAGTAAACAGGCTAATCAGTTTACCTGGAAGATTTCCATGTAGCAATGAAGCAGTTAACCCTTTCACTGACGAGATGAGAGCTTGCAGCGCTGATTCAATTAAAGATAGGATAAGTTTTATGCCTGTTAGAAGTGGTAATAGCTTAATGTGTATTTTTTGTGTGAAAACTGCATATACAATGTCTAAATGCAATTCCTTAAATTTCATTCCTTCTTGTAGATAAGGAGATTCCTCCATTGTAAACACCTTTGATGATTGAGCAGTAGATTTAGTTATTCCAGGTGAGTGACCATTTTTTATCGCGTGAGAAATCGCTTGATCAGCTTGCGCAAATTTATTTGCTGTACTCGTTACTTCCTTAGCAAAATCATTTACTTGCTCTAGTACAGTTTCCTTATTTTTCATAATAATCCCATAGTGAGCACGAAGCTCTCCAACAACAGCATCTGCCCAAGCATTCGTTCCGCCAACAAATAAATCTGTGATCCCCTCAGAAATAATCGATTGAAGTGAATTAGATAATTGACTTACATTCCCTTTTAGCTCATCCAAATGATTCCTCGCTGTTCTAAAAATCGATTCGACACTTATATTTTGATTAAATACGTGTTCAAGTAATTCGACAGGCGGAGAATTCAAAATAGCATTTAATGACTGACATTTTGATTCCGCTTGATTTAGTAAGGTATGGAGAAAATCAATTTCTAAGATTAAGAGATTTTCAACTGAAGTAAGTCCCATTAATAACCGGTCGCCTGCTAATTGGTCAAATAAATCTTCAAAAATATCCTGAAGTTTATGGATTCGTTCATGGAACTGACTACTTTCTTCCTCAACGATTCCACTAGAATTCTCTAAATATGTCCCTGACCTGTAAACCTTCACTGCAACATCTTCAGACAATGCACTTGCTAGCATATCAAGATGTTCTTTGTCCATGACAATTTTTCTCGAGCTTCCTCCACCATGAAGCGATTCACCTGTCCATATGCTTGTGATGACATGAGAATCAGCATCAACGTAAATAACTCCATCACCTACTTCGTAATACTGCCGACCGTCGTCCTCTCTTATATAGCCTGTATGGTTCGTTGTCAGCTTATCAAATTCAGGAATTCCATTATTTATACGGTACTGCACACCAGGAATTCGGTTACCTAATCCTAGTGATTTTTCTGTCGTTGTCAAAACATCATAAGCACTTAAATAATTCGTAATATTTTCAAATTCCTGTGATTCATCGATCATACCATCCGGCAAGATTGCTGGGTTCAATGTTACCGCTCTAACGTCCGGATGTTCCACCGCGACTGAATTTGTTAGACCACCTCCGAGTGAATTACCAGTGATGGAGGAGATTTCTCCAAACTTTTCTTCCATTTCATTGAAATAATCACGTGCAGCTTTGATTTGGTCAGGTGTTAGTTTACTTAGGAGTTGTGCGTCTGTGATGAGGTCTTGCATGCCGTTCTCTGCTGTTGCGTCAGTGCCGACGTAGATAATGGTGAATTCATTGGTTGTTCTATTAACAACAGTTAATGCATCAAGTCCTGTATTGTCATTATAAATTGTATCCACTACTAAATATGGTTTATTATTTACAAAGACTACAGAATCCTTTGGAGGATATAAGTAAGCTTGATAACCAGCAAGTTCTACCAAATCAGTATCTAGTGTATACTCTATTTGTCTATTAACCTTCTCACTAATTTCATTTCCTCTCACATACTCCACCTTCCTATTCTCTCAATAAATAATTTGGATAAACTAACTCTAAAGAATTATCTTTGATACCTATTGCAGTTACACTATCAATTCGATTATCGTTAAGGGTCACACTATATGAGCCTTGTGGAAGGTTTTGTAATGATTCTAAATCCTTACATACTTGCTCAAAAATTTCTTTACTTGGTTGGGTATCCTTTTCACTCATATATAATTGAATACTAATTATCAAATTCTCGGGAGAAAAAGTACTTTTTTCAAATATTTCTTTCATTTGAGCAATATCAATGTTTGGATTTTCAATATATTTTGTATATAGGGTATCAAGCGCTTCATCCTTTATAGGAGAAATAAAATAATACTGAGTCATATATCCAAAGCCACCTACATTCTCCAATGACTCGATTGTTCTTCCTACTACTTTTCCCTGATTTTGAAGTTCTTTAAAGTAAGAATCTAATCGGGAAAATTCCTCTTTGAATAGTTGATAATATAATCCACTCTTAATTGCATTCTCTACTTGACCTTCTTGAGTAAAAATATTATCTAGCTTTACCTCATTCTTTTGTTTATTAATCGGCACAACTGCATACGTATAAAAATGTGGTTCCCCCACTGACTCAACAAATACCGTTGCAGCATCCTGCGAACCTACAACATTATGTACCTTCACTTCTGTTTTATAAGTATCAATAAAAAACTTTTGTACCGCTTCCGCTATTTCGCCTTTATGCTCTTTCGCAATTTTATCTGTTTCTTCCCCATTACGTGGCATGTAGCCTTCACCAGTATAGTCCTGGACACTTACATATCTATCATCTTGATTGTCCTTTTCAGATGTTTCCGTTGAATGAGAATTTGTATTTTTTTTTGAATTTTCCACGCTTCCACAACCTCCTAATAACAGCAATGTGCTTATGCTATATATGAACAGTTTCTTTTTATATTTCAATTTGAGTCCTCCTTGTTGGAACGAACTTTTAGTTTACTATTTGATTTACCTTTCATATTGTATAGGATAAAAATTGATTTTTCATTGGCTTTTAAACAATTATTGTAAATTAGAGTAAAAACAGGATAAACGTATTAGATTGTTTGTGATTAGAAATGACATTTTTACTAGGCGGTGTTTTTGAGGAAGTAAATTTGAATGGTCTCTAATATAACATGATGTTTTTATATAAGTTTTATATAAGGTATTGATAAAAAGTTCAATCTCGATTTAGCAAAAAAAGAGCACCTAAATAGATGCTCTTCTCTTCTACTGCACAATTTCTACTTTATCCTTAATCAGCTTCTTCATCCGTTCGCGGTCACGTTCAATGACAGGACGTAAGTATTTCCCAGTGTAGGATTGTTCAGTTTTCATAATTACTTCTGGTGTGCCGACCGCAACAATGGTTCCACCTTTGTCTCCGCCCTCTGGTCCAAGGTCGACAAGGTAGTCGGCTGTTTTGATAACATCTAAATTATGCTCGATGACGAGGACTGTGTCGCCATTTTCGACGAGTCGTTGGAGAACCTTCAATAGTCGAGCGATATCGTCTACATGGAGCCCGGTTGTTGGCTCATCAAGGATATACATTGTTTTCCCATTTGAGCGTTTGTGCAATTCTGATGCAAGCTTCACCCGTTGTGCTTCTCCACCTGATAACGTTGTTGCCGGCTGTCCTAATGTAATATAACCTAAGCCTACATCTAAAATTGTTTGTAGCTTTCGTTTGATTTTTGGGTGATTTTCGAAAAAGCTTACAGCATCCTCTACAGTCATATCAAGGATGTCAGAGATGTTTTTGCCTTTATAGGTTACCTCAAGTGTTTCCCGATTGTATCGTTTTCCATGGCAGACCTCACATGGCACATAAACGTCGGGAAGGAAGTGCATTTCGATTTTAATAATTCCATCGCCGCGACATGCTTCACAACGGCCACCCTTCACATTAAAGCTAAAGCGCCCTTTTTTATAGCCTCGAACCTTTGCTTCATTTGTTGCCGCATATACATCACGAATATCATCAAATACACCGGTGTACGTTGCTGGGTTTGATCGTGGTGTCCGTCCAATTGGAGATTGGTCGATATCAATAACCTTCTCTAAATGTTCTATCCCTTTCATTTCTTTAAACTCTCCTGGCTTTGCTTTTGCACGATTAAGCTTTTGCGCGAGAGATTTATGAAGAATTTCATTTACTAGCGTACTCTTTCCAGACCCGGAAACTCCTGTTACAGCAATAAACATTCCTAATGGAAGCTTTACGCTAACGTTCTTCAAATTGTTTTCCTTTGCCCCTTTTATTTCGATAAATCGGCCATCTGGCTTTCTACGCTCAATAGGAAGTGGAATGAATTTCTTCCCTGATAAATATTGCCCAGTTATTGAATTTTCATTTGCAATTACTTCTTCGGGTGTTCCTGCAGCAATGACCTGACCACCATGAACACCAGCACCTGGACCAATATCTATCAAATAGTCGGCAGCAATCATTGTATCCTCGTCATGCTCAACCACGATTAATGTGTTTCCAATGTCACGCATACTTTTCATCGTTTCAATAAGGCGATCATTGTCTCTTTGATGCAAACCAATTGACGGCTCATCTAATATGTATAACACACCTGTTAAGCGCGAACCTATTTGCGTAGCTAAGCGAATCCGTTGTGCTTCTCCACCAGATAATGTACCGGCTGCACGACTTAATGTTAAATATTCGAGTCCGACATTATTTAAAAATCCTAATCTCTCACTAATTTCTTTTAAAATCAAGTTTGAAATTTGCATTTCCTTTTCAGAAAGTGAAAGTCCTCTGAAGAATGCAAGCGACTCTTGAACAGATAGCTTTGTAATTTCCCCAATATGCTTTCCGTCAATTAATACAGCTAACGTTTCCTTCTTCAAGCGATACCCTTTACATGATGGGCAGTTTTTTTCAGCCATATATTTTTCCATTTGTTCACGAATATAATCAGAGGTCGTTTCCTTATAGCGTCGCTCAACATTCCGAATAACGCCTTCAAATTGAATATAGTTTTCTCTAACTTGTCCAAAGTCATTTTCATAGCGGAAATAAATTTCTTCCCCATCACTGCCGAAAAGAACTTTATCCATCAAATGTTTCGGAATATCCTTTACAGGAGTCTCCATATCGATCCCGTAATGATTACATACCGCCTCTAATAACTGCGGATAGTATTGAGAGCTAGTCGGTTCCCATGGAGCAATCGCACCTTGATGAAGGGTTAGCTCTTTATTAGGGATAACTAAATCTAAATCAACCTCTAGCTTTATTCCGAGACCATCACATTCAGGGCAGGCACCGAATGGGCTATTAAAGGAGAACATTCTTGGTTCAAGCTCACCGATTGAAAAGCCACATTGTGGACATGCATGATGCTCACTAAATAACAGCTCCTCCTCATCGATGACATCGATGATAACCTTACCTTCACCTAGCTGTAGAGCTGATTCGAGCGAGTCTGCTAATCGAGAGGAAACTCCCTCCTTAACGACAATACGGTCAATAACAACCTCAATCGAATGCTTTTTATTTTTTTCTAATTCAATCTCATCTGAAAGCTCGAGCATTTCCCCATCAACACGGACGCGGACGTAGCCTTGCTTTTTAATATCCTCGAATACTTTAACATGTGCGCCCTTTCGTCCTGAGATAATAGGGGCAAGAATTTGGATTTTTGTTCGTTCTGGGTACTCCAAAATTCTGTCAACCATTTGTTCAATTGTTTGTGATGAGATTTCGATCCCATGATTTGGACATGTCGGATGTCCGACTCTCGCGTAGAGCAAGCGTAAATAATCATATACTTCCGTAACAGTTCCAACGGTCGAACGTGGATTTCGACTCGTTGTTTTTTGATCAATTGAGATCGCTGGTGATAGCCCCTCGATCGAATCGACATCTGGTTTATCCATTTGTCCAAGAAATTGGCGGGCATATGCAGAAAGTGACTCTACATAGCGACGTTGTCCTTCCGCATAAATCGTATCAAATGCTAGTGAGGACTTACCTGATCCAGATAAACCCGTTAGAACAACGAGTTTATCTCTTGGAATTGAAATATCAACATTTTTTAAATTATGGGCACGCGCTCCCTTTACAACGATATGTTCCATTGCCATAATCGTTTCACCCTTCCGCTTTAAGCTCTAAAATTAAATCACGCAGCTCGGCAGCACGTTCGAAGTTCAATGCCTTTGCCGCTTCCTTCATTTCTGCTTCCATATCGGAAATAACTTTTTCGCGTTCCTTTTTTGGTAATTTTGTTATTGTTTTTGATACAGATGTTTCGTATTCTTCCTGATCCTCTGCTGCCATCGTTGCCCGGATCCCCTCGCGGATTTCCTTTTGAATCGTTTGTGGAGTTATTCCATGCTTCTTATTGTAGGCCTCCTGAATTTCACGGCGACGCTTCGTTTCATTAATCGCCAATTCCATTGAGTTCGTTATTTTATCGGCATACATAATAACATGGCCGTTAGCATTACGTGCAGCACGCCCAATCGTTTGAATAAGCGAGCGCTCCGAGCGTAAGAAGCCCTCTTTGTCTGCATCTAAAATCGCTACGAGCGATACCTCTGGAATGTCTAGTCCTTCCCTTAACAAGTTAATACCTATAAGAACATCATATTTTCCAAGCCGAAGCTCGCGAATGATCTCAATCCGTTCTAATGTTTTGATTTCTGAATGGAGATAATTAACTTTAATGCCGATTTCTTTTAAATAATCGGTCAGATCTTCAGACATTTTTTTTGTTAATGTTGTAATGAGAACACGTTCATTTTTCTCAACTCTTGCTTGTATTTCTCCAATTAAATCATCAATCTGACCTTCAATTGGTCGAACATCTATTGTTGGGTCAAGCAACCCTGTCGGTCGAATGATTTGCTCAATCATCTTCGGCGTATGCTCAATTTCATATGGACCAGGTGTTGCTGATACGAAGACGATATTTTTTATATGCTTTTCAAACTCTTCAAATCGAAGTGGACGGTTATCTAAGGCAGATGGTAAGCGAAAGCCATGATCAACCAACACTTGCTTCCGCGCCTGGTCCCCATTATACATCCCGCGAATTTGTGGAATTGTCACATGGGATTCATCAACGACAATTAAAAAATCCTCTGGAAAGAAGTCTAGCAATGTATATGGTGTTGAACCAGAAGGACGAAGTGTTAAATGCCTTGAGTAGTTTTCGATCCCTGAACAGAATCCCATTTCACGCATCATTTCCAAATCATAATTGGTTCGTTGTTCAAGTCGCTGTGCTTCAAGAAGCTTGCCGTTTTCACGCATCTTCGCTAATTGCTCCTCAAGCTCTGCTTCGATATTTTTAATCGCCTTTTGCATCTTTTCCTCGCGAGTAACGAAGTGAGATGCCGGAAATATCGCAACATGTTCACGCTCGCCTAAAATCTCACCAGTTAACGCATCAACCTCGCGAATCCGATCAATTTCATCACCGAAAAACTCGACACGAATACATTGTTCATCTTTAGATACAGGAAAAATCTCGACAACATCACCGCGGACACGGAATGTTCCTCTGCGAAAATCAATGTCATTGCGTACATATTGAACATCAACCATTCTTCTTAATAATTGATTCCGTTCAATATCCATTCCTTTACGTAAAGAAACAACAAGTTCCTTATATTCCTCTGGCGAACCGAGACCATAGATACACGATACACTGGCAATAATAATGACATCTTTCCGTTCAAATAACGCTGATGTCGCTGAGTGACGCAGCTTATCAATTTCATCATTAATGCTAGCATCCTTTTCAATAAACGTATCTGTTTGCGGAACATAAGCTTCCGGCTGATAGTAATCATAGTAACTTACAAAATACTCAACTGCATTGTTAGGAAAAAACTCTTTAAACTCACTATATAGCTGTCCAGCTAATGTTTTGTTATGTGCAATAACCAAAGTTGGTTTGTTTACTTCTTTTATAAGATTGGAAACCGTAAATGTTTTACCTGTTCCCGTAGCCCCTAATAATGTTTGGAATCGTTTCCCCTCGTTGATTCCTTCGACTAATGACTGAATTGCTGTAGGTTGGTCACCTTGTGGCTTGTATTTCGAGACTAGTTCAAATTGATCCACACAAAAGCCTCCATTCAGAAAGTTTCAATAGTAATAGTTTACCACAATTTGTAGAAAAATCACCAAAAATACGAACTTTAGTTCGTATTAAATTCATATTTAATCTTTAAGCATGTTAAATCTATGTATTCAGCTTGAATTATCCTTTAAATCTGTCAAGTTTGCCGATAAATTTGTCAACTCTTTTGAAAATCAACCAACTTTTTATAGTTATCTGTCAACTTCGAAAAAAAATCTGTCAAACTTGAAAAAAACAAAGAAAAAAGAGCACCACATGGGTAGCTCTTTATAAGTATTGCTATATTTTCGATTGTTCAAACGTATTATTTATGCGCTGTAACACCTTGGTAGTCATTTTCCTCAAACAGGTCAACAAGCTCGATTTCCTTTTGATTTTCTAAGAAATAACGTAATGTAAACTCATTTTCAAAGAGGACAGCATATGCGCCGTAACGGTCACGAACAAGCATACTCCGTGAATCAAAGAAGCGCTTATCAAATTTCTCGCTTTTAATCCAGCGTGGAATTCGTTCTCCTAACGATGTAAATTCAACGTCTACATTGTATTCAGCTTTCATCCGATATTCAAATACCTCAAATTGTAATTGACCTACTGCCCCAAGAATGAGCGAGTCATTTAACTCTTGTCTGAATAATTGGATTGCACCCTCTTGAACAAGCTGCTCAATCCCTTTTCTAAATTGCTTTGACTTCATAACGTTCTTTGCTTGTACTCGTTTAAACAATTCTGGCGGGAATTGTGGCAGCTCTTCATAATGGAACTGAGCTTTTCCACCGATTAATGTATCGCCAATTTGGTAAATATTTGGGTCGTAAATCCCGATGATATCCCCTGGATAGGCTTCATCAACCGTATCGCGATCCTTTGCCATAAAGGCTTGTGTTTGATTTAATTTAATCGTTTTGTTTGTTCGACTAAGGTTGACGCTCATTCCTCGTTCGAATTTACCTGAGCAAACACGTAAAAAGGCGATTCGGTCTCGATGTGCCGGGTTCATATTCGCTTGGATTTTGAAAATATATCCAGAAAACTGTTCTTTTTCCGGTTCCACTAAGCCTTCATTCGTTTTTCGTGGTTGAGGCTGTGCAGCAAATTGAAGGAACGTATCAAAGAATGTTTGAACACCAAAGTTTGCTAATGCACTTCCAAAGAACACTGGCGTTAACTCACCATTTTCAACACGTTCACGAGTAAACTCATTTCCTGCCTCTTCAAGAAGCTCAATCTCACCTAAAGTCTCTTGATAAGTTGGATTTTCATCAATACCATGCTTTGATACATCACTTAAAGGAATGATTTCCTCTTCCTCATCTCCTTTAAAGCGGACAATTTTGTCTTGGAATCGGTCATAAATTCCTAAGAAGCGTTTGCCCATCCCAATCGGCCAGTTCATTGGGTATGATTCAATTCCGAGAACCTCTTCAATTTCGGAAAGAAGCTCTAATGGTTCTCTACCTTCCCGGTCTAATTTATTTATAAATGTAAAAATCGGAATTCCTCTCATCCGACATACTTTAAATAATTTAATCGTTTGCGGCTCAACCCCTTTTGTGGAGTCAATAATCATAACAACACTGTCAACAGCTGTTAACGTCCGATATGTGTCTTCACTAAAGTCTTCATGACCAGGAGTGTCCAAAATATTGACGTGGAAGTCATGATATGGGAAGCTCATCACACTTGAAGTAACGGAAATTCCACGCTTCTTTTCAATTTCCATCCAGTCAGATGCTGCATATTTCCCAGTTTTTTTTCCTTTAACTGTACCTGTTGAGCGGATTACCTGCCCAAAATACAGTAATTTTTCCGTTAACGTCGTTTTCCCTGCATCCGGATGCGAAATAATGGCAAAAGTCCGACGTTTATTAATTTCCTCTTGTAAGCTCATTTTCGATTACCTCTTTTATATAAATTAGTGCTTCAACTATACTACAATGCTGATGAAAGAACAATTTGCTAACAGTTAATTTTACTATTAGTTTAGGTTAAAGGCAAAATAAAAAAGCAGGAAATTCTCTGCTTTTATCTACTATACCGTCGCTGCTTTTTCTCAGCTCTATCATCATCAGAGTATAATAGCTCCCACGTGCTTTTATAGCGATATTTTTTCCCCCATACGTTTATAAGCATTCTCATTCCGGTTATCACGCTTAGTATTAACAGAGCAACAATTAAAAATAGGATTTCATTCATATCGTTTCCCCCATTCTTTCTTGTAGCCATGTATATGCTAAATGGACTTTTTTATGCCAGTACAAATCATATTGGGACTTTCCGTAAAATCGGTTACGAGGGAGAGAGCATTCTGCTGCCTCCCAAGACCCGTAACTAACAGAAGGAGAACTGATCCATTATTTTTTTATATCTGATGATTATTCCGCAAGATAAAGCTTTGTTTTTTCCGTATATCGATTCAACCGTATTGTCTCATCAACACTTGTGATTATTTTTGCTTTGTCTAAATCTGCAAACTTAGCAAATGATACTTCACCAAGTTTTGTATGATCTGCTAACACGTAAGCTTCTCGTGAAAGTGAGATCGCTTTTTCTTTAATATGTGCCTCCTCTGGGTCAGGTGTTGTATATCCTAATTCAGGATGTATCGCATTTGCCCCAATAAAGCATTTATCAAAGCGATAATTTTGGATGCTTTCATATGCATTTCGCCCAATTAAGGCCTTTGTTACTTTTTTAACATAGCCGCCGATTAAATAGGTTGTAATATCTTTATCTAGTAAAGCTTCTAAATGGTCAACACCATTTGTCACAACAACGAGATTCTTTTGCTTCAAAAATGGGATCATTTGAAAGGTGGTTGTCCCTGCATCTAAATAAATGCATTCCTCATCATGGATAAGCTCAGCAGCATATTTTGCAATTTGCTTTTTTTCCTGGAGGTTTTGCGTTGCTTTCTCGATAACACTCCGTTCCTGACGTTTCTTTTGCAGGAGGGAAGCCCCGCCATGCACGCGTTTTAAATAATGTTGCTTTTCAAGCTGATCCAAATCTCTCCTTAATGTTGATTCAGACGTATTTGTTAATTCAACTAGCTCCTGGATTTTTACATGTTCCTTTTCATTTAATAAATCTAAAATTAAACGATGACGCTCAGTAATAAGCAAGTTAATCCCCCATCCTATTTATCCCGTTTACCTCATGATAGACCTCCACTAAAAAGTTGAGGTCTAAACGTTAATCAAAGGCAAGTCTCATATATACAGATATCCTTATTATATAAAATTCACTTATCGTTTCCAAAAAAAATTGCGTGCTTACTAGTTTATTTTTTAAACAGCTTCAACCTTTTCTTGCTGGTATTTTTCTTTGTTTTTTGAATTTTTTTATTTTGTCTCTTTATTTTTTCATCTTTTTTATATGATACATTAAATTTGCTTACGATGTTTTGAAGCTCATTTGCCATATTGCTAAGCTCCAAGGCTGATTTTGTAATTTCATCCATCGATGCGCTTTGTTCCTCTGAAGAAGCCGCTACATTTTGTGTGTTTCCAGCTGCTTGCTCAGATAATGAAGCGACTCCATTTATTAATGAAACCATCGAGTCTGAGCTTGCTGAGACTTGTTGGACGACTGCAGATACATCCTGTGTATGTACGGCAACCTCTTCAATTTTTTGGGCAATCGCTTTAAACGCGTCACCTGTTTCTTCTACCTTTACAATTCCTTCATCAACCGCTACCGAGCCAGCTTGCATTGCTTCTACTGCATTTGTTGCTTCGTTTCTTATTTTTATTATTATTTGACTAATTTCGTCTGCTGCATGACTAGATTGCTCTGCAAGCTTACGAACCTCATCGGCGACAACAGCGAAGCCTCTTCCGTGCTCTCCAGCTCTTGCAGCCTCGATCGCTGCATTTAAGGCAAGTAAATTCGTCTGGTCAGCAACCTCAGTGATTAACGCGACAATTTTGCTAATTTGCGTTGATTTCTCTCCTAAAGAGTTTACAACCTGCGCTGTTTCCCGAACTTGGGATTGGACGGCATTCATTTTTGAAACTGTATCTCGTACAACAATATTACCTACAGATGCCTGTTCAGTAGCCTCAGTTGATAAATCTGCGACAACCTGAATAGATGAAGCAGCTTGATTCATTCCTTTAGAAATTTCTTCGACTGCATTATTTGCTTCGATCGCTTGGTGCATTTGTGATTCAGAGCCGCTTGCAACCTCTTGAATCGACATTGTAATTTGTTCAGACGCTTTTGCCGATTGCTCTGCGCTAGCTGTCAGCTGTTCAGAGGTTGCCGCAACCTGCTCTGAATGCCCTGCTACTGTTGTAATAACAGAGCGTAAATTTTTTGTCATTTCATTAAAATCCTTTGCAAGCTGACCAATTTCATCCTTATTGCGAATTTCCATTTCCTCGTCAACAAGATTTCCGCTCGCAACCTGCTTTACCTGTGCTGCCATTTTACGGATTGGGATTGAGATATTTCTAGCAAGGATATTACCTAGAACGACTGCTAATAAAATAGCAATAAAAATGAAAACGATCGATAAAATATTTGACCTTGTATAACGGTCGTCTATTTCCTCGCTAGCCTTATTGGCACTCTCTACACTTAGTTCAACAAGCTTATTCATATTTATATTAATACTTGATAAGCTCCAGCTTGCTTTACGGAGGATTTCCTCTGCCTTTTCAACATTATTAGCCTGTCCTTCTGCCATCATCTCTTCATGTAAAGCTAGGTAATCATCCCATTCCTTTTTAACACCTTCGTAAAGCGTTTTCTCTTCTTCATTTGATAAAAGCGCTTCATATTTTTTCGTTACAGCTTTATGTCTAGTTAATAACGCTTCCATTGTTAAAACGTATTCCTTTCTGTTGCTCTCATTCGTTGAGTTCACGTAGTAAAGCTCTTGTGTAACGAGACTGTTCATAATATGTCTCATTTCGGAAGCGTAAATAACAGAAGGAAGCTGGTGCTTAGAAACCTTTGCCGATTCCGACTTTATACTGTTCATATTCAACGTATTTACTACACTTAAGCCAAGGATAATGATGATTATAGAAGCAAAAACGATAATTAATTTTCTACCAACTGTCAATTTCATATTCGTTCCCCTCTCTTTTGTTACCTTACTCTTCGATCTTGACAGGTTATCGATTAGGTTTATACTTCTTATATCGGCACCAATTCTTAACTTTTAAGGAAAATTTACATTTAATTAACACTGGAAGATAGTTTTTCCCGTGATGACAAAAAAAGGGGGGGTCCATATTCATTAGGACACTCCCTTTTTGGATTATCGGTTTCAATAATTTGTTTTTTTAGTAGAAACTGTACAAAGTGTTTTATCTCTACCATTTATTTCGTTACTTTTGCACGTGCTTCTTTCCATTTGTTATTTAGGTCTTTCATAATATCATCAAAACTTTCATCTGTATTTCCAATAGCAGATTCAATGATACGCTGTTTAAATTCTGGTTGGAATAAACCGATTTCCCCTTCGTTGTCAATTGCATCGACCCAGCCTTCTTGTCCTTCTTGAGCTGGTGCATTTCTTAACAACTTAACACCTAAATCATCAAATGAAGCTAACGTATCTGGCAGCTCTTCACCAATGACTGGAGAGATTCCACCATTGTCAAGCGCGTAATTGGATTCATTAATAAACCAATCAAGCCATGCTTGTGCAGCTTCCTTGTTTTCACTGTTTTTATTAATACCAATTTTGTAATCTCCACTGCTTTCTGAATATTGCTTTCCTTCATGATTATAAGGGAATGACATATAGCTAATATCATCTGGTTTTTCAGCTATATCTTGAATTTGTGTAATCGCCCATGAACCTAATACCATTGTTGCAATTTCACCATTTGCTAGCATTTTCTTTGAGCTTTCCCAATCAGTCGTTAGTGGATCCTCTTCAATTAATCCTTCTTTGACGATATCATGCATCAATTTGTATAAAATATAATGTGGCTTACCCTCTGAGAATGGATCATCCATATTTGCCATTTGAACATTGACATAATCCTCAACCCCTGCGATAGATAGACGGTTTGGCTCCCATTGAGTTAACGGCCAGCCTGCCGCATAGTTTGTATAATAAGGAGTCGCATTTGTTTTTTCTTTTACTTTCTTTAATGCCTCTATAAACGCTTCTGGTGTAGTAGGTATTTCTGAAATTCCAGCATCTTCAAAAACTTTTTTATTATAGACAATTCCTTGAGCGTTTACAACAACCGGAATACCATACACATTGTTTTCATAAGCATCTTCATCAACATGTAAATACTTTTTACTTAATTCATCAATTGTGCCAAGCGGCTCAAAGTAGTTTCCTAACTCTTGGACTGGTACATCATTTGGTATGAGCAAAACATCTCCATATTCTGTAGAATTCATACGGATTTTAACTTGACCTTCATAGTCTGTAATTGCTTCAAATTCCACCTTTATATCTGGATATTTTTCATTAAATTTTTTTGCATAGTCCTGGAATACTGTATCAACAATATCAGTGCGATTTGTTAACACAAGGATTTCACCTGATGGACCATCAGTATCGTTCGCATTCCCCTTACTTGAGCTCTTATCTGTTTGAGAACAACCTACTAATAAAGAAAAAATCATCATACTAAAAACTAGCACCTTAAATAAGTGTTTCATTCTAGTATCCCCCTTTTATAAAGTAATCGTTTAAGTAACTAATATTTTATTACGAAAACGCTTACCCGTCAATATGATGAATCTTGTAAAAAATATTGACATATTTTTAGTTAAAAAAAGGCCACTCCTCCTAATGAACCTTTGCTCAATTGGAGAAGTGAACCTATATTAGATTACTATTTTTTTATGCCATATCTGCAGCTTGTTTATCTTCCGTCATTTTTTTTACAGAGTCACGGAATACAAGCTTCCCTTTTACAGATATTTGTTCAAATTTTTTCTTTTTCGTTTTTAATTTTGAAATAATTAAATTAACAGCTGTTCGAGACATTTCTTCAATATCAACCTCTACTGTTGTTAGCTTAGGTTCTGCAATTTGTGCATATATATCATTATCAAAGCCTACGACTGAGCAATCCTTAGGAACTCGATAACCTAATGAATCTAGCTTATTAATTAAATTGTATGCAACTTGATCACAGTTACATACAAATGCTGTAGGAAGCTTTTCAGGAAGCTCAATATCAATATACTTTCCACGCTCATCGCGGTCATTAATAATAAATTGTTGTTGTAAAGGCAGCTTATGCTCTAGCAATGATTTATAGAAGCCTAAAAAGCGGTCTTGAATGCTGCTAGTTGAGTAAATATTCCCTACGAAGCCAATATCTTTATGACCGTTTTTGATAAGGTGATTTGTCATTTCATAGACACCATAGAAATTATCTGTAATCACGGTATCTGCTTCTGCATCCTCATTATAAAAATCAATATAGACGATCGGTATTTCAATTCCATTTAACAGATGGATATATTGATTGCTAATTTGCCCTAATATTAACAATCCATCAACCTTTTTATCATAATAGATTCGTGGAAGAACTTTATTTTCTTCATCCTCTGAGCTTAAAATATGAAGAATTCCACTATATTGATGCTGGTCTAAGACTCGGGCAATATGCTGATAAAATTTTAAATAAAAGGATTGAATTTCTCCTGTAAAACGTTCTGGTATAATAACGCCAATATTATAAGCTTGGCCTTCTTTCATTGATTTTGCTAAAGTATTAAATCGGTAGCCCATCTCCTCTGCAACCTCTTTAATTTTCTGCTTTAGCTCCTCACTTACGCCTTCTTTATCATTTAGTGCTTTCGAAATGGTGACACTACTAACACCAAGTCTTTCCGCGATATCTCGCATTGTTACGTTATTTCCCAAAATACCCACCTCTCCGACATTTACTATGTTCAAATTTATGATTTAGTTAAACCAGCTGTACACGATAATGGTTTAACTTTTTAGTTATAATCAAATGTAACATGTATGATAATTTAAAGCTTACATCTATGAAAACATATATTTACATATATTATAAAGTAACTTTCACTTAATTGCTCGAATTAAGTTGAAAAAATTAAGATAAGTTGAAATGATGAAACAAATTAGGCATTGCGGTCTCTGCTAATTGCGAAAGATGTAAGAATCCATCTGTAATCATAGGATGCTTCCCTTAATAAAAAATGCCCAAGCTATTATTGAATAATTGAACTTAAAAAATGAGAGTAGGTCATAGCAAGCTAACATACTCTCTTCTACTTTTATAAAATTGGTGATAATAAACGTGAGACAGACTCTTTAAAGCGTATCGTTTTTGAACGATGATGATAAGCTCCTAATGTAAGCTCCCTTGATACCTCAATATCTTGTAGGAAGTGTTCATAAAGCTCCATCGCAATCGACGAATCATAAACGAAGGCATTTACTTCAAAGTTTAATTTAAAGCTTCTCATATCAATATTTGCTGTTCCTACTGATGAAATTTCATGGTCAACAATAATCGTTTTTGCATGGATAAAGCCATTATCATAAATATATACTTTAGCACCAGAGTTTAGCATTTCTCCTATATATGACATCGTTGCCCAATAAACAAACGGGTGATCCGGTTTATTTGGAATCATAATTTTGACATCCACCCCAGATAAGCAAGCAATTTTTAAAGCATCAAGTAAACTCGCATCAGGAATAAAGTACGGTGTTTGAATACAGATTGTTTTTTTAGCAGTGGAAATCATTTTAATATAGCCATTTTTAATCTGTTCCCAATCTGAATCAGGCCCACTAGTAACGATTTGTAGGCTACTGCTTCCCGTAACACGTTGATTCGGAAAATGGTTTGGGATATATGGCACCTTCTTTTTATTTGTTGCCTGGTTCCAGTCAAGGATAAAGCGCGTTTGAATCGCAAATACGGCTGGACCTTGAATACGAAGATGTGTATCACGCCAGTAGCCGAATTTCGGATCAAGTCCTAGATATTCATCCCCGACATTAAATCCACCGACATAGCCAATCTGTCCGTCAATAATAACGAGCTTACGATGGTTACGATAATTAAGCCGTAAATTGATCCATCTTAGTTTAGACGGGAAAAACCGTTCAACTTCCCCTTCTGCAGCTACTAATTCTGCGAAAAACGATTTCCTTAGCCCCCTTGAACCAAGATCATCATATAAAACTCTGACCTTTACTCCTTGCTTTGCCTTTTTCGTTAATAGCTCAATAAGCCGCTTCCCTAGCTGATCATTATGTAAAATATAATATTGCAAATGAATATGGTCTTGTGCGTTTTCAATATCAGTCATTAATTGCTCAAATTTTTCTTTGCCGTCTGTAAAAATATCAACTAAATTATGCTTTGTTAACACTGCATCATTATTAATTAAATGCATATAAATAAGCTGTTTATATGCTCTTTCCGTATCATTTTGATATTCAAATGTATCATTCCGAATTTGTTCGACCTGCCTGTTCAGCAAGGTTTCAATCCCAAGCTTTTTACGGTCCTCCCATTGAAATAAATGATAGCGACTCAGATTTTGTCCAAATAGAAGGTAAAGTAAAAACCCTAACAACGGAATAAAAAAGAGAACAAGTAACCAAGCCCATGAAGCAGTCGCATCTTTTCTCTCTCTAAAAATGACAATAATAGCAAACGCAATATTAAGAAAAATAATAATTCCAAGTAATATAGCTACAATGTGCATCATTTTTCCTCACTTTTTTCATAACTTTGACTATATTTTATCGTATAAATTGAAGTGATCGTCTGAAGTGGAAGCAGTATGAAATGTTAAATATAGCCTTTTGTATTTATAATTAATCGTTCCTTCTACACTAGTATAACGTGAATGTCCTGTTAGAGTAAGCCTCATCATGGTTCACTTATGTAAGAAAAATAAATTTGATGATAACTCTGTGAGATATATCTTTAGTATGTTAAAATATCTCATAATGAATTTTCAATCCATATTATCTATTCCATAGAGGTGAACAGGAAATCATGAACGAATTAGCACAAGCGTTAAACAAGTCGATTCAAGCAGACAACGAATACGTCTATGATATGTTGTCCCAGCTAGGAAAGGAAATGTTTTACCCAAAAGGAATCTTAAGTCAATCAGCAGAAGCTGGTAAAAAGGCACATCGTTTTAACGCAACGATTGGAATAGCGACTGAGAATAACCAGCCGATGCATTTTCAACATATTCAAGATATGTTTGGTAAAGAAATCTCACCAAAGGATTTATTCCCATATGCTCCACCTCAAGGAAAAGAAGAGCTTCGCAATGTGTGGAAGAAAAAAATCCTAGCAGATAATCCAGGCCTGAAGGAAGAATTAATTGGAACACCTGTTGTTACAAACGCGCTTACCCACGGACTTAGCATTGTCGCTGACTTATTTGTGGATGAAGGTACTCCCGTTATCCTACCAGATAAATATTGGGGAAACTACAACATTACTTTTAAAACCCGTCGTGGAGCGACAACTGTCACATACCCGCTTTTCAGCAATACAAATGGCTTTAATGTCGCTGGTCTGAAGGAAGCTATTCAAGCGCAAAAATCAGCTGACAAAATTGTTGTTTTATTAAACTTCCCTAATAATCCAACTGGCTATACACCAGTTGAAGCCGAAGCAAAGGAAATCGTAAACGTCCTTAAAGAAGCTGCAGAAGAAGGCTTAAATATTATTGCCTTGATTGATGATGCATATTTCGGATTATTTTACGAGGATTCAATTAAAGAATCCATTTTTAGCTATTTAGCTGATGCACATCCAAGAATTCTCGCTGTTAAGATTGATGGCGCTACAAAGGAAAACTATGTTTGGGGATTCCGTGTCGGGTTTATAACATATGCGAGCCATAGTCCTGCAATTCTAAATGCACTAGAGCAAAAAACGAAAGGGATCATTAGAGGAACGATTTCAAGCGGTTCACATCCTTCACAGTCGATTATTTTGCAATCATTGCAATCAAATGAATTCCCAGTTGAGAAGGAACAAAAATTTGCCCTTATGAAAAGCAGAGCTGATAAAACAAAAGAAGTTCTTGCTAAAGATGAATACAACAAATATTGGACATACTATCCATTTAACTCTGGGTACTTTATGTGCCTAAAGCTTCATAACATTAATGCAGAAGAGCTTCGCGTTCACCTATTAGATAAATATGGTGTTGGAACAATTTCCATTAACGCAACAGATCTCCGCATTGCCTTCTCTTGTGTAGAGGCTTCAGATATTGAGGAGCTTTTTGACTTAATCGCAAAAGGTGCAGAGGATTTACAAAAATAATTTCATTAAAAATGATGACTGTCTCTTAAGGATCTCCATTTTGAGACAGTCTTTTTTATTGCATTTTTGCTCTCATTTAAGCGAAAAAAAGAGAAACGGAAAGCACATTAGCATGCATCCATTTCTCTTTATCTTTATTTTTATTAATATTCAACCTTCACTCGCTTAATAAAGAAAGCGATAATTAACGCAATAATCGCAGCACCGAGAGCAAAGAGGAAACCGTCTTGAATTCCAGCTGTTAATGCTGCTGGAATATGTGCTGGATCCTGTGGGTTATCTACTTTTGATAAGTAGTCATGCTGACCTGCAGTCATAATACTTACACCAATAGCAGTTCCAATTGCTCCTGATACTTGCTGAAGAGTATTCATAATCGCTGTTCCATCAGGATAATATTCCTTTGGTAATTGATTTAATCCATTTGTTTGAGCTGGCATCATAACCATTGAAATCCCAATCATTAATAAAATGTGAAGAGCGATAATAAAGCCTGTTGTCGATGTTGTCGTTAATCCAGAGAATAACCATAAATCAATCGCAACAATGACAAGTCCAGGAATAACAAGCCACTTTGGTCCATACTTGTCAAAAAGTCTTCCCATAACAGGAGATAAAAGACCATTTAAAACACCGCCAGGAAGAAGAACTAATCCCGCAGCAAATGCCGTTAACACTAATCCACCCTGCAAGTAAAGTGGCAATAATAACATCGATGAAAGCATAACCATCATACAAATAAACACAAGGATGACAGCAAGAGTAAACATCGGATAACGGAAGGCACGTAAGTTAATCATTGGCTTTTCCATTTTAAGTTGGCGAATGCTAAATAAAATAAGGGAAACGACACCAATGATAATAAAGGCAATTACCTTCGGGCTGCTCCAACCACCTTCACCTTCACCAGCACTACTAAATCCAAAAACAACTCCACCAAAACCTAAAGTTGACAGAATTACAGACAAGATATCAATCTTCGGCTTTGTTACTTCAGTCACATTTTCCATATAAAGTACGCCTGCAATTAAACCTATTATTAAGAATGGCAGTGATAGCCAGAAAATCCAATGCCATGTAAGATTCTCAAGAACTAAGCCTGAGATTGTTGGTCCTACAGCAGGAGCGAACATAATGACTAAACCGATCATTCCCATTGCAGCCCCACGCTTTTCTGCAGGGAAAATTAATAAAATTGTATTAAACATTAACGGTAAAAGCAACGCAGTTCCCATCGCTTGGAACACGCGTGCAACCATTAAAACTTCAAAGCTAGGTGCAATTGCTGCGATTAACGTTCCTACAATCGAGAAGCATAATGATGTAATAAACAATTGTCTTGTTGTAAACCATTGAAGCAATAGCCCCGATACAGGGACTAAAATACCTAATGTTAATAAATATCCAGTCGTTAACCATTGAATCGTAGCTGCATTTGTACTAAAGATTTGAATTAAATCGCTAATCGCAATATTCAAGGCTGTTTCACTAAAAAGACCTATAAAACCACTTATAAGAAAAGCGACCAAAATCGGAACAACCTTATACGTTTTTTCCGGATTCTGACTCGCTGTTGCACTTGCGCTTACACTTGCATCCATATTGAATCCCCTCTCTAATTATCATTTTTGAATAATGTGTATATGTATTACACACATATAAAGGAAAGCAAAGCCTACAAACTTACCTTTCAAAACTACAATCCATAATCAATTCCTACACCATCACCTATACAAGCTTTGGTTAGCAGCCCCTTCCCTTTCCTTCATCCAAAAACAAACTTTCCTGTCAATAAATTGATTTCTTTTTCTTTGACCGCTAAATTATAGATGAAGATTTGCATTAATGTCAATTTTGAAGTTTTTTAAAATAATCAATTAAAAAACACTCTTTTAGGAAATACAAAAACTCTCTCTAGCAATTGCTAGCTATCTAAAAAACTAGCTCGTTTTGTATCTCGAAAGGAATACGCTAGTAAGAACTTCTTTTTATACTAATGATTTAATAAATAACGAAAACCCTAAGGCATGCCTAGGGTTTTCATCTCTCATAAAAAGCACGATAGTATTTTATTCTTCTTCATTGTTTTTACTATTGTTAAACGAGACGATATTATCCTTACCTTTCATTACCTCTAAATAATGAATTTGATGACCGTCACTTTCATGTACTTTAAATATAAAACCAGCTTCTTCAACCTTTGCACCGACACTTGCATCAAAGTTTTGTGTAAGGAACCAACCGCCAATTGTATCAATATCCTCATCAGAAAAGGCTGTACCAAGAAGATTGTTTACATCTTCTATTAGAAGTTTCCCATCTAGAATGTAGTGGCCGTCATTTATTCTACGAATTTCTGGTATTTCATCTTCATCGAATTCATCTCGAATTTCGCCAACGATTTCCTCTAAAATGTCTTCTACCGTTACTAATCCTGATGTCCCACCATATTCATCAATTAAAATAGCTAAATGTGTTCGTTCCTTTTGCATTTTCAATAACAAATCATGGATTGGGATCGTTTCGATGACGCGAATAACTGGGTTAATAAATGTATCGATACTAAATTCCTTATTGCTTTCCATATCAGTAAATCTAGAGGTTAAAAGCTCTTTTATATTTAGGAAACCTACAATATTGTCTTTGCTTCCATCTGTTACAGGATAGCGGGTATACTTCTCATTTTTAATTAGCTCTAAAATTTCATCATAAGACTCTTCGACTGAAATTGATACAATCTCAGTTCGTGGAACCATGATTTCTTTTGCTAATTTCTCGTCAAATTCAAATATATTATTGACGTACTTAAGCTCATTTTTATTAATTTCTCCACTTTTATAGCTTTCAGATAACAAAATTCGAAGCTCTTCCTCAGAATGTGCTAATTCATGCTCAGAGGCTGGCTTCAGTCCAAATATTCCTACTAATACACGTGCAGATCCATTTAAGAACCAAATGAATGGATACATAATTCGATAGAACCAAATAATTGGATTTGCAAATAACAATGTAACTGCCTCAGCTTTTTGTATCGCAACGGTTTTTGGAGCAAGTTCACCAACTACAACGTGCAAAAATGTTACTAACGCAAAGGCAATACCAAATGATAAGATATGTGTTATCGATTCGTTAAAATGTAAATATTCGAACAAGGGATGTAATATCTTTTCTACTGTTGGTTCTCCTAACCAACCTAGTCCTAAAGCTGTGACAGTAATCCCAAGCTGACATGCTGATAAATATTCATCCAAATGTGAAACTACCTTTTTTGCCGCCCTTGCCCCTTTTTTTCCTTCAGCAATTAATTGGTCAATTTTTGACATCCTAACCTTTACAATAGCAAACTCTGTTGCCACAAAAAAACCTGTTAAAGCAATTAATAGAAAAATTAAAATTAAGTTAATTGTCGTCAATGAGTAGTCCTACAAAAGTAAGACCTGCACCTCCTAATAAATTGTATGATTTGTTTATTATTCACTATTTCATGCATGAGATTCACCGTAAACTTGCTAATTAAGCAGTAGTAACAAAGATTGAATTAATGAGAGACTTTCGTGTGAGACATGCTTTTTAACATATTCCTGATTTTTCATGTTACCTTTATCTAATTGTGATAACACTTCAGTTACATCCTTTTCTAAGCATTGAATTTTTAATCGTAGTTCAAGGACATCAATTTCTTCTGCATTATCTTCAATCATTTTTCTTTTTATTTCATCTAATAACATGCCTTCAGCTTTATGCTTTTCAATTAATTTTATTTGTTCAACTGTCGATTTATCGTAGTAACGATAATTAGAAGTAGAACGTTCTGCTTTCAACAATCCCAAGTTTGTATAATAATCGATCGTTCTCTTCGTAACCCCTGTTAATTCTGCAAGTTCGCCTATTTTTAGCTTTTCAGTCCCAATCATTAAACCTCCAAACTATAACGTGATAGTTTTATTATATTTGTAAATATTCATTTCAACAACTATTTAAGTGAGTAATTAATAAAATGTTCACAAACATATGTGAATGCTTCATTTAATGCTAGAACCGTCTCCCATTCGTAGCTCACTATTTATTCATCAAAAATATATACGATTAAACGTAGATAAAAGTTTCAACTATTTACATCATCATGATAAAAGAGGGGTTCGTTAAATCCCCTCTTTCAACTATTCATTTCTGTTAGCATTTTAAAGCTTGACTAATGCAATAACAATTACACTTAAAGCTTAAATGTATTGACAGTATCCTTCAATTTTGTTGCAAGCTCTGATAACGTACCGGCAGATGCTGAGATTTCTTCCATCGTCGCCATTTGTTCTTCAGTAGTTGATGCAACATTTTGTACATGAAGTGAGGATTTTTTAGAAATAGCAGAAATTCCGGCTACTGATGCTGAAACCTCCTGTGCACTTGCTGACATTTGTTCAGCAGTTGCCGCAATTTCACTAGTTTGATCCTTCATTGTATCCATTGTTTTTATAATCTCCCGGAAAGCAGTATGTGATTTGTCGGCAATTGTTAAGCCGTCCTGTACATCAGCTTTTACCTTGCTCACCGATTTGTTTGAACGTTCCATATCATCCTGAATTTGAGAAATCAACTGCGAAATCTGAGCAGATGACTTTTGTGATTGTTCAGCAAGTGCGCGAACCTCTTCTGCAACAACTGCAAAGCCTTTTCCATGCTCTCCCGCTCGTGCCGCCTCAATCGCTGCATTTAAAGCTAATAAATTCGTTTGGTTTGCAATTTCATTTATCACCTTTGTAATAGAATCGATTTGTTGTGATCGTTTATCAAGCAGTGCTATAACTTCACCTGTTTCTTGAACAGAGGTATGGATAGCATGCATCTGTGTTACTGTTTTACCGACATACTCACCGCCAAGAACTGCCTGTTTACTTGCGCTTTGTCCAGCCTCGACAATTCGTGACGTACTTTCAGCCATATTATTTATTCCGAGCGCGACTTCCTCTAACGCTATTGACGTTTCCTCAACACTATTCGTTTGAGCATCCGCACCATTTGCTACTTCCTGAATCGCATCAGCAACTTGTTCTGATGCTAGACTTGTTTGCTCAGCACTTGCGTATAGTTCTTCAGATGAAGCAGCTACCTGTTCGGACGTATCGACCACATCGCTTATGAGAATTTTTAAATTATCCTTCATATGACGATAGCTTGCTGAAAGCTCCCCAAGCTCATCCTTTGTATTGTCAATGATTTCTATTGTAAAATCTCCTCTCCCCGCATTTTCCAAAGCATTTGAGAGTGAATGAAGTCTTCTTTTTAATTTTCGCGTAAACCAGAAGACGATAATCGATGCAATAACGATAATAATTAGTAATGAAATAATAAATTTCACTATAAAGCTATTAATTATATCATCGATAACCTGCTGTGATGCACCAACATAAAAAATACCGATCGCATCACCATTTTTATCATTTAGTGGCATATAAGCTGATTGATAAAGATATTCAGCCACCTTTGCTTCTCCGTAATACTTTTTACCTTTCTCTAAGACTGCCTCAGCAACTTCCTCAGAAACAGTAGTCCCAATCGCCCGTTCCCCATCAATTTTGACATTTGTTGCGATTCGCGTATTCCCTTGAAAAATTGTGACAGTATCATCTGTTTCTTCACCAATCTTATCAACAAGCGCAAAATTTTCATTCATAAGCTCATTGCCTTTATACAAATTCCCGTCCTTAATCTCCCAATCACCGGGAAATCTACTATCAATATAAGAATACGCTAACCCTAAATCACCCTTTGCCTTTAAGGTTGCAAAGCTTTTAATCCCTTTTGTTACCTCTTGAACAACTAATGCGCCAATCGTTACCGAAAAAAGCAGGATGACAGCAACAACAATGAGGTTTATTTTAGTCCCGATTTTTAATTTCCTTTTTAGCATGCAAGTTCTCCTTTAATATAAATGTATACATATATATCGGATCATTTAATAGAGATTTTTAGATTAAAATTATTTTTAGATGATAATTTTTATTAGAAGATATATCCAGTTATAGAAGTTTATCTATCAAAATAGTTGGTAATAAATTCTCTTTTATAAGGGAGCGGTATATCAAATTGCTTTCCATACAAACAAAAGGAATGCCCTTATAAGCATTCCCTCCTCATATATTAAACTTACCTTACCTTATTGATAATCTCTACTATACTTGAATGCATTCGAAGGATTCCCTACTAATTTTCCGTTTCAATGGTTCAATACATCCTATTAATTTCAACTTTATCTTCTGCATGCCACTAATATCACACCTCTTATTCGATTATAAAAGGTATAGCCAATTTCCATTGCTTCATGGTAATATTTATTCACTTAATAAATTGCATCCCTTTGCCTACCTTCACGATCTTGAGAGCATCGTTTATCTTACAGCTCCTAATCGGCTATATTTACGCTTTACGCTTATGAGTGAACGGTCAAGCTTATTGGCAACCTCATTTAATGTATAGCCTTCCATTACTAGTACTTTCAATTGTTTTTCTTCTTTAATACTCCAAACCTTGTAAGAGGTAGGATTTTCATATTTTCTTTCCTTTTCGACCCATGATGGTTCAGGAATAATTGTGTGAGGTTCAATTTTTGAAAAATCTATTTTCTCACGATTATTTTTTGCCCATTTCCAGAAATCTTCAGGATGAATAAAATAAAATTGCCTGCTGCAGCGAGTCGTTTTCTTCGTACTTTGTAACCCATGCTTTGTTATCCAGGCTCTAACAGTCGTTGCATCCTTTTGAACTAATTTTGCTAGTTCATAGGTCGTCAAGTACCCGGTTTGTGCCTTCGTATTCGAAATACCTAATCGCTTCAACTTATTTTTGATTGATTCCTCTGTCCGATTTAACTTCTTCGACATCGTTGTAATTTTCAGTTTGCCAACATTATCTTTTAAAAAATCAATCTCTTCATCTGTCCAATTTCTTCTTTTCACCAAAACACTCACCCTATTTAATCAAATATGAATAGTAAATACGAATTAAATTATATCAATCGGTTACGAAATTTCAACTTTTTTTTATAAATAAAATATAAAAAACTTCATTTACGTAGTAAAATATATCTAGACATAGTAATTTTATGCGAAATTGTGTAAAATAAAATTAAACAGTCGAATAGTCGTTCTTGATAGGAGAAAATATGAAAAAGCAAATACCTAGACATAATTCAATTGGAGAAAAGCTTCGTGAAGCCAGAAAAGCAAAAGGACTTACGTTAGGTGAATTAGCTAAAGGAATCTGTTCTCTCGGTAAAATGAGCAATATTGAAAATGGCCATGTATCAGTTACAGATGAAGAATTGAAAAAATTTTGTGAGAAATTAAATATTCCTACTAATTTTTTTGCTGACCCAAATATTGAAGACAAAATTAATGAACTAGACAATCAAAAGCAAATCATCATAGACTTAATTAGGTTGAAGAATTGGAAATCTATCAAGCTGCAGTTAGCAAGCTTTAAGGAAAAAATTGAGACCTATGCAATTCACACGAGGGAAATAGATTATAACTATTTAAGCGGTGTCTACTATTATGAAATAAAGCATTATTTACTTGCTGAGGAATTTTTAACAAAGGTGATGGAGGAAGAGGAAGAGAACAATTATAATCTCCGTCTCAAAATAAAAGCGTATAACGTTCTTGTCGGGATATACTTTTATCAAAAAAAGAGCGCAAAAAGCAATTACATATTAAGTGAAGCGTTAAAACTTTCCCAGGCAAGTCCTACGATTACAAAAGAAGAAAGGGACAATATTTACTATAATTTCTCAATTCTTAGTATATACACCGGCTTAAACGATTTAGCACTAAATTATATAAATAAAGTAAATCATCATATCATTTCACAGCTCGAAACAGAATATATAAAGATTTTAATTTCATTTTTAGAAAATGACTCTGTCGAAGAAATGAGAGAAGACTTATTTAATTTAAGAGAGAAAGTTCAACAAACAAATGATAGAGAAGGCATCCTTAGAGGATGGGCACTCATGATATACTCAGAGATGACTTCAAAACCGGCTATAGAGCTTATACAGCAATGGAAGGACAGTTTCTACTTTGACTTAGATTTAATCTCTCAAGAATTTGAAGAAGAAACATTATCATTGTTACAGCTAAGTATTTATGTCTGTTTAAAAAAATCTGAAAAGCAAGATCTTATTGAGGAACTATTTGAGAAAACAAGGGCATTTCTTCCAAACATTTCAAATCATGAGCTTGTTGCAAGAAGCTACTTTTTAGAAGGAATATTCGAAAGTCTTTACAATCAAAATTCTGCAAAAGCCCTTACTCTTATGCAGCAAGCACTAGACACATTAGACAAAGCTGATGAAGGCTTATTAAAGGCAGATATTTTGTTTGAAATCAGCACCTTATTAGGAATAGATAATCAAGCAATGGATGCGCTAAAAATTTATCATTCTCACATGGAAGGAAATTTCTTGTTTACTCATTTTCATGAGTTGACATTGCCGAAATTAAAATATTGAGATATATAGAATGGGAAAAGACAGAACGTTTGTCTTTTCCCATTTTTTACCCTTCACTTTTTATAATCGCTTCTTATTAGATTCAACGTTCAGCTTTTAATTGCTTATTCCTAAAAAAATTATTTCAAAATAAAAGAAGATGCCTATCCTAAGAAAGAACATCTTCAAAAATTATTACTCTACTCTAATAATTGTTAATGCTGCTCCTGTTGCTCCCCCACCAAGTAATGTTGCTACACCTAAAAGTCCAAATAATTCTAATGAAATTGTATCCCCTGCAGTTAAATCAACGATTACATCATTATTATACTCTGATATACCAACAACAGGTGAAATGATAGATCCAGGGATTGGTGTAGTACCATTGATTACTAGTCTCGAGCTTACTAAAACTCCAGCAGTAGTGTTAATTTGATAACTAATATAGTAGCGACCAGTAGCTGGAACGGTAAATGCAGTATTTGTTGCATTTGCAGTGAAATCATCAAATTTTGGACATTCGGAAGTGGTATTTCTGTTCCACCAACTACTACACTAATTATACTACCTTCAGTGTTTGCAGCAAACATTGAGTTAGAAGTAACTGTAGCTCCTGTTGGACCCGGTGCTCCTGTTGGACCTGCTGCTCCTGTTGGACCTGCTGCTCCTGTTGGACCTGCTGCTCCTGTTGGACCTGCTGCTCCTGTTGGGCCTGTTGCTCCTGTTGGACCTGCTGCTCCTGTTGGGCCTGCTGCTCCTGTTGGACCTGCTGCTCCTGTTGGACCTGCCGCTCCTGTTGGGCCTGCTGCTCCTGTTGGGCCTGCTGCTCCTGGTAATCCTGGCGCTCCTGTTGGACCCGGTGCTCCCGGTAGTCCCGGCGCTCCCGTTGGACCCGGTGCTCCTGGTAACCCTGGTGCTCCTGTTGGACCCGGTGCTCCTGGTAACCCTGGTGCTCCTGTTGGACCCGGTGCTCCTGGTAATCCTGGTGCTCCTGTTGGTCCTGGTGGTCCTGGTGGCCCAGTTACCCCTCCACCATCGCTAATAGATAATAGGGAAACATCATCAACAACAACATCTGATGAACCGATTCTTGGTAGATTATTAACCAACACTAATGCTTGTGTAGTACCTAGAGGAGCTGGTGATGTAGTTTGATAGACTTCTAACCATGTATTATTGTCTTCAACATTAGGAATACGATTTTCATCTAATATTGTTATTAAACCGTAACCTAGAAAATTGAAGAATTGATCATAGTAACCGACAGATAAGGTAATTGGTGAACTTAGAGAAGTTTCGACTATTTGATATATGTAACCGTTGACACTATTACCTAGCAGCCTAGTTGAATAGTATCCACTATGAGAAAATTCTCTTGTTACAAATGCATTAAAAGGAATCCATGGTGGAAGTAGGCCAGTCTCAAAGCTGTTATTAATGACTCTATTCTCATAACTCAATAATATCCCCTCCTTCGCTATAAAAATCACTAATTTCATGAACACACTATAATATATGTCTAATAAAATTTAGTAGTGTGGGGATATATTACTCAAATTAATTAGTTAAAATCATTATTTTACGGAAAAATTAACCATTGATGGATGTCTATTTTTTCAAATGAGTAATAATAATTTGGTCACTTTTTTTAATTATTATTACTCATTTGAGAACTTTCACTATGTGACATTAATTAACATCCTATAAACCTAAATCCCAAATTAAGAGTGATAATAAAATATGTGGCGAGATAAAAATTGCCGCGCCCGAATCATTAACGATTACGAGTTTAGAATCAATCGAGCAATGTATTAAGAATGGTTTAGTTTTTTCTGTATTGGCCTATATTACGGTAAAGGTGAGGTAAAGATGGAACCTTAACTATGATCGAACATAACGAACGTTTTGACCCACTCTACTCATACCTCCATATCAAATCAAAAAATGGTATTCTCATGCAGTTGAAATATTTATTGAGTTAACATTAGAAATAATATAAGCAAAAACAAAGAAGCTGTCTAAAGGGTTTTCCCCTTTTTATTGAGACAGCTTCTTTGTCATAAGAATCATTAAATATCTGATTTGAGCTTTGAATAAATAGCAAGATCAATAAATTTCCCTTTAGATTTCTCCGATTGTCTAAGTGTTCCTTCATAGGTGAATCCTAGTTTTTGTAAAACTTTAATTGAGTTTATATTTTCTGGCTCAACCTTTGCTTCAACCCTATTAAGGTTTAGGACATTAAATGCAGATTCTACTAAAACAGTGATTGACTCAGGAGCATAGCCATTTCCCCAATAAGGCTTTGCTATATCATATCCTATTTCAGTCTTGCAATTTTCAAGGTCGAATGAATTAAATCCACAGGAGCCTATTATTTCATTCGTTTCTCTTTGAAAGATCGAATAACGGATTGCCTTATTCACTTCAGCAAGTCCATTTAAAAAGGTAATCATTTCAATCGCCTCGTTTACATTTGTGAAACGATGAATATTCATATATTTTGTTACATTTGGATCAGACCATATTTCAAATAATTTAGGTGCGTCCTCTATTTTCATTTTTCTTAAATGTAATCGCTTTGTGTACAAATCGTTAATCAATACCTTTACCTCCTAAGATGTTTTTGGGTGAAATAAAAATATTGATATCTGCGCATAAGTCAGTCCCTTCAGTTCCAGTTTTAAAAAAGCACAATAAAGTTAAGTGTTGATTTTCGTTGTAGTTATTCGCTTTCTCGAAGAAAACCTAGACTTTCTCTGAAATCAACAAAGTGCAATAAAGCCTAACAGACATGTTTATGCTTTCATAGGCTCCAATTTCATAATAGCACCAAAATACTGTGAAGCTGTAGTAAAAGTAATAAAAGCACAAAGCTCGCTAATCTCTTCATCAGATAGGTGCTCCTTCAATACCTGAAATGTCGCATCTGATATATTTCCCTTTTGCTTACTAAATACCTCTGCAAATGCTACTGAAATTGCTATTTTTTCGTTGAATAAATGTGGATCAGGCTTTCCTTTTGCTTTACAGTACTCACAGCCATTCGTTTGTGCTAACGTTCTTCTTACTTGTTCTTTTAATTGAGCAGAAAGAAGCCCATCCTTTTCAAGCTCTTCCCCTAGTATATTCCACGAATTCATGATCTCTATGTTATGTCCTAACAGTTTTTGAAACGGGGTATCCCCGTGATTTGATTGACGAATTCTTGCCATACATCATACCTCCTTGTACTATTAATAATATCGAATAACTTAGGAATATCACATTAAATATGAAATCGAATTCAGCATAACTTTTTAAAAAATGAACAAAAAAAAGGAGATTAACTTTAAAAATGAAAATTGATTCTATAGATAAAAAAATAATTGATGAATTAAGAGAAAATAGCAGATTGTCGATGAGTGAGTTAGGAAGAAGAATCAATTTATCTTCTCCATCAGTAACAGAACGTGTAAGGAGAATGGAGTCATTTGGAATAATCAAAAAGTATACATTAGAGGTGGATTATGAAAAATTAGGACTTCCAATCCAATGCATAATAGAAGCAACCGTTAAGAATGGTGACTATACCTCTTTTAAAAAATTTATTGAGAAGTTACCAAATGTTGAATTTTGTTATCGAATTGCAGGAAATGCCTGTTATATGCTTAAAATGCAATTCGATACTTTCGCTAAAGCAGAGGCATTTATTGAAAATGTGAATCCATATGCACATACGATTACACATTTTATTTTTTCACAGGTCGAGACTCAATTTAGAATGGAATCTAATAACCATTCATAAACTCTATACGTAAGACTGCATGTAATATTCATTATCATTATAAAATGAAAACACAAAAACACACTAATAAAAAACGAGAGATTCAAACTATCTCTCGTTTTTGACACTTGGAAATTACACCGCTTCATTTTCCCATTTCTTATCATCTTCAACAAATAAGATGCCTAACTCATGATGCTCACCATCATATAACGCGCGTTGGGTAAAGCGGATTTCTCCATTAAAATCGATGACCTCGAGCTTACAATATGCTCGATTTTTTTGAAGTGCTTGATAAAATTCGTCAATTGTTTTTACAGCATGACCATTTACCTTCATTATCATTTCCCCGACCTGCAGACTCATTTTCTCCGCTGGTGAATGTGGAAGAATCCCGAGAATCATTAATCCTTTATCACGCTTTGAAAAATAAAACGCTGCAGAATCATCGTTCATTCGTTGTCTAATCGTAATAAATTCACGCCCAACAATTGCAACTAGTAAAGCAATAAAAGAAACGATCGGTACCCATATGCTAACTACTGAAACGAGCAATGTGATAATCCCTAACCAAATAACTCGAACGCCCGTCACCTTAATGCTTTCCTTTGGTAATGATCCTTGGACTTGCTGATGAAATCCTAGGAAAAACGGAACGAATAGCAGCATAAATGGTTCACCGTTTACCGTTAACACAGGCCACCATGGAAGAGTGGACATTAGCTCGCCACCAGGAACTAAGAATAATAATGGAAGCATCCATGACCGATTTGCAATATGAGTCCCAATCGGCAAGCCTCTCGTACTAGTCTTTACATAAGGTGATGTTCGCTTATGTGCAGTTCTAAAAACAAGCACTCCTTCAGCAATGATTAACAAGCTAGCAAGAATGCTTAATGACGAAAAACTCGTTTCCGATAAACCGATAAAAAATTGCTCGGCATTAGCAACTTGTCCATTAACTAAAATTTGTGCGGCTAAAAAGGTTATACCAACGGAAAATGCTGCCGAAAGCAAGCGTAAACGCAATGTTAATCCAAGTATTGCCGTCATAATCGCGAGGAGAACCAATGTACCGAATGGAAGGCTTACTCCAAGTGCGAAAAGGATGATGGAAACAATCAATCCGATGAATAAACCTTTTGTATACGTAAACTTTAGCTCTTCATACATATCTTGAACACGGATATGAAAGGAATTTCTTTCTCGTTTAATGCGAATATATCCATGAGCAAGAGCTAGTAGAAAGAACAAATAAAATAGGGGATGAAGAAAAAAACGGCCAACTGCAAAAAGCAACTCTAGTAACCATTGTTCTATCAAAACAGAATCCCACCTAACTGTTTCTACTCTATTGGTTACTCATATTTTACCACCTCTATGAATAATTGAGTATGCTTATTTTAAGTTGTTCCATAGACTTGTATTTGATAAAGAAAAATCACTTAATGAATGATCAAATTCAATATGCAAAATATCCTCTATCATTTGGAGTGATTTTTTTATATCTGCTAAATTCAATGACAGTCTTTTACTGTTTTGAACTAAGTATGTAAAATAGTCACGAACGACTTCTTTATCTATTTGCTCTGTTTCCTTCACTATTGTGTAATTTGCTAAATATCTGCAAAATAACTGAATCCATTTACTCGAATGAGCAGCACCCTGTGCCTCCGCGTTTATCTCACTTAATTCTTTAATTAAATGCTGATAAACCTTTTCCCGATGATAGCTAGACTTTTTCATGATGAATCCCCCGGCTTTCTAATCGTTTATCTTACAATGTTTTATCCATGAGCCTACTTTTAATATCATTCGTGTTCACTTATATGTATTCGACATTTTTATATGTTTTCCGTCTAATCAGATTAAAATTAGTGGATCTGGCCTAGACGTTTTTTATTTATAGGTATTCAGGAATAAGAAATTAAAGGAAATGAAAAGGGACTAACGACAGGTTAGCCCCTATTTGCTTATTCAAACAATGCCTTCATTCCCATTTTTAATTGCTGGTCATTTTTATCATTGTCTTTTAGTTCACTTATTTTTTGATTTAATGTATCGGCGGTCTGCAGATCAATTTTCCCTGTTACTGGAAGCTCATTTGCTTCTTGGAACTTCTTGACTGCCTTTTCTGTCTCTTTACTAAAATAACCATCCTCACGATCTGGTTCAAAACCTAAGCCCTTTAAGGCAATTTGTGCGGTTTTTACCTGTTCATTATTCATATCAACAACTAATGATTTATCGATTTGCAACGGACTTATCTGGTAAATAGCCGGCTGGGAAACAGGGATTGTCGGTTCTACACCTTTTTTATGAATCCAATTTCCTTCAGGTGTTAACCACTTGTAAAGTGTAAGCTTGATGTTACTTCCATCTCCCATTGGGACAGCCTGTTGTACCGTTCCTTTACCAAAGGATGTATCACCAACAACCTTATAGCCAGATGCCTCCTTCAAGGCACCAGCAAGAATTTCTGAGGCAGAGGCACTTCCTTTATCAATAAGAACTGTTACAGGATATTTCTTTTTCTCTTTTAAAGTTGAGAAATATCGTTTTTTATCACCATTGCGTTCTTCAATTTGAATATATGGATGGTTCTTTGTGACAAATTGCTTTAAGATTTCCTCTACACTTTGCAAGTATCCACCAGGATTTCCACGAACATCTAAGACAAGACCTTGCATCTTTTTATCCTCTAAATCCTTAAGTGTTGCCTGAAAATCTTTAGCAGTATTTTCAGAGAACGATGTAATTTGAATATACCCTACTTTTTTCCCTTTATAATCCTTCATTGAGCCGAATACCGTTTCAACCGGAATTTCATCACGAACAACATCAAATGTTAATCTTTCCCGAGAATTCGGCCTCATTACCTCAATGGCTACCTTTGTACCTTTTTCTCCACGAATTTTTAAAACCGTTTCATGTAAATTTAGCCCTTCGACATCCTCGCCATCAATTTTTATAATTTGGTCATCTGGCTGAAGACCTGCTTTCTCAGCAGGAGAGCCTTTAAAAGGCGCAACAATCGTTACTTTCCCACCTTTCATTCCAACTTCTGCACCGATTCCTTCAAACGAGGAATCAAGTGATTGTGAAAATTGCTTTGCCGTCTCCTTATCCATATAAACGGAATACGGATCATCTAATGTAGAAAGCATCCCTTGAATGGCACCCTCTAAAAGCTTCTCTTCATCAACCTCTTCTACATAACGAGTTGAAATGAGCTCTAGCGCCTGCTTAAACTTATCAAACCCTTTTATTTCAGAAGCTTCCTCCTCAGCACTAAACACATTTCCCATTACCGGGAGTGCTTCAGCCTTGCTCGTGCTCTCCTGATGCAAAACTTCCGTGCCTAAGTACATGCTACCTGCTCCTGCAATGAATGCTAGTACGATTAACAATGCCGCTACTCTCTGCTTCATCCTATACCTCCTTGAAATTCCAATATAAACAGGTTTTAACAACTTATAAGTAGACTTTTATTAGTATATGTTATACTTGGACAAATCATGTAAGCAAATGTGAAAAGAAACGGCTAATGATGGAAATAGTATTTTCATACAGGCGCGACAATTCCTATATATTTTAGCTAGTTTTGTTAAAATAGAGCATTTTATTCGGATTTGTCGATATGATTCTTTGCTTAGCATATATTTTGCCTTAACCCCTCAAGTATTTTGATGTTTCATTCCTGCCAGAAGCTAATACTTTTGCATAATAAAAAGCCTCTAAAACAATTGTTTTAGAGACTCCAATAATTATTGATGTTTAATGAAGATACTTTCTTGGATTGACAGCACTGCTTGATCCATTCCAAGGTCCTTCGTGGATTTCAAAATGTAAATGCGGTCCAGTAGAGATACCTGTATTACCCATGAGTGCAATTTGTTGACCTTGTGAGACTGTCTCGCCAGCACTTACCAAGCTTGCTTCCAGATGACCATATACAGTTGTATATACTTGTCCATTCATATTATGAGTAATAAAAACGACATTACCATAGCCGCTCATTACTCCTGAGCGAATAACTGTACCACTTGCTGGAGCATAAATCGGTGTTCCTGAACTGTTTGCGATATCAATTCCCGCATGTAGCTTTCTTTTCCCTGTTACCGGGTGAACACGCATGCCAAATTCAGATGTGACTGATCCAGATGCTGGCCATATGAAACTACTACTCACTTCAGCAGGTGTTTCTGCTGATGACGAGTTACTAGAGTTGCTAGAGTCGTTTGAGCTACTTGAGTTATTTGATGAACTTGAATTACTTGAGCTTTGAGTACTTTGTGTACTTTGAGTTGTTTGCTTACTCTGCTGTGCCTCTTGTGCTTTTTTCGCTTCCTCAGCTTGCAGCTTAGCTGCTTCAGCTTGTTTTTTTGCTTCTTCTGCTGCAGCACGGGCAGCTGCTTCAGCAGCTTCTTTTTGTCTCTTTTGCTCCTGCTCAATTGCTTTCTTCTGTTCAGCTAAAAAGTCTGCTTCAACTTCAAGCTCCTGAATATCTTGGATCGTATCGCCATATTCAGCCTGAACTTGCTTCATTAACTCCTGCTTTTGCTTAGACTGTTCACTTAACTTTTTCTCTAATGATTCGAGCTCTTTTAAAGAATCCTCTAGGTTTTTCTTTTCTGTAATTAATGTAGTCTCAGCCGTTTCTAAAGTTGCTTTGTCCTCTTCATGAGCTTTAAGTATCTCACGGTCTGCCTCAACGATCGTTGATACAGCACTAACCCGACTGACTAAGTCACCGAAGCTTTGCGCACCTAAAACGACCTCTAAATAACTAACTACTCCCCCGCCTTGCTGCAAGGAGCGTGCTCGGTCTTCTAGTAATTTATTACGCTCTGAAATTCTCACTTTAACTTCATCAATTTCAACCTTTAAATCTTCAATCTTCTTTGTTGTTGCTTCAATGCTTTCTTTTTTTTCACGAATTTTCCCGCTTGTTTCTGAAACTTGTAAGTCAATGGATTTAATTTCTTCATCAAGCTTAGACTTTTCCGCCTGCAATCCAGCTGCTTCGGTTTCCTTTTTTTCAAGATTTGTTGAAACATCTGATTGCTTTTCCTGGATATCTTGCTTTTTCTCCTCTAGCGTTTCAGCGAGGGCAGAATTGTTTAATGGTAGTAATAATCCGCTCGTACCGATGGCGGTAGCCAAGCTAAATGTCACAATTTTTCTTTTCACAATCTTTCCTCCCAAATATATATGTAGACGCATTGAGCAGCGCCGATTTAAAAACTTTGGATTACGATGTTCAATGTGTTGATATATATGTAAAACGCAAGCGCCTTGCTTTTAGCGTAAGAAAGCTAGTAAACTAGCAATAAAAAATTGCTAGTTTACACTTTTAAGAACTTACGTACAGACATTAAGCTTCCCCATACACCTATTAAAGCACCAATTAACAGTAAAACAGCTGATACTTGGAAGACGAAAGGATTAAACGGTAAAAACTCAATGAATGTTCCTTGAACACTTTGAGCAACATATTTATAAATTGAATTATAGCCAAAGATGATTAAGGCAATTGGAATAACAGCACCTAATGCACCGAGGAATAACCCTTCTAGGAAAAATGGCCAACGAATAAATCCGTTCGTTGCTCCAACTAGCTTCATAATTTCAATTTCACGTCGACGCGCAAAAATTGTAATTTTAATAGTATTAGAAATTAAGAACATTGCTGTAAAGAGCAAACCAATGATTAAGGCAATCCCTATATTACGAGAGATTGTGAGGACGTCAAATAGCTTTTCAACTTCCTCTTTTCCGTAATTTACTTTATACGCATTATCTAGCTTTTCTATTTGTTTTGCTACTTTTTCCGTTGCCTGTGGCTCTTTTGCTTTGACAACATATACATCGTTTAGAGGGTTGTTTTGCTCAAACAGCTCAAACGATTTTCCTTCCTCACCTAAGCTATCAACTAGACTATCTAATTCTTGATCTTTAGATGAGTACGTAATAGATTCTACTTGTTTTATCTTATCAATTTCACTTTTTAGTGTTGCTTTGGCATCTTCATTTGCCGTTACGTCAATTAAAACCCGAATCTCTACATCGTTTTCTAAATTATCTGCGACATGATTTAAGTTCATCATGATCACTAGAAATGTACCAACTAGAATTAACGTCACCGTTACGGCACTAATTGATGCAAAGGTCATCCACGCATTTCTTGCCAAACTTTTTAAACTTTCACGAAAATGACGGCCAAGGGTATTAATCATATAAACCATACTCCCCTCTTGCTTCGTCACGCACAATTTTTCCATCTTCAACTGCGATGACACGCTTTTTCAACGTATTAACAATTTCCTTGTTATGTGTTGCCATAACAACCGTTGTTCCTCGATTATTGATTTCTTCAAATAGATGCATAATTTCCCATGATGTATCTGGATCAAGGTTACCAGTAGGCTCGTCAGCAATCATAACAGCTGGGTTATTAACAATTGAACGCGCAATTGATACACGTTGCTGTTCTCCGCCTGATAATTCATCTGGGAAAAAACGCGCTTTATGCTTAAGCTGAACTAAATCTAGTACATCTAAAACTCGTTTTCTAATATTTCTCGGACTTTCACCGATAACTTCTAAAGCAAATGCAACATTTTCAAAGACTGTTAGCTTTGGCAGCAATTTAAAGTCTTGGAAAACAACACCTATGCTACGTCTTAGCATTGGTACTTTTGATTCCTTCAAAGTTGATAAATCAATACCGTTTATGATAATCTTTCCGCTAGACGGCTTTTCTTCGCGGTACATCATTTTAATAAAAGTTGATTTCCCAGCACCACTAGGACCAACAACATAAACAAATTCACCAGGATGTATAACTATATCAATACCATTAATGGCTAATACCCCGTTCGGATATGTTTTATATACTTCTGACATTTCAATCATAAATTAATACCACCTATATAGTTGTGTATTTGGGGAGTACTGTCAGTTAGTGTCACATATTGTCGATACAAAAGACAGACGAACTCCTTGTCTTCAAACTACAAAATTCATTATACCATCAAATTTCGTCATTAATAGACTAAATTTATATTACATTTTTGTTTCATCTTTGTAGCATTGGATAAAAACCTTGTGTGGAGCGGAATTCTTGTTGAAATATGGAATAATGTGACAAGTGGGAGTGAAAAATGTAAGTGCTTCTACTATTTGAATTTTAGAACTTTTTGACTAAAACTGCAAGAAAAAATAAAAAAAGAGTGACCATTGTCTGATCACTCCTTCATCTTTTTGCATGACATATGTTTTACTTTTTCTCAGCGAGCCAGCTAGCAACTGTTTCTGCTTCTGCCTCACCTAACACCTTAGGCATTCTACCGTAGCCATTGACTAATATATCCTTTATTTCATCTTTATTATATTTTGCTCCTATTTCCGTTAAGTCTGGACCATTTCGTCCCTGAAGGTTCTCACCATGGCAGCCAATACAGTTTTGTTGAACGATTTTTTCAACATCGCCACTAGCTGTCGTATTCGCATTCGAACCATCACTCGATTCTTCTTCACCACCACATGCTGCCAATAGCATTGATGTTCCGAGTAATAACACTACTATTTTCTTTTTCATTTTCTAATCCTCCTTTATTTTCAATTTACTTAAATAGAATCTACCTGTTTATTCATTATGTATTATAATCTCGTCACTTATTATAACCACAAATTACTAGGTTTGAAACAAGCTCTATGCACCACATCGAACCTGTTTTAATGGAAAACCTTGATAATTCAACGTTTGATGAGATCGATCAATTTTGTGAACTCTAGTACGAAGCCTTTCAATTGTCCAAGGTCTTTTCTAAAATATTGTTATCTTTTGTTAATCGGAGCTTAAGTGGGGAACTTCTGCGGGATGCGTGGGATAGGTGATGCCCCGCAAAAAATAACCATTCTTATTCATTGCAAATAATGACGAGTGGTTGACTTTATAAGTGCTTATTATTTCATTCTATTTTTCCTAGTAAATGAAACATTCCCTATCATAAACAGACAAGCGTAAATATAAAATAGGATGGAATAGCCCGTTTTCCAGCCAGTAAATTCAAGATAATGAACTTATCTAGCAATTCCTTCATAAACTGATCGAAAGCAATCCCCATAAAATAATATGCAATAAAAGCTTTACTTTGCCGGTAGGAAGAAAAGAAAATTAACAAAAATAATACCAAATAGTGCCGGTAAAGTCGTTTCTGTAATGAAATCTGATATTTGTGGGCCTTTCCTTTCCATAATATTGTACAAGCCCATGATGCTTGCAAATAAAATATCAGCAGCTAATGTATATCATACAACAAAGAAAGTCATATAAGCCTCTACTTTTGTGAGACGCTTTGGCATCAAAAGCAAAACGAAGATGAGTACACTATAGAAACACAATTAAAAAGGTAAAGGTCACTTTGATACTCCTCAGTGTGGCGTAGTTTTCTTTATCTTAACCAATTCATTTTTTTCTATGTAAAAAAGCAGTGAGGGTAAAAATCACTGCTTGAATGTTTTTCCTTATGATAATTTTGAACGTAAATACGCATCGATAAACGGATCCAATTCTCCATCCATGACCGCATGTACATTGCCAATTTCTGTGTTAGTACGGTGGTCCTTTACCATTGAATAAGGATGGAAAACGTATGAACGGATTTGGCTACCCCAACCGATTTCCTTTTGCTCACCACGAATTTCTGCAAGCTCTGCTTCTTGCTCTTCAATTCTTTTTTGATAAAGCTTTGCCTTCAACATTTTCATTGCTTGCTCACGGTTTTTAATTTGGGAACGCTCCGTTTGACATGTTACAACGATGTTTGTTGGAAGATGGGTAATCCGAACAGCTGAGTCAGTTGTGTTAATATGCTGTCCACCGGCACCACTTGCACGATACGTATCAATTTTTAAATCCTCAGTACGGATTTCAATATCGATTTCTTCATTAAATTCTGGCATTACTTCACAGGAAACGAATGATGTGTGACGTCGGCCAGAAGAATCGAACGGAGAAATCCGGACAAGACGATGAACACCTTTTTCGGCTTTCAAATAACCATACGCATTATGCCCTTTAATAAGAAGGGTTACGCTTTTAATCCCCGCTTCATCACCAGGTAAATAGTCAAGCGTTTCAACCTTAAAGCCTTTTTTCTCAGCCCAACGAGTGTACATACGAAGAAGCATTGAGCCCCAGTCTTGTGACTCAGTCCCACCAGCACCAGGGTGAAGCTCTAAGATGGCGTTATTTTTATCATGCTGCTCACTTAAAAGAAGTTGTAATTCAAAATCGTTTAATTTACTTACTATTTCTTTAATTTCAGAAGAAAGCTCAGCTTGTAAATCAGCATCCTCTTCTTCCTTTACGAGTTCATACGTTAATTGAAGGTTTTCATATGATTCATTTAGTTCATGAAACTGGTCAACCATTTCCTTTAACGCATTTGTTTCATTGATGACAGCTTGAGCTGCATTTTGATTATCCCAAAAATCAGGTGCAGTCATTTGCCCTTCAAGCTGCTGAATTCGTGCTTCCTTTATATCGAGGTCAAAGAGACCCCCTAAAGTCCGCTAAACGTTTAGCTGTTTTTTCAAGCTCTTGACGAATTTCTACTAATTCCATTCCAGTCACCTCTATATGATTTTAGAAAATATTTTTCGAAACAAGAGAGAGGTGGCTGTCACCTCTCTCGGATTGTTGCATCTATTTTTCCCCTTTTATATGGTTATGACTCTTTTATCATATGTTTTTGTATCTTTATTGTCTTTTACTACGTTAACGTTTTGGTTGATTTCCGCTACAGTACTCGCTTTCTGCGGGGTAGGTGGTGAGCCCCTCGGTAAACCCTATCCCACGCATCCCGCAGGAGTCTCGTACTTCCGCTCCAATCAACCATTACTTAGTTTTTAGTTCGAACACAACAAATCTTAAGACGTTATTGCCCACAGCAATTTTTATATTTTTTTCCGCTTCCGCAAATACACGGATCATTTCGGCCAATTTCTACCACTTTACGAGCTGGCTTTTTCTTCACTGGCTCGTCGCCTTCTTTAGCATGAACCGCCGTTTGACCTTTTGCTACTTCTTGACGTTCAAGGTTGTTGCGGATTTGTGCTTTCATAATAAATTTCGCAACCTCTTCCTCAATGGCTACAATCATGTTTTCGAACATCGCAAAGCCTTCCATTTGGTATTCGCGAAGTGGGTCATTTTGTCCGTAAGCACGAAGGTGAATACCTTGACGAAGCTGATCCATCGCATCGATATGATCCATCCATTTTGAATCAACTGCACGAAGAAGAATAACCTTTTCAAACTCGCGCATTTGCTCTTCGCCGAAGTCTTCTTCCTTCGCATTATATCGCTCAATCGCTTTTTCCTTAATCATTTGTGCGATTTCTTCAGGTTCCTTACCACGAAGATTGTTGACTTCAAGCTCACCCTCTTGAAGGATGTTTGCATTCATATAATCGACAATGCCTTCTAAATTCCAAGCATCCTCATCCTCATCCCTTGGCATATATGAATCAACAACACGCTCAATTGTAGAAACAAGCATTTTTTCAACAATTTCCCGCAGGTTATCAGAATCTAATACTTCAAAGCGTTGCTTGTAAATGACTTCACGCTGCTGGCGTAACACATCGTCATATTGAAGCAGCTGTTTCCGTGCATCAAAGTTATTTCCTTCAACACGTTTTTGTGCTGATTCAACGGCACGAGTGACAATCTTACTTTGGATTGGCTGTGAGTCATCCATTCCAAGTCGATCCATCATATTCATCATATTTTCCGATCCAAAGCGACGCATTAATTCATCCTCCATTGAGAGGTAGAATTGCGTAATACCTGGATCCCCTTGACGTCCAGAACGTCCGCGCAGCTGGTTATCGATACGACGTGATTCATGTCGCTCTGTACCAATTACCGCAAGACCGCCCTTTTCAATAACACCTTCGCCAAGCTTGATGTCAGTACCACGACCTGCCATGTTTGTAGCAATCGTCACCGCACCTAATTGCCCAGCATTTTCAATAATCTCCGCTTCCTTCTCATGGTTTTTCGCATTCAATACATGATGTGGAACACCTTTTTTCTTAAGAAGCTGGGAAATTAATTCAGATGTTTCGACCGCTACTGTCCCAACTAGAACCGGTTGACCTAGGTCATGACGTTGCTTGACATCCTCAACAACCGCACGGAATTTCCCTTCCATTGAACGGTAGACTAAATCAGCTCTATCGTCACGGGCAATTGGTCGATTTGTTGGAATCGCAATAACTTGCATGTTGTAAATATTGCGGAATTCCTCTTCCTCTGTTTTCGCTGTACCCGTCATACCAGCGAGCTTTTTATACATCCGGAAGTAGTTTTGGAAGGTAATCGTTGCAAGTGTCATGCTTTCATTTTGAATTTCTAAGCCTTCTTTTGCTTCGATCGCCTGGTGAAGACCGTCGCTGTAACGACGTCCTTTCATAAGACGTCCTGTAAATGAGTCAACGATGACAACCTGTTCATCCTCAACCACATAATCAACATCTTTTTGCATGACAAAATGCGCTTTTAACGCTTGGTTAATATGATGGTTAAGCGCAACCTGCGTAATGTCATATAAATTATCGATACCAAAAGCACGTTCAGCCTTCGTAATTCCTTCCTCTGTTAACTGAACTGCCTTTGTTTTAACATCATACGTAAAGTCTTCATCTTGTTTTAATTGACGAACAAAGCCATTTGCTTGTAGATAAAGCTTAGTTGATTTTGCAGCTTGTCCTGAAATAATTAACGGTGTTCTCGCTTCATCAATAAGAATCGAGTCAACCTCATCGATGACGGCAAAATTTAATGGACGTTGAACCATTTGTTCACGATAAAGAACCATGTTATCACGTAAATAGTCAAAGCCTAATTCATTATTTGTTGAATACGTTATATCTGCAGCATAGGCTTCACGCTTTTCATCCTTAGTAAGGGAGTTCAGATTCAAACCTACCTTTAAACCAAGAAACTCATAAAGCTGACCCATTTCATTTGCATCACGACTTGCTAAGTATTCGTTGACCGTTACGACATGCACACCTTCACCTGAAAGTGCATTTAAATAAACAGGCATAGTTGAAGTTAATGTTTTCCCTTCACCTGTTTTCATCTCTGAGATATTTCCCTCGTGTAGTGAAATACCCCCCATTAATTGTACCTTGTAAGGATACAATCCTAATACGCGCTTTGCTGCTTCACGAACAACAGCAAAAGCTTCTATTAAAAGGTCATCAAGTGTCTCACCCTTGGCAAGCCGACCTTTGAACTCTTCTGTTTTTGCTTTAAGCTCATTATCAGATAAACTGCTCATCTTGCCACTCAAGGCATCAATCTGATTCGCCATTTTCTCATAACGATTTAACGCACGTTTGTTTAAATCAAACACCTTGTTTAAAATTCCAAGCATTCAAAACGCTCCTCTGTATTTAGAGTGAAATCATTCAAATAGTTCATATTATAAACCATCCTTTATTTTAGCACTATTTGGGATATGGTACAACAGGGACGTATGTAGAGAAGGGGGGGACTGTCCCCAT
>JAPSLL010000012.1:90367-102877 GCA_031180805.1 Bacillus sp. (in: firmicutes)
AAACGCTCCTCTGTATTTAGAGTGAAATCATTCAAATAGTTCATATTATAAACCATCCTTTATTTTAGCACTATTTGGGATATGGTACAACAGGGACGTATGTAGAGAAGGGGGGGACTGTCCCCATTTCAACATCATTTCCAACAGAAGTATCATTGAACTCAATGAATGCAAGAAATTAAACATTTGGGGGACTGTCCCCATCTTGACCAAAATTAACGATTTTATGCTTTTAGATGTTGTTTTGGGGACTGTCCCCCAAAAAGGTCTTTACTTCTTCAAGTGTTGGCATTCCTGTTTGTGCGCCGAGCTTTGTGACGGAGAGGGCTGCTGCTGCATTGGCGAAATTGCATGCTTCTTGGAGTGTTTTGCCTTTGCTTAGTGATACCGCTAAGGCTCCATTAAATGTGTCTCCGGCACCGGTTGTGTCTATAACGTTTACTTTGTAGGACGGAATTGTTGTTTCTTTTTGATTTTGATAGATTATGACGCCATTTGCTCCTTTGGTAACGATGCATTTTTCTTTCATTTGGAATAATTCATCCTCATCTAACCTAGAAAGCAGCACCGTTTGTTCATGCTCATTTGGTGTTAAGTAGTCTACTTGTAAGAGAAGATCCTTTGGTAGTTTTTGAATTGGAGCTGGGTTAAGGATGACAGGTACTTTATGTTTCTTTGCTAGACGGACAGCTTCGATTACTGTTTTTACTTGGATTTCTAATTGTAAGAGAATGAGGTCACTTTTAGCGATCACTTGTTCAAAATCTGCGATTAATGCCGGGTTGACTTCATTGTTTGCTCCAGATATGACAATGATGCTGTTGTCTCCTTCTGATAAGGTTATCGCCGCTATTCCTGTTGATATTCCCTCCACCGTTTTAATATATTCAGTGTTAATGGCTTGCTCTTGTAAATGCTCCCTTAGCATGTTTCCAAACCCATCATTACCAACACAGCCAATAAGAGTAACGTCTGCACCTAATCTTGCAGCTGCTACCGCCTGATTTGCTCCCTTACCACCAGGGATAGTATGGAAGCTTTCCCCGAGGACGGTTTCTCCTACTTTTGGAATGATTGATGTTCTTGAGACTAAATCCATATTAATGCTGCCGATTACGGTGATTTTTGGTTGTATCATTGTCCTTCTCCTTATGAAAAACAGCGCCCTTTAAGGAGGCGCTGTCGATTTATCTATTTTAAACTTGTGGCTCAATTAAGCCATATTTTCCATCTTTTCGTTTATATACAACATTTGTTTTGTTCGTTTTCGCATCTGTAAAGACGAAGAAGTTGTGACCAAGCATGTCCATTTGAAGGATTGCTTCCTCGCTGTCCATTGGCTTTAGGTTAAAGCGCTTAGTACGAACAAGCTCTTGTGTTTCCTCTTCCTCTGTAGCATTATCCTCCGGGAGTACGTTATTAAACACAAATTTTGGATCTCCTTGCTCACGGAATTTGCGATTTACTTTTGTTTTATGTTTACGAATTTGACGTTCTAGTTTATTTACAACTAAATCAATCGCCGCGTACATATCTTGATTATGCTCCTCTGCACGTAGCACTAAATCAGTCATCGGGATTGTAACCTCGATTTTAGAATCCTGATCATTATAGTACTTCAAGTTAATATTGACCTTTGCATCAACTGATTCATCGAAGTACCGTTCAAGCTTACCAATTTTCTTTTCTGCATATTCTCTTAAAGCTGGAGTTAATTCAATGTTTTCCCCTCTGACGTTAAATTTCATGTAGAACTCCTCCTTTTTGATAAAGCTATGTATACAATATTCTACGTTACCTTGCCAAACTCCTGCTTACTATCGAAAAAGATGTGAAAAAATTGTGAGAATTTGTAGAAAAAGCGATTGGAATTTATTGTGTGTTGAGGTGTAGTAGTATATGCGGAAGCTGTTCTAAATATGTAAGGGGTTTCATTCAAAACTTAATCTATTTCCAAAAAATTCACCACAAATAAAAAAGCAACCATAATAACTATGGTTACTCTAAATCACTTATAATTTTATATCAATAATTCCACCTAAATGCGGTTGTGCAGCATGTTGAATTGCTGATGCGTTTGTTGTGCTTAATAATGTTTGAAGCGCATCTCCTTGTTGCTCTGCATTCCCCATTGCCATTTTCATGACAGATATTGATGCTTGTTGCTGGACCTTTCCTTGACTAAGAGCCATTGACATTAAAGCGATATCCATAAAGACACTTCCTATCTATTAAATTACCTATTTAATGCAAAACATAGGTTTTTATATTTGTTTGCATTGAAGCCTTCCAATCCAAAAACGCAGGAATTAACTGATGCTTCATGAAAAGAGATTGTTCAAAGCTTGTGTCACAACTTAATTCATTCTCAAGCAATTCAATAATTTCATCAAATTTATAAATAGAATGAAGAAGACTCTTATCATCATGAAACGTTTTTTCTAATAGAGTACGAGAGGAATCAATATAATAGAATGCAATAAGTATGTCTTTAAATACTAGATTGCTTTCAATATTTTCTATCTCCATTAAACTATTAAGAATATAATCAAAGCCTTCTTCAATCGTATCTAAAAGGTGGTAATAATATTGGAGAAACTCAACATCCTGGTCAGTCAGTGATATCACGTATATCACCTATTTTCGCTTGTCATAATACATACCGTCTGATACCGATAGATGTTGGTATGGGTTAGTATATTGATTATTCGACGTTTTTGTCTTCTTCAATTGCATCATATCTTGTTGAATTTGCTTTTGAATCATCTGAAAATTTTCTATAATTGTCTCATTCCAACTAATAATTTTATTGGCAAGCTCTTTCTCTTTCCCAGTTACAGGCTTTTCTACTCCAGCCATTACATACTCCCGTTCAGATAGTAATAACGTGATTTTTTCAATAAAATCATCTCGATTATCCTTAGGAATCGGATTTTCAACAAGCTGAACAAGTTGCTCAGTAATTTGATAGACATCTTGAATTGAACTCACTACGCTTGTCCACCTTGTCCATACTGCTGCTGGCGGTTAATTTGGATAACTTGCTTCCATGTATCTCGGAATTCGACAACATAATTTTCTACTTCTTTCAAAATCTCTTTATCATTTTTAATGTTAGCTTCAATTAAACGATGATTCATATATTCATACATGACTTCAAATTTTTTAGCGATCTCATAATCTTTATTTAATGTGATCATAAGCTCAGTAATGATTTTTTGTGCCTTTTGGATATTTGTATTCTTTTCTTGAATATTAGAAGCATCAATCGCTTGTGATGCTTGGTTAATAAATTTAATACATCCATTGTATAGCATTAACGTAAGTTCACCTGGCGATGCTGTTGTAATTGAATTTTGTTGATAGGCTGCATACGGATTATTAATAGCCACTTAAGACACTCCTTTGTTTTTAAGCAAATTGTTGCATTAAATATGTTGATTGTGAATTTGCTTGTTGAATTGCTTTTTCCATTGCTGTAAATTGACGCCAATAGCGATCTTCAATTTGAAGGAGACGAGCCTCAAAGCGGGTAATTTGTGAATCGATGTCCACGATGTTACGGCCGATTGAAAATTGCTGGTTTGTTGAAGTCGCCTTACCTGCTTTTTTCTCAATACTTTTGACTGTGTCATTGATAATCGAACGAAGACGGTTTGTAATCCCCATCTCTGATGATACGGTACTATTCTTCGTTGTTGTCGTACCATCTGCTGCAGTTGTTGTTACTTTTGTTGAACCACTAAAAAGCTGGAATACTGCTTCTGGATCCTTTTCAATCGCGGCTCTTAGCTTTGTTTCATCAATCGTCAATTTTCCGTTATCTCGAAAATTACTTGATGTTGTAATTCCGATTTGAGCAAGTTGATTCAGTTCACTATTTGCGCCTGTTCCAGAATAGGGAGAATACATAGCTGTACGCATTTTTGTTAATGTACCCGTTAAAATTGAATCGTTTTTAAGAAGACCACTTTTCGCCTTTTCTTCCCATAACTCAATTTGCTTTTCTGTCATTCCCTCTTTTTCTTCATTTGTTAATGGTTGATAACTGCGATAACGTGTTTCACTTAGTTCACCGTTGATTTTTTCAATCATTTCATTGTATTTGTTAACAAATTGGACGATTTTATCAACCATGTTATCAGTGTCAGTTGCAACGGAAATTCTTGCTGTTTTTCCATTTGTTACGTCGTTTAGAGTGTAGTTTACATTGTTGATTGTGAATGTGTTGCTTGAGCGTGTTGTTTCTAAGCCGTTGATGTTAAATTTAGCATCCGTCCCAGCAGTAGTAGCCGTTAATTCTTTTGTTGTTGGATTAATAGCTGACTCAAATCCTAACGATTTAAATAGAGCTTCTGCATCTGTATCCATTAATTTTATTGATGCTTTTGAGCCAGTATCATTTTTAGCAATGACAACTTGACCATTTTCAGAGAATGCAGAAATGCCTAAGTCCTTATTACTTGAAAGTTGCTTCAATACATCATCAAGTGTAGAACCCGCTTTAACTGTTAACTTAACATCTTTAACAGTTCCATCTCCATTTGTTACCTGTAGTTCAATTTCAGTATCAGTAGTAAACGTTGATTCAGAGTAAGTAGATTTATTAGGAGAAATCCAGTTTGCAGATGTTGCAAGCTGACTTACACTAATACTAGTCGAAACATTCCCAGCCGCAGTATTAGCTGTTGCAGTTACTGCATCAGGCATAGTACTTGTAACAGTCTTCTTTAGAAAATCCTTTTGCATTGTCATATTATCGAAAATATACTTATCGAAATCACTTAAAAGGGTATTCATGCTACGATAGTCATCACGTTGCCATTCTAAAATTTGCTTCTTTTGTGTTAATTTATCGAGTGGAAGTCGTTCTGCTTTCATTAAGTCATTTACTAGCGTATCAATGTCCATTCCACTTGCTAATCCACCAATTCGAGTTACCATGTCTCATCACCTCTATATCTTTTTATCAAACAGAAGTCCCATAAACTCTGTCATTTTCGCGTAAATATCTAATATTTTTTTCGATGGGATTTCCCTTACTACATCATTCGTTTGATTATCTACTACAGTTACGTAGTATTCGTTCAATTCTTCATGAAGTTCGAATTTAATATGTGTGTTTGCAGGCTGTAGGAAGTCATTCATACTTTTTACAACCTTTTCTAAATCCGCTTCATTTTGAGTGAATTGATTCTCTTGCACAGTTCTTGTCTCTATATGTTCTTTTTCAGCAGTTTTGTATGTTTTATCTAAGTTGTGAAGTGTTGGCTGTGAAGCAATTTTAGCGACAGTCATAAATAAAACACTCCTCTTAAATATGTTCTAATTCTTATATCGGACTATCTTCTAAGAAGTTTAATCCGTATTTACGGTTTTATCCTATTAATAGAAAAAATGTGCTTAATTTCTATATTAACGAAAAGATGCTGTAAATACTTAAAAATATTATTTTTCCTCTATCAAAATCAACTTAAACTGAAGCAGCAATGATTCTATCTCTTCTAATATTGTAATATCTTGTTTTATGTTTGCTTCAATAAGTCTACGATTCATAAAATCTAGGATAGCTGTCAAAATTTTGCCTGTTTCAATCGAACTGTTCACTAATGGAATAATTTCAAGTATAAGCTGTTGAGTAATTTGAATTTGTTTATTTTGTTCGATTTTGTTTTTTTCTTCAATTGCTCGTTTTCCTTTTCCTAGCGCTTTAGAAGCTTCTTCAACCATCCATAAAATAAGCTTTCTTGGTGGTAAGGACGATAAACTATGCTGCTTATATACATTTTCTACTTGCTTTACGTCCATTCAGCTTTCTCTCCTCATCATTTCTATCTATAATATCGGCACTTTTTTGAAAAAATTCACCTATTATCTTGAAAACGATTCTTTTTTCGTCGATATAAGAAGTGATATGAAGATTTATGTGAAAAGAGGTGAAAAGATGAAAATTCATAATCAGACAGCGATTACCTTTTCGATGAATCGTTACCAACGAAATGAAACAAAAATTGAGAAAACACTTGATAAATTGGCATCAGGGTTAAATATTCGCCGTGCAGGTGATAACGCTGCAGGACTAGCTGTTTCTGAGACATTTCGTGCCCAAGTACGAGGTCTTTCACAGGCACAGCGAAATATGCAGGATGGTCTTTCCGTCTTATCTGCAGCAGATGAAGGCTTAAATAATGTGAATGGCTTATTGCAAAGAGCACGTGAGCTTGCTGTCATGAATGCAACAGATACATTGACAGACGAGGATCGCCAGGCAAGTCAAATGGAGCTCGAGCAAATCATGGAAGGTATTAATGATACAGCGAATAGGTTAGAATTCAATACGATGAAAATTCTCGGAGAAAACGCACCATTAGTATTAATGGTCGGAGCAAATCCAGGTCAGCAAATTACGATCGATTTAATGGATACTAGTACTACTGCCCTTGGGTTAGATGCTGCTAACTTACTTACACGTGATGCTTCTTCGGAATTAATTAGTAAACTAGATGATGCAATTGTTCAAACTACAAGCAATTTAACGAAAATCGGCTCTTATTATGAAGCAATTGAGCATCATATGGAAAACTCATTTGTGAAAGAGTCAAATATCACTTCATCGGTATCTTTATTAACTGATACGGATATGGCCAAAGAGATGATGAATTTTGTTGGGTTAGAAGTGCGTCAGAAGAGTGACCAGTTGTTTGTATCGACGATCAATCAGAATACGGCTGATATTTTGAAGATACTAAATAATTAATTTAAAGAGCCTTTCCACAATTGGAAAGGCTCTTTAAAACTGCCATACATTTTACTTTTTTTGTCCAAATACAAGATATATTTTATTACTCCCACCAACTGAAAATGTAAAAACTTCTGAAATATTAACTAATTGATTGTATCTTTCTACCACTTCAAGTTGAGAGTTAAACCATCTAACATGACCTGGTGAATAAAAATTTGGAACAGAGAATAACACATGTGTATCTCTCTTTACCTTACTTAAAATTTCTAAATCTTCATCTATATGTTCTAAAACTTCAAAAATTACACAAGTATTATAATTTCCATTAAAAATATTTGATTTGTAAGCATCGTCAACGATAAATAAATCTCTATATTTATCATTTCTTATTTTGGCATACTTTATAGCTTCCTCACTAAAGTCCATACCCTTGTAATTAGTAATTCCATTATCAAATAAAAGATTTGCAAATTGCCCTGGTCCACATCCTATATCAATTACACTTGGATTATCAAGACTATTAATTAATTCATTTGCTTTTAACCAAATATCTATATAATGAGTTTCACTATAATGTTTATAATAGGTTTGATCCCATCCTCCACCTTCATATAAAGAATCATAAAATAGATTATCCTTTTCAGAAGTATCTAAACCATTTAATATATTATCATTATAATTATTTAATAAATTATAAGCTACTTCACTCAATTGTTTAGTTAGTTCTTTCCTGTCAAATTTCTTTATTTCTTTAGTTATTTCAAGGTCTTTTAAATTTCCCTTTTTCCATTCCGTATAAACTTCAACTATATAATTTTCTATTTCCTTGACATTTTGAAACTCAACATTCCTTCCTCTTTCATTGTTTTCAATTAAATATTCAACTAGACTATGTTTTGGTGATAATGACAGAATTCGTTTTCCTAGCCTTAAATATTCAAAAGCTTTGCCCGGGTATACGTCCTTACATTTCTCACCTTCACCAACAACTAACAACAATAAATCTGCATCAATTGCATTCTCTAGACTTTCACTATGAGATAAATTCCCAAGAAACTTTACGATATTATTCAAACTTAATTTACTTGCATAATCCTTCCAATAATCTTCATTTTCTACTAGTGTAAAGCTGACTTCTATTTCAGACGGATCAACTAAGTTTGCATCAATTAGATTATTTAATGCTTTCAATATTGTTTCAGGTGTTCTTATCATATAGAAAATACCATTGTGAACTATTTTAAATTTTCTGCCCTGATTTTTATCCTTCAAATCCTTAAAGTCTTCTTCATCATAGCCATTTGTTATGGTTAATACCTTATTTGATTCAAGATTGAAATTTTCAATATAGTTTTTTGTTGCATTCGGAGTTGTTGTCAATACAATATCACAAGCCTGTAGAATATTTTGCTCCATACTGCGATGCATCTTATATACTAAATTATCTTCTTTAGCTTCTATATATGAGTTATTCGTCCACTCATCTCTAAAATCAGCTATCCATGGTTTTTTATAGCGCTGTTTTAAATAATATCCAATAATGTGATCGGAATATGGTCCAGAAGTTGAATAAATCAAATCAATTTCATTTAAATTAATTTGCTCTCCAAGTTCATCAATTACTTGTTTTGCAAATAAAATTGAATTATCAGGAACTTGTATAAAACGGCTAATATCTTTAACAGAATTATTTAAAACTTGAATGTACCTTTTCATCAATTCATTATTTTTCACTACGCCTTGTTGAATTTCGATTACTCTTTGTAAGAATTTATTGTCTATAACCTCTTTTTCATCGATTCTAATAACTTCAATTTCGTTAGGGATTTCAGAAATTAATGTTTCATCTTTAATTCCATAACTACTTTTCCCTACTGTAACAACGATTGGTTCTAAATTGCATTCTTGTAAATATTTCACGAACTTTAATGTTCTTTGAACACCTGAACCACCAAGTGGAGGAAATATATAAGCAATTACTAGCACCTTTTTTCTATTGATATACTTTTTAACCTCTTGTCTTTGTTCAAGTTCATTTATTTTAACCCTTACGTCTTGTTCATCTGATAGGGTTAATAACCTTTTATACATTCTATATGCACTAATAACTCTTTTACTATTTTCATATATATATGCAAGATTGAAGTATAAATCTGTATCATATGGTTTTTTTTCTAAACCAGCTTTAAACAGCTTTTCAGCTTCGTTTACATTCCCTTCTAGCAACGCAACAATACCCTTAATTGAATTTAAATCAATGTCTTTAAATTTATGTTCTAGAATATCAATCCATTCTTTTGCTTCCGTGATGTTACCTAATTCTACCAATTTTTTAAGATTTTCCTTTAATCCTCTTAATTCTTGATTATATTTTAGATTTTCGCTATCTTTCATTAATTAGAGACCTCTATTCACGTTCAAGTATTTTGTAATTAATTCTTTGTAAATCTTATTAATACATTCGACTTATAGAAAGAATTATAAGTTATTGTTTTCCGACTATATTTTCTAAGCGGTTCTTTGCTAAAGAGTAACCATAACTAGTTGCATGTTTATAGTATTTAATTGCTTTATCCTTATTACCTGTTAACTCATATAAGATACCGAGGTTATAACTAGGAAGAAAGCTGCTCGTTCCTATCAAATATTCAGAATTTACAATTGAATTTAACTCTAAGCAAGTAAGGAAGCTCCTCTCTATAATTGAGATAAATCCCTCTCCTTTATTTGGATATTTAAGAGAATATTCAAGGTAGTACATGCCTTTAGCGAAGTGGAAATCTGCTATATTTTTTAAAACTTCTTCATTATCGTTAATTATCTTTAATACTTCATCCTGACCAAGTTCTTTACCGCAATTTATTATTTCAATTACTAATCTACCAAAATAGCTATTAGATTTATTGGATAACAAATAGGACTTTTCAAGAAAAAAATATGATTTTTCATATTGTTTATCAATTCTTAATTCTACTCCCAACTGAAATAAGTAATAAGGATCATCAGGATTTTCTTTCAAGGACTTTAAGAGCAATGGTATATTACGTTTACTTTTATTCGTCTGATAATACCCATCATGTTTAACCTTTACAGTCAACTTCTCCCTTTTTATCTTAGAATCCAATTGTTCATGAATTATCCCTACAAACCTTATAGCTCTAGGAAAAAACCTTGAAACATATTCACTAGATTCAAAGGTTTGATTATCTTTAATAAAATTACTAATAATTTGTATTCTACCTATTAAGCCTTTTTCAGCTAATGAAACTAATTCATTTCTTGATCCCTCTACAAGATACTCATCCGCGTCTAGTACAAGTACGTAATCTCCGCTAGTTTTCTCGATTGAAAAATTACGAGCATAAGAAAAATCATTGCGCCACTCAATTTGATAGAGATTTACATTCTCATACTTTCTTAATATATCGACAGTATTATCTGTTGAACCAGTATCGACAATAACAACTTCATCTACAATATGCATAACACTTTGAAGGCTTCTTTCAATATACTTACTAGCATTCTTAACTATCATTGCCAAAGAAATTTTCATTTATCTATATCCCTTATTAAAATTTTTAAATATAGCCAATGATCATGTATGTATCATTGGCTATTGTTTATTTTATTAAAGATCATCAAAAGAGAATTTTTATTAGAATAGATTTTTACATGTTTCGAATGTAGCTTTATATAAATTCTGGTCCTGCGTATTATCTAAAATAATCTTATAAAATCTAAAATCATCTTTAAAGAGTAAATTAGCATACTTAGCAACTTCTACTGCATTTTCAGTAGCGTTTGTTTGAATTAAACTATTAATTATGTTTAGTAAATCTTCTACTCTTAGATAACTCCAATCTATTTTTTCATATAATTGAAGTGCCTCAGCTTTAAAACCATTGGAGAATAATAATGAAGCAGCATTACACACCCCTGCTTGATCCAATAATTCTATGTTTTTTAATAAAAAAGTACATAAATTATATTGTTTATACTTCAATAATATTTTAAGCGAATGAATAAATACGTCTTGATCGATATCAATTCGCTCAACTACATTATTACTTAGCATACTTATTAGTGAATTTAAAGCAAGCTCATTCTTTAGCTCTTCCATTAATTCAGAAATGCATGACTCATACTGAATGAAATCTCTTAACAAATATAAATCAACAATATTTATCCAATTAGATGTTATAAGACTTTTAGCGACTGAAGGTTCAAGGATATCTTTTACTTGTTCAAAATTCCCTTGCTTCTCTACAGCTATTTTTTTGAGTAAACTTACCTTATATAACAACTTATTTTCTTCATTTGCTTCACTTAGTACTGATAAAGCTAAATCAAAATTTCCTTCTGCAAAACTAGCCCTAACATAATTTTTCACATTATTTTCATTTATTAATTCATTTCTAAATAAGAAATCTCTTATTTCATCTACTGAGTGAAACTTATTCAATATATATATGATTTTATTTATCGAATGGTCATAATACTTATTTATATTTAATACACTAGTAAAATGATAGATTGCTTTTTCATAGTTTTCCTCGTAAAGATATATATCACCAAGACGACTATGAGGCTTTTGATCCTTTAAGTCTGGTCTAAAAATAATTAAATTATACCTTTGTGGATTATTGACTATCTCAAGAAACGCCTCTTTGGCATCATCCATTTGCCCTCTTAAATAAAACACTTCACCTTTTAAATAAATAAACTCTGGAGAATTTTCGTAAATCTCTTCTGCATCACTTATTACATTTAATGCATCATTATATCTTTTAAGTTGTATTAAACAAATGATGATCTGAACTAATGTCGTTGATACCCATGATAACCTAAAATCTGTTTTCAACTTATATGCTTCAACATAGGCATCTAATGCTTTTTCAATTTCTCCTAAAGAGGAATATTCATTTCCTAAATTAAAGTAATCAAAAGCATTTTTATTATGCTTCTGCATCTCTATATCTATTAACTTTTTATTTCGATTACTTTTGTCTTTTTCACTTACAGTATTTTTTAAATAACCTGAGTGAAAAATCAATAAACTTGAATTTTTATAATTTAAGTCCAATCCATTATTATGTTTAAATTGCTCATGGATTTTTCGATAATAACTAATTTCTCCATTATTCTTATAAATTCGATCATGATAATTTTGGACTAAAGTTTCTCCATAGCTTCCGGAAAAGTTCAAGATTTTCGCATAATATGCATCATAATTATCATCATCATTTTTTAATTCTTTTATAAATTCTTTAAAATTTTCTTCATCTACATACTCATCAGCATCTAATACTAAAATCCATTCTCCTGTTGCCTTTGATGCTGCATAGTTCCTCGCAGCAGAAAAATCATCTATCCACTGAAAATCGAAAATATTTTGAGTATATCTTGAAACAATGTTTTTAGTATTGTCACTTGATCCTGTATCTATAACCACTACTTCATCAACTAGATGTGCAACAGAAGAAAGACAACGCTCAATTACCTTTTCTTCATTTTTTACTATCATGCATAAAGATATAAATGGTTTCATTTTGTTTGCCTCCTAGAAGTAGTAAACCCAATAAAAATATCGTGCCTTATAATAAAAGCACGATATTTCTTTGGAATTACTACTAATATAAAAATTAACGAAGTAATTGAAGAACACCTTGTGGTTGTTGGTTAGCTTGAGCAAGCATTGCTTGAGCAGCTTGAGCAAGGATTGAGTTCTTAGTTTGAGACATCATTTCGCTAGCCATGTCAACGTCACG
>JAPSLL010000013.1:0-64145 GCA_031180805.1 Bacillus sp. (in: firmicutes)
AAGAAAATTCACTGCCAAAAGCTAAGGTAATAGTAGAATTTATACGACAAAATAGAGAAAGGTGAATTTGAAGTACTCAAATTCACCTTTCTCTTTAATTGAAGCTAGTTATGTCCCAGCCTCTTTTTTTATTTCCGATTTTTTTTATTTCTTTTTTCCTTTTCAGCACGATAAAATTCATGAAACATTTTCATGAGAGCTCTTTTTTCGATTCGAGAAACATAGCTTCTGGAAATACCTAATTCCTTTGCGATTTCTCTTTGGGTTTTTTCTTCTTTTAGATCCAAGCCAAATCTTCCAATAATGACTTCCTTTTCACGACCATCTAAAATATCAATATATTCCTTTACCTTTTCTAATTCCATATTTAATTGGATTGTATCAATAACATCTTCATTTTCAGACTTTAAAACATCGATTAAACTTATCTCATTTCCTTCTTTATCCTGACCAATTGGATCATGTAATGAAACATCTTTTTTCGTCTTCTTCAAAGCTCGTAAATGCATTAAAATTTCATTTTCTATACAACGAGCAGCGTAAGTAGCTAGCTTTGTACCCTTTCCTTGTGAGTAGCTTTCTATTGCTTTTATTAAACCAATTGTTCCGATCGAAATAAGATCTTCTGAATCTTCCCCAGTGTTTTCAAACTTTTTTACAATGTGAGCAACGAGTCTCAAATTATGCTCAATTAGAAGGTTTCTTGCATACTCATCACCTTCTGCCATAAGGCATAAATATTTTTTTTCGTCTGTTGCAGACAAAGGCTGTGGGAAGGCATTATTTTTTACGTAAGATACTAAGAACACTAATTCTTTTACAATAAACCCTAGCGCCGATAAGAGCCCTGTCATACCTCCACCTCCAATAAAACAGGATGTAGGCTAATGCCTATAAGTAATGTTTATGTGAAAAGGAAGTAGTTCGTGCATGTACTATAAAATTAGATGTTTTTATCTCTTTTTTTTCTTTGAGGCTGTTCATCTTGGTTATTTATTTCTTCTTGCAGCCATCACCTTCCGCAAGCATTCCGGGAGTCTCCTAGCTCTTACGCCAGTGAGGTGTCCCTTTACACGCTTCTCCTGTAGAGGTCTCTCATATCCTCTCCATTAAACAAAATGCTAAGAAAATTAACAATAAGCATTAACATAGCCTTTTCTTTAATAACTGATGTACGGAAATTACATATTAAAGCCTAAACGTTTTTAGATAATGGCACATATTTATAATGTAGGTCATTAAAAGGAGGAGAATAAATCGATGTATGGATACGATGCATATGGTCCCGGCCCATATCCGTATTATCCAACTAAGGCTGGATTAGGTTATGGTTATTGGTATGCATTTATCGTCGTATTACTTATTTTGCTATTAGTCATCGGTGGGGGATACTATTATTACAATTATATAAAATAAACTGTTTAAATGGCTCTCAATCTTTATAGACTAGAGAGCCATTCTTTGTAGTGATTAAATGTAACTAATGATATAATAACAAACGTCCATAAGTTGATACATATTTGTGGGAAAGGAAATACTAAGTTTGATTGTAAAGCTATAAAGAGTATAGATAGTGAAGAAAAAGAGAAATGTAAAAAAGGACTGTTTTCGTAAACTTTGTTGCTTTTTATAATTAGTCGTTTCGGTTGATTTCACCGTACCAGCGCTAAGCTCGAATCAACCTTTACAAAATTTAGCTTATTATAACATCAATATTTTAGAAAAGATTAAAAAAAAGCCGAAAATCGGCTTTTCCTTACATGTTATGATGAAGCTTTTAAAAGATGCCCTAGTGAACGGCGTTTAATCTCATTCTTAATTAGTTCTATAAAATCATCATTAAGCTTCATTTCCGTTGCTTTATAATAAGACTCGATTAATAATTCGTCAGAAAGTTTACGCATGGTTGTTGGCCAACTATTTTGGCTCTCCACCTCCTAACTTTTTTCCGGTTAAATAATTCATCTTTTCTCTTGTTGCTATTAATCTAACATGAATAACCATACAGAACAACCGTTCTCTTATCCACAGTGAAAAGTGGATAAGTTGTGGGTAGGTTGTTTGTAAAGTCAAAAAAAACTGTTATGACAAGGGGGATAATGTGTATAATATTATCCACAACTGTTGAAGAGGATCAGAATTTGTCGAAAAGTTTTTTAATTTTTCGTATACAGTTTGCATACTATATAAGTTTCTTTTGAAAGTATGCGATAATTTAGTTATGATGTAAGTTGGCAAAATAAGAATGTTGAGGTGTTAAAACTCATGCTACGTTTATTTTTACCAGGTGAGTATGTAAAAAGTATTTTTCATATATCACCTAAGAAATTAAAAGAACAAGGAATAAAAGGAATTATTACAGATTTAGATAACACTTTAGTTGAGTGGGATCGACCGAATGCAACGCCACAATTAATTGAATGGTTCAAAGAAGTGAAAGAAAACGGGATGGATATAACGATCGTATCTAATAATAACGAAAAAAGAGTAAAAGATTTCTCTGATCCGTTAGATATAAAGTTTATATACAAGGCGAGAAAACCTATGGGAAAGGCCTTTTTAAAAGCAATTAAAGGGATGAACTTAAAAAAGGAAGAGGTTGTCGTCATTGGAGACCAACTTTTAACAGATGTACTAGGTGGGAATCGTAACGGCTTTCAAACAATCTTAGTTGTCCCAGTAGCATCAACCGACGGATTTTTCACTAGAATAAACCGTAAAATTGAACGTAGAATCATGCAAAGTCTAAAACGAAAAGGAATGATTCAGTGGGAGGAATAAAAACGTGTCAGAAGAAAAGATTTCATGCATTGGATGTGGAGTAACGATCCAAACCGAGGATCCGGAAAAATTAGGATATGCTCCTGAAAGTGCTCTAGAAAAAGATGATATAATTTGTCAAAGATGTTTTCGCTTAAAAAATTATAACGAAATTCAAGATGTATCACTTACAGATGATGATTTTCTTAAAATATTACATGGAATTGGTGAATCTAAGGGTCTAATTGTTAAGATTGTTGATATTTTCGACTTTAGCGGTAGCTGGTTACAAGGAATTCAACGATTTGTCGGAGGAAATCCAATTCTTTTAGTCGGCAATAAAAGCGATATACTACCTAAATCAGTTAAGCATCAAAAGCTAATAAATTGGATGAAACGAGAGGCTAAGGAATTAGGTTTAACGCCTATTGATGTCTGTTTAGTTAGTTCAGCAAGAGGCCATGGGATTAGAGAGGCTGCTGAACTAATTGAAAAATATAGAAATGGACAAGATGTGTATGTTGTAGGCTGCACAAATGTTGGTAAATCAACCTTTATTAATCGGATGATAAAAGAAGTTGCAGATGTTCAAGATGTGATTACAACATCATATTATCCTGGAACTACTTTAGATCTGATTGAGATTCCTCTTGACAATGGTGCATCTCTTTATGATACACCAGGAATCATAAACCACCATCAGATGGCTCATTTTGTTGATAAGCGTGATTTAAAGCTCCTAAGTCCTAAAAAAGAGCTAAAGCCGAAAGTATTTCAATTAAATGAAAAACAAACGCTCTATTTAGGTGGGTTGGCGAGATTTGATTATGTAAATGGTGGAAGAGAATCTTTTGTGTGCTATATTCCAAATGAAATCACGATTCACCGAACGAAAATGGAAAATGCTCAGGCTCTATATGAAAAACATATTGGAGAATTATTAACACCACCTAGGAAAGAGAATGTTGATACATTCCCAAAATTAATCCCACATGAATTTACAATTAGTGAGGGGAAAACAGATATTGTCTTTTCAGGGTTAGGATGGGTAACGATCAATAATCCGGGGAAAACGATTATTGCCTATGCACCCCAAGGTGTAAATGTTACGTTGAGAAAATCGTTAATTTAAATGGGGGGGAACGGAATGGGGAATTTATATGGTGTAATTGGATGTCCAATTAGTCATTCTATGTCACCAGATATCCATAATCATGCTTTTCATGTTTTGAATATAGATAGCCATTATTATGCTTTTCATATAGAAAAAGAACAACTTAGTGAGGCTGTTAATTCTTTGAAATTGTTAGGGGTTAAAGGTTATAATGTTACAATTCCTCATAAAGTAGCGATTATTCCTTATTTAGACGATTTAGATGAGACAGCGAGAATTGCCGGTGCAGTTAATACAGTTGTAAATGATGACGGTAAATTAATTGGATATAATACTGATGGAAATGGCTATATGCAATCGTTATTAGGACTATTAGAAAGGCCAATTAATGAATATAACATGTTAATTATTGGTGCAGGTGGAGCAGCAAAGGGCATATATTATACGCTTGCATATAATGGTTGTAAGAATTTAGATATAGCAAATAGAACGATAACGAAAGCGGAAGAATTAATTAACAACTGTCCTTTCGATAACAACAGTATGGCAATTACGTTAGATGAAGCGGAGCTTAAGTTAGAAAAGTATGATATTATCATTCAGACAACCGCAGTCGGACTTCATCCGAATATTGATGAAAAACCACTTTCTTTGAAAAATGCAAGGAAATCTGCAATCGTAAGTGATATTGTTTATAACCCAATTAAAACGGCTTTATTAAAGGAAGCAGAACAATCTCAATTAACAATACATAATGGTGTCGGCATGTTTGTTCATCAGGCAGCAATTGCTTTTTCCTTATGGACAGGGCAAACTCCGCCAATTAATGAAATGACCGATATCGTGTACAAAAAATTAGGAGGGAAATCATGTTAACTGGCAAGCAAAAACGATTTTTACGAGCAGAGGCTCATCATTTAAACCCAATCTTTCAAGTTGGAAAGGGTGGAGTAAATGAAAATATGATTAAGCAAATTTCCGATGCATTAGAAGCTCGTGAGTTATTTAAAATATCTATTCTTCAAAATTGTGAGGATGATAAGGATACTGTAGCTGAGCAACTAGTAAAGGGAACTGGTGCTGAACTTGTTCAAATAATTGGAAATACGCTTGTGTTATATAAAGAATCAAAAGATAATAAGCAAATTCAATTACCTTAATCTATATGGGAGGGCAATATGACAAAAAAAATAGGGATACTTGGCGGTACATTCGATCCGCCACATTTTGGTCATCTGCTAATTGCGAGTGAAGTATTAACTGAGCTTCAATTAGATGAAATTTGGTTCATGCCAAATAAAATCCCCCCTCATAAACAAGATAAACAATTTACGACAAGTGACCATCGTTTTAATATGCTTAAGCTAGCAGTAAATTCGCATGAGCAATTTCATATTGAAACAATTGAATTACTACGCGAGGGACCATCCTATACATATGAAACATTAAAAATATTGTGTGAAAAATTTCCAACGTATTCTTTTTATTTTATCATTGGAGCGGATATGATTGAATTTTTACCTAAATGGTATCGAGTCGAAGAGGTTGTTACGCTTGTAACATTTGTAGGAGTAAAACGTCCTGGCTATCAAATAGAAACGAAATACCCGATCATAGAAGTGGATGTTCCACAGTTTGATATTTCATCTTCTTTAATAAGGGAAAAGCTGAGATTAGATAAAAATACAGCTTATCTTCTACCAGAAGAAGTAAAAAGATATATAGAGGAGAATGGTTTATATGGAACGTGAAGTGGCGCTAAAAATTGTATCTGAACAGCTGACAGAGCGTAGATATATTCACACATTAGGTGTAATGGAAACAGCTATAGAACTAGCGGGTTTATATGGAGAAGATGCTAAGAAGGCAGAAATTGCTGCAATCTTTCATGATTATGCTAAATTTCGCCCAAAGGATGAAATGAAGAAAATAATAAAAGAACAAAAAATGCCGAGTATCCTTCTTGAGCATAACAGTGAACTTTGGCATGCGCCAGTTGGAGCCTATTTAGTAGAAACAGAAGTTGGAATACATGACCAAGATATACTTTCGGCAATTAAATATCATACGTCTGGGCGACCAAATATGATGTTGTTAGAAAAAATAATTTATGTGGCAGACTATATAGAACCAGGTAGACAATTTCCTGGAGTTGAAGAAGTACGTGATATTGCAAAACATAATTTGGATCAAGCGTTAATTAAAGCTATTCAAAATACAATTGTTTTTTTACTGAAAAAGAATCAATCCATTTATCCAGATACAATTGAAACATATAATTTCTTAGTATTAAAAGGAGGAAGTGCAAGTTAATGAATGGAAGAGAAATATTAACAATCGTAGCAAAAGCAGCAGATAGTAAGCGAGCTGAAGACTTAATCGCACTAAATATGAAAGGAATATCACTAATTGCCGATTATTTCCTCATTTGTCATGGGAATTCCGATAAACAAGTGCAAGCGATAGCAAGAGAAGTGAAGGAACAAGCAGCTGAAAGAAATATACATGTAAATCGACTTGAAGGTTTTGATGAAGCTAGATGGGTATTAATTGACCTTGGTGATGTTGTAGCTCATATTTTTCATAAGGATGAGAGAAGTTACTATAACCTTGAACGTTTATGGGGAGATGCTCCAACTGAGGATTTAACAAGTGAGCTAAATCAATGATTTATCAAGGATTTGCTTATCTTTATGATCAGCTCATGATCGATGCTCCTTATGATGAATGGGTTGATCTTATTAGTGCATCAATAAGTAGCTATCTCCCCCATGCAAAGGAAATTTTAGATGTTGGTTGTGGGACTGGTGCGGTGACTATTCGTTTAGCAGAAAAACAATTTGATGTAACAGGTGTCGACTTAAGTGAGGATATGCTAACTGTCGCACAGGCAAAATGTAATGAAGCGAATGTAAAGGTTCGTTTATTACAGCAAGACATGAGAGAGCTTGCAGGCTTTGCACATCCATTTGATGTTGTGACAATATGTTGTGACTCATTAAATTATTTGGAGAATGAAAGGGATGTAAAATCAACATTCCGTGCGGTGAATCAACAATTAAAATCTGAGGGTCTATTTATATTTGATGTTCATTCAATTTTTAAAATAAATGAAATTTTTGCAGGCGCGACATTTGCTGAGCAGGATGAAGATATCAGTTATATTTGGAAGTCATATAATGGTGATGAATCAAATAGTATCGAACATGATTTGACATTTTTTGTTTTGCAAAATGGGCATTATGAACGCTATGATGAACTTCATAGACAACGTACGTTTCCCATCACAGATTACTCTAACTGGCTTAAAGAAGCCTCTTTTGATATCTTAACTATTTGCGCGGATTTTAATATAGATAATACTCCATCTGAAACATCAGAACGAATCTTTTTTGTTGCGCGAAAAAAGTGAATTTATTATGTAAGAGGGTGGCTCAAAACCAAAGGTTCAGACCCCTCAAGCACAATATATAGACTAATGATGAGGTTAGTTTACTATATACCTGTGTTTGTTGGAAGGGTCAGTCCTTTTTGAGTCACCCTCTATTTGTTTTAAAGGAAACAAGAGCTAATTGTTCACATCACAATTATTTAATAAAAAAATTCAATTTATTTGCAGGAATAAAGCCATTAACATTGAATTATTTGTTTGGGATACTTTCGAATTGAAGGTTTACCTCTTCAATATCTTCGTTGTATTTTTCGTGAGTTACTTGAAAAATCCTTTTAAACATATCTCCAACTTCTTCTTCTAATACCTCTATTCCTTTTCCGGTAACTCCACCCTTTACGCATACTTTGTTTTGAAGAGTTGGAAGTGTGTACATATCTGATTCCAATAATTTTCCCATTCCAATAATCATTTCACTAGCTAGTAATACTGCTTGCTTCTTTGTAATCGTTGTCTCTTCCACAGCTCCATCAACAAATCTTTGCAGTAAATAACTAAAAAATGCAGGGCCACAGCTAACAATATCCGATGATACCCTTGTTACATCATTTTGAATTTGAACAGGCTTTGAAATCTTTTTTAAAAGCTCTTCAATTTTATTTTTGGTTTCCTCATAACATGATTTACCATAAGAAACTAATGAAACACCAGAAAATGCACGGTTGGTAATGCTTGGAATGACACGTGCGACTTGGCATTTGACTACTGATTCTAGCTGATCAACTTGTATAGGACTTGTAATTGAAATTAAGCACTTATTAGGTAATAAAAGATAATCAAGTTCTTTTATAAGGGGGTGAATCTCTAATGGTTTTACACAGATAAAAACTAAGTCAGAACGCTTTAGAACTTCCTCAGCATTTTCGCAAACATGTACATCTTGATATATCTCTTTAATTAAAAGTGCTTTTTCAATCGTTCGATTCGTCATATAAATGAATGAGGGTCTAATTGCTCCCGACTCAATAAACGACTCAATAAGTATTCTTCCCATATTTCCTGTTCCAATAAAACCTACATTCAAAGTATATCCCCTCCTTAGAATGCATATCTCTCATAAACAATATGAACATTCACTTATTTTTATGAATTAAATAATAAGGATGTGTGAAAAAGTGGGAAACTTCTTAACAAATAAAAAAATACTAATTTTTATTCCTTTAGGAGCATTACTGATTTATTTAATTGCAAAAAATTTAATGTTAAATCAAGAGCTAAATATAGAAGGAGAGGAAGATTCGATTGTTTTAGAAGAAATGGAACAGACATTTGAAGATGAGGAAGAAATCAGTAGTGAAAGGAATACTACCTTAGTTATTGATGTAAAAGGAGCAGTTCAAAAACCAGGTGTATATGAGATGGAGAATGGTTCGAGAGTTCATGATGTTATTGATGAAGCGGGGGGACTTGTTAACGAGGCTGATGAACTTGCAGTGAATTTAGCTGCACCACTTGAAGATGGTATGGTGATTTATATTCCTAAGAAAGGAGAAGTTAAGGAAAATCCTTATGTTCTTCCAACTGAGCAGAAATCTAATCAAGAAGGAACAAATGAAAAAATTAATATTAACCTAGCAACTCTAGAAGAATTACAAACTTTACCTGGAATTGGGCCTAGTAAAGCAAGTTCAATCATTGCCTATCGAGAAGAAAATGGACCTTTTGCAAAAATTGAAGATTTATTAGAGGTTTCCGGCATTGGTGAAAAAACTCTTGATAAAATCAAGGAGGAAATTGTAGTGAAATAGAAAAAAATTCGACTATTATAATGAAAATTTAAAATTTGATGTCTAAAAAGAAAAAATAATAAATTGACGATTGTTCTATTTTCTCGATACACTACTAACTAGAGAGAAACATGTCATAGTTGGGGGTAGCGAAATGAATAGAATTTCTTGGGATCAATACTTTATGTCTCAAAGTCATTTACTTGCATTACGTAGTACTTGTACAAGGTTAGCTGTAGGTGCAACAATTGTAAGAGATAAGCGAATTATTGCTGGGGGCTATAATGGATCCATAGCTGGTGGAGTTCACTGCTCTGATGAAGGGTGTTATGTGATTGATAATCACTGTGTAAGGACAATCCATGCAGAAATGAATGCTTTGCTACAATGTGCTAAATTCGGTGTTCCGACGGAAGGTGCAGAAATATATGTTACACATTTTCCATGTCTTCAATGCTGTAAAGCGATAATTCAAAGTGGAATAAAAACAGTTTATTATGCTGTTGATTATAAAAATCATCCATATGCAATTGAGCTTTTTGAACAAGCAAATGTTAAAGTAGAACATGTGGAATTCGACAATATGCCAAACGAAGCGAAAGAACAAGAAAAACGAGCATTTGTAACAGATTTAATTGAAAAACTAGCTGGAACAATGAGTGAATCAGAGATAAAAAGGCTATATAACGAATCAGATAAATTATTTTCATAACCGTCTAAAAATCCTGAGGGTGAACTGCTATTTTAGTTTGCTCTCGGGAGATTAGGGGGGATTGTTGTTTGAAAGGTAAGCTGCTTTTTTTAGTTATTTCCGCAAGTTTAGGTATACTTTTGCCTCGTTTTCAGTTTCATCCACTGCTTTTCTTCATAATAACGTGCCTTCATATATTTTTATTATATAAAAAGAAAGCTTCACTTTTCCTGTTTTGTTTATTTACTAAATTAATCTTTATGAGCACTTATTTAATTGTTGATTATTATAATCAAACCTCGTTAAAAGAAGGAGAATACAATGGGGAAGTTGTATTTTCGTCGATCCCTGTCATTAATGGAGATCAGTTTAAAGGAGAAATTGTTAATTCTTTCAATGAAAAGTTGACTTTCTATTATAGGATTAAATCTCCTGAAGAAAAAAACTCTCTCAAAAAAATCAATCCAGGAATGAGCTGTCGATTTTCAGGAGAACTAGAAATGCCAAAATTACCGACGGTGCCCAATGCTTTTAACTATAAGCAATATCTTTATGAGCATAAAATTCATTGGCAATATTGGGTTGATGAAATTAGTCGGTGTAAACTCGAGGAAAACAACTGGTATGAAAAATTACTAATCATTCGAAAAATAAGCTTAGAGTTTATTGAGGAGCATTTTCCTAAAGAGTCTGCTGGTATCGTTCAAGCGTTATTATTTGGGGAAAGAAGCTTATTACAAAAAGAGATAGAAACAGCATACCAAGAGCTTGGGATTGTTCATTTACTCGCAATCTCTGGCCTCCACGTAGCACTTCTTGTTAGTGCCTTTTATTATATTCTCGTTATTTGTGGTATTACCCATGAAAAGGCAAGGTTGATCATGCTAATTATTTTACCGGTATATACAATTTTGACTGGTGCAACACCATCTGTTATTAGAGCTTCCTTTATGGTCATTGTATATTTACTTATTAAGTATTTTAAGATGAAATTTTCTTCTGTTGATGTTATTAGTTTTACATGCTTAGTTCTACTCTTAATAAACCCGTACTACTTATTCCAAGTTGGTTTTCAATTATCTTATGTAGTAAGCTATGGTCTATTGCTTTCATTTAAAATGGTTGAACAGCTTACCCATTCAATTGTAAAGCTTGGATTAATCTCGCTTATTGCTCAGTTATGTTCAATGCCAATAATCCTTTATAACTTTTATGAAATATCGTTACTAAGCTTACCAATGAATATGCTTTTTGTTCCTTTATATTCATATGTAATTTTGCCTTTTGCTATATTCTCTGCTGTAATTACCATTTTTTCACCTACTGTTGGAGAATCAATCATCCACTTATTTAATCAACTCATCCAATTTACTCACCACATCGTACTCTTTAGTAAGAAGCTTCCTTATACAACGGTAACAACTGGTAAACCGCCAATCCTTTTTATTATCGCACTTACTTTGTCTGCGATATATTTTTTTTATCAGCTTGAGTGTACCAAAAAACAAGTTTACAAATCTCTTACGATATTATTTTTTGTTATAGGAATTCAACTGGCAACTCCTTATATGAATCCGATTGGGAAGGTTGTTGTCCTTGATGTTGGACAAGGGGATGCGATTTTTATACAAAGACCATTCAACAAAGGGAATTATTTAATTGATACTGGAGGAAAGGTAACGTTTCAGGAAGAGGAATGGCAAAAAACGAACAATCAATATTCAATAGCAAATAGAGTAATTATTCCATATATGAAGTCATTAGGTGTTACAGAGCTGGATGCACTGTTTTTAACTCATGGAGATATGGATCACATCGGTGAAGCAGTTCCATTAATGGAAGGAATGGCGGTTAATCAACTGATAATTCCAGAGGGGTTTATTAGAGGCGAATTAGAGGAAGAAGTTATACGAAAAGCACAAGAGAAGCAAATTAACATTTTAATAGCGAAAGCTGGAGATAAAATCAGCTTAAATCAATTTTTTATTCGCGTTCTATCGCCAATTACGTTATCGGATAGTAAAAATGATGATTCATTAGTTTTATTGATGAACGTTGGGGGGCTTAGCTGGTTATTTACAGGAGATGCTGAATTAGAAGCAGAGAAGAGGATGATCGAACGATTTCCAGCTTTAAAAGTAGATATTCTTAAGTTAGGCCATCATGGGAGTAAAGGTTCTTCATCAGATCTATTTTTAGATAAATTAGATCCATCATTAGCTCTCGTATCTGTAGGTTTAAATAATCGATATCAGCATCCGCATACTGAGGTGTTGAAAAAGTTAAAGGAAAGAAATATCCTGCTATTACGAACAGATTTACAAGGTTCTATTTTATATCAATTTAAAGGGAATCGAGGAACCTTTTTTACACATCCCCCATACGATAAAGTAAAAGTCGAAAAAGAAAAAGAGACCACTAAATCGTAGCCTCTATGTAGGACTGCAATATGACATTATGCTCCAATTAATTTAATTGCAGTAGCAATAATGAAGATTATCGCAAAGAAACCAAAGGATACAATAAAACCAACTCCAGAATCTACCGCGTCATTACGCTTGCTTTGGACACTTTTCTCAAATTCGTTCACAGTTACCCCTCCTATATCAGTTTTAGTATAAGTCATTCAAATAAAAAAATCTACAACTTCACTATGTTCTTAATGAATTTTAAAAACCCTTACATGTTAGATAACATTTATAATGTGAAAAATACTGATAGAAAAGCTTTATTCATTATTTTAAGTGAATTAATTGATTTCAATTCGTGGTATCGCTTCGAATCAGATAACCTAGGGTCTGAAACGAAGTGTTAACATAGATCAGAGGGGATTGATAGTTGTACTTTCACTAACAATTCCCTTTTTAGCTTGCCAAACCTTCATTTTCATTTTACGATTAAGGAGTGAAAAGAAGGATTGGAGAGCAACGTACATGATTTTTAATGTTTGGAAAGAGATTAAACAAAAGAAATTACAATCAATTTACCTGCTACTTGGAAGAGAAGCATTCTTAATGCAAGAAACAGTGCAATTAATTATAAATGCAGCGCTTAATGATGAAGAAAAAGACTTCAATTTGTCAATTTATGATATGGAAGAGACGAGTATTGATACTGCAATAGAAGATGCAGAAACACTTCCATTTATGGGTGAAAAAAGGGTTGTAATTATAAAAAATCCCTTCTTCTTAACAAGTGAAAAGAAAAAAGAAAAGGTTGAACATAAGCTTGATAAATTAGAACAATATTTAAATTCTCCAGCACCATATACGATTCTTCTATTCGTGGCTCCATATGAAAAGCTTGATGAGCGGAAAAAAATAACAAAGCTATTGAAAAAACAATCAATTGTGCTCGAAATGAATTCGTTATCTGAAAAGGACACAAGTGAATGGATTACCGAAATGGCAGAACAAGAGGTAGTTTATTTCTCAAAAGAAGCGATAGATGAACTAATGGTATTAACCGCTGGTGATTTAATGATTTTGAATCAGGAGCTAAAAAAGATTAGTACGTATGTTGGTGAAGGAGGACAAGTATCCCCAGATATAATAAGGCTTCTTGTTCCAAGAACGTTAGAGCAAAATATATTTGAATTGATTGACAATGTTATTCATCGGAGAAGTAGTGAAGCATTAAGAATCTTTTATGATTTACTAAAAAATAATGAAGAACCTATCAAAATTTTATCCTTACTTGTAAATCAATTTAGACTGATTTTACAAGTGAAGGAACTGTCAGGTACTGGTTATGGGCAACAGCAAATAGCTAATACAGTCAAGGTACATCCGTTTCGAGTGAAATTAGCCTTACAGCAAGCCAAGTTATTTAATTCTGATGAGTTAGCTAAGATACTTTTGGAATTAGCAGAGGCAGATTATCAAATGAAGACAGGGAAAAAGGACAAGCAATTAGTTTTGGAACTATTCTTGTTAAAGCTTTTTGAACAATAAAAAAACGATCCTAAATATGGGATCGTTTCTTTTTAATGATAAGAAAAGTTTCATTCTATAATTGCTATCCTTTGATAAGCAAAAGAAATCAAGCTTCCTTCATTATATGCAGATTATCCGTTAACTTTTTTAGCTAAACGAGATTTGTAACGTGCAGCAGTGTTTTTATGAACTAAACCACTTTGTGCAGCTTTATCAATTCGTTTATTCGCCTCAACAAGTGCCGCTTTCGCATTCTCAACATCGTTAGATACAGCTAAAGCATCTACTTTTTTAATAGCAGAACGCATAGCAGATTTGATTGCAGAGTTATGAGCATTACGATCATTGCTAGTTTTTACGCGTTTAATTGCAGATTTAATATTTGGCATACTTTCACCTCCTAAGAAATAAATCGAGACTATTTATCCTCGACATTTCTTTACATGAACAAAAGATATTCTACCAAACGACCACTGATATTGCAATACTAATGTAAAGGAAAATCCATTGAAACCTTTTTTATTTGATTAATTTTGAAAAATAATTAAAGAAAATCTATTCATTTGTCCCTCGTAAGAATGTTTCCATCTAGAAATGGTAACCATACTTAACAGGAATAACATCGGAGGGATGAAAATGGAAACATCTTTAGACTTAAGTAATTATTCGGTTCGTACGGATTTAGCAGTAGAAGCTAGGGCAATGGCTTTGGAAAATACGACACCTACCGCTACTCCTGATGATGTAAGTAATATAGCAGGAGTCATTATGAAGGAATGGGAAGAAGAAGGAGTTAGGCTTTCATCAATGGAGATAAAAGATGAAGGTGCAAAGATTATTGGAAAAAAACCAGGAAAATACTTAACCCTTGAAGTTCAGGGGATTCGTCAAAAGGATAGTGAGCTTCAAGAAAAAGTAATAGAAGTTTTTGCTAAGCAATTTAGTAAGTTTTTAGAAGAGCTAAATATTAAAAAAGATGCAAGCTGTTTGGTTGTAGGCTTAGGAAACTGGAATGTGACTCCAGATGCACTAGGACCTCTTGCTGTTGAAAATTTATTAATAACGAGACATCTATTTAAACTTCAACCTGAAAATGTTCAAGAAGGATTCCGTCCTGTTAGTGCAATTGCTCCAGGAGTAATGGGGCTAACAGGTATTGAAACAAGTGATATTATTTCAGGTGTAATCGAGCAATCAAAACCGGATTTTGTTATTGCAATCGATGCTCTTGCATCACGATCTATTGAGCGTGTAAATACGACAATTCAAATTTCTGATTCTGGAATTCATCCTGGTTCAGGGGTTGGAAACAAAAGAAAGGCACTAAGTAAAGAAACCTTTGGGATTCCCGTAATAGCAATAGGTATTCCAACTGTCGTTGATGCTGTTTCGATAACTAGTGATACGATTGATTTCATTTTAAAGCATTTTGGCAGAGAAATAAGAGAAGGGGATAAGCCGTCTCGTTCGCTAACACCAGCAGGGATGACGTTTGGAGAAAAAAGAGTTCTAACGGACGAAGACATACCTAGTGATGAACATCGCCAACAATTTTTAGGAATTGTTGGCGGTCTTGAGGAAGATGAAAAGCGAAAACTTATTCACGAAGTTTTAGCACCATTAGGGCATAATCTAATGGTAACACCAAAGGAGGTAGATATCTTTATTGATGACATGGCAAATGTAATTGCGAGTGGGCTGAATACTGCACTTCATCAACAAGTTGACCAAGGGAATGCAGGTTCATATACTCATTAAAGTTTAAAGCTTCTACATGTTTGCTATTTTAAAGATTATGGTTGATTTATAAGAACTTTGTTGATTGGAACGGATATATGAAACTCAAGTTTCGAGTATCGTCTCAAAGGGAGACCCACAAGTGCGCAAATACGAGAAGGATTTCGGAGCGCCGCCGAAAGCGGATGCTTGAAAAGTGGAAAGAAACAACAAAACAGAGCCTAATTTGTTAAAAGTAGAAAGTCTATCAATTTTAAAATGATAGAGAAATTAAAGAGAAAAAACAGTGATAGAGTTCTATCTCCTTATGTTTGTTCATAGAAATTAGTAGACAAGCATAAGGAGGATAACAGTGAATGAAGCGTTCGCGAACTAGACGAAATATGATTGTTGCAGTAGATGGGACAAGTATTAAAAAAGGTATTGTATTAGGCTTCATCACCCTGTTTGTGATCTTTTTACTTTCGGGCTTTTTAACATCCCTTAAACCTGAATATCGTTTGACCTCTTCTTCGATCAATGATTTAACAAAGACTATTGATAGTGAAGCATTTCTACAACTATTAGGAGCCGAGAACAGATATTTTGTATCTGCATTACCACCGGAAAAGACTGAGCCAATAAAGTTGTCTACAATCATGTTTAAAGTAGCCACTAGCATAAATCCTGACGATCCGCGCAGTCTGTTAGGTAGGGAGTTACCGGGATTTTCATTATATGATAGTGAAATTGTTGTTGCTGGTGATGGGACAAACTATACGAATATGCCATATGAATCACCGCCACCAACAGAGGTATTAGAGCAAGAAAGAAAGGCGTCGATTGATAAAAATGAAGTAGTGAATGCAGAAGATGATGAGCCGAAAACACCTCCAAGTCTTACAACTGGAGATAAAAAAGTTGTTTATATATATAATACGCATAATACAGAATCGTATTTACCTTTACTTGAGGGGGAAACAGATCCGAATCGTGCAATTCATTCGAAAGCGAATGTTACTATCGTAAGTGAGTTACTTGGTAAAGCGCTTGAAGAGAAAGGGATTGGAACACAAGTGGATTCGACGGATATTCAATCGAATTTAAAGCAAAAAGGCTGGAATTATGCAAAATCGTATGCAGCCTCACGACCAATTGTTGAAAGTGCAATGGCGAATAATCGTGAATTGAATTATTTAATTGATATTCATCGTGACGCACAAAGAAAAGGGGTTACAACGATTTCAATAAATAATAAATCTTACGCAAAATTAGCATTTGTGGTTGGAAGGGATAATCCATCAGCGGAAAAAAATGAAAAGGTTGCAAATGAACTGCATGAATTATTACAAAAAAAATATCCAGGTCTAAGCCGTGGGATTTTCAAGCAAGGTGGAAAAGGGAATAACGGAGTATATAACCAGGACCTTTCTGGGAATGCTATGCTTATTGAATTTGGTGGAGTAGACAATAATTTGGAAGAATTAAAAAATACAGTAGCTGCGGTGGCAGATGTTTTCAGTGAATACTATTGGCAGGCTGAAAAAGTAAATGGGACTGGAACTGCAGAATAATTGCAAAACAATGTGAGGGAAGAAAGATGATGAAATTTATGTTGAAATGCTTTGTTCTATGCACGATCCTACTTTTTGGTGTATTAATAGGAATGCAACAAGCTAATCAGGGGATCATTAAAATGAAGGGCTACGAAGATCCCGACCTTCAGAGTGCTTTCCAAGTTGAAAATGAAACAGGGGATGTTCAAGCATCAATTCTTGGAAATAACGTTACAAGCCAAGATCTGCACGAGAAACAAGAGCAATTAGAACAAATAGAGGCATTTAATTTCTTCTCTCAAATCGGAAAACAATTAGCAACACTTGTAAGCAATGGTGTGTCATCAATTCTTGAATCAATTGCAACTTTGCTTAATCGAAATTAGCAATAGCAGAAGGGTAAGATTCTCCTTTTTAACAAAGAGTATCTTATTTCTTTCTGTTTTTTATTTTTGCTGTTTTCGTAAACAGTAAACTGTACTTGAGATTGATTTCCTCCTGCAGATGCTCATTCTAAGTACAAGATGAGACTCCTTCGTGTAAACGCTGCATAATAAGTATCTGCAATCCTCTTACTCTCCTTTAAGAGGTAGTCATACAAATGGCTTCAACTATAACGACCACTACAAATAATAGCAACAAATTTTACGAGAACAGCCTAAATAAACTAATGGATAGATATGAACACTTACTTTATTCATTGAATGTTGAAAAGGCAATTGATATAATGAAGAATAGTGTACTTGTAAGCTATGTAGGAGTGAAAATAGATATGAATAGAGAAGAAAAACTAAAAAGGCAATCGAAAATCCGAAATTTCTCGATTATTGCTCATATTGATCACGGTAAATCAACATTAGCTGATCGTATTTTAGAAAAGACATCAGCTTTAACGCAACGAGAAATGAAAAATCAATTACTAGATTCAATGGATTTAGAGAGAGAACGAGGAATAACAATAAAGTTAAATGCAGTTCAATTAAAATATAGAGCAAAAGATGGCGAGGACTATACGTTTCACTTAATTGATACACCTGGACACGTCGATTTCACTTATGAAGTTTCTCGAAGTCTTGCTGCATGTGAGGGGGCTGTCTTAGTTGTTGATGCTGCACAAGGGATTGAAGCACAAACGTTAGCAAACGTGTATTTAGCTCTTGATAACGATCTGGAAATTCTACCTGTTATTAATAAAATTGATTTGCCTAGTGCTGATCCGGAACGTGTTCGTAATGAAGTGGAAGAAGTAATTGGATTAGATGCTTCAGAAGCTGTGTTGGCGTCAGCGAAAGCAGGGATTGGTATTGAAGAAATACTAGAGCAAATAGTTGAAAAAGTACCAGCACCTGAAGGGGATCCAGAAGGGCCTTTAAAAGCGCTTATATTTGACTCATTATATGATGCTTATCGAGGAGTCGTTGCATATATCCGAGTTATGGAAGGCTCTGTTAAAGTTGGTCAGAAAATAAAAATGATGGCAACTGGGAAAGAGTTTGAGGTAACTGAAGTAGGTGTATTTAATCCAAAACCAGTTCAATTAAAGGAACTTAATGTTGGAGATGTTGGATTTTTAACAGCGGCTATTAAAAATGTCGGAGATACTCGAGTCGGTGATACGATTACAGACGCAAAAAATGGCGCGACAGAACCACTTCCAGGCTACAGAAAGCTAAATCCGATGGTTTTTTGTGGATTATACCCAATTGATACAGCAAAATACAATGATTTACGAGAAGCATTAGAAAAGCTTGAATTAAATGATTCGTCACTTCAATTTGAACCAGAAACATCGCAGGCGCTTGGCTTTGGTTTCCGATGTGGCTTTTTAGGTTTACTTCATATGGAAATAATACAAGAGCGAATTGAGCGTGAATTTAAAATTGACCTAATTACAACTGCTCCTAGTGTTATTTATGACGTTCACTTAACAGATGGGGAAACATTAAAAGTTGATAATCCTTCAAATATGCCTGATCCACAAAAGATAGACCATATTGAAGAACCTTACGTAAAGGCCTCAATTATGGTGCCAAATGATTATGTTGGAGCAGTTATGGAGCTTTGTCAGAAAAAACGTGGTATTTTTATTGATATGCAATATCTAGATGAAACACGGGTTAGCATTAATTATGAAATCCCACTTTCTGAAATTGTTTATGACTTCTTTGATCAATTAAAGTCAAATACAAAAGGCTATGCATCGTTTGATTATGAACTTATTGGATACAAATCTTCTTCATTAGTGAAAATGGATATATTATTAAATGGTGAAAAAATTGACGCACTATCGTTCATCGTTCACCGTGATTCTGCTTATGACCGAGGGAAGAATATCGTTGAGAAATTAAAGGAATTAATTCCACGTCAACAATTCGAAGTCCCTATTCAAGCAGCTATCGGTCAAAAAATTGTAGCGAGATCTACAATAAAAGCAATGCGTAAAAACGTCCTTGCGAAATGTTATGGTGGAGATATATCTCGTAAACGTAAATTGTTAGAAAAACAAAAAGAAGGGAAAAAACGGATGAAGCAAGTTGGTTCGGTTGAAGTACCTCAAGAGGCGTTTATGGCCGTACTTCGAATGGACGAAAGCTAAAAAAGCTTAAAAGCTAGGTTTGTCCTAATTATTAATAGAATGGAACCAATGCCGCAGCTGATAACTGCGGCATCTTAATTAGAGGGTGAAAATAAATGATTAAATCAGCATACATCCATATCCCGTTTTGTCATCATATATGTCACTATTGTGACTTTAATAAAGTGTTTTTTAAACAACAACCAGTAGATGAATATATTGAAATGGTCATAAAAGAAATGCATGCTGCAAAGCATCATACGAGAGAACCTTTAAAAACAATTTTTATTGGTGGTGGAACACCTACTGCGTTAACAACAAAGCAATTGGATCGCTTATTAGAAGGGATTCATCAAGAATTAATTATGTCAAATCATCTAATTGAATTTGCGGTTGAAGCTAATCCAGGTGAATTGACCTTTGATAAACTAAAGGTTCTAAAAAATGCTGGAGTTAATCGGTTGAGTATCGGGGTTCAAAGCTTTAATGATGATTTATTACAGCGTATTGGTCGGGTTCATCGGAAAGAAGATGTTTTTCGTACGATAGAAGCTGCAGAAAAAGTAGGCTTCAATAATATGAGTATTGACTTAATGTATGGCTTGCCAGGACAATCAATAGCTGACTTTAAGTCTTCGCTAGAAACAGCCTTTAAATTAAATATGAAGCATTTCTCGGCTTATTCACTAATAGTAGAACCAAAAACGGTGTTTTATAATTTAATGCAAAAGGGAAAATTATCATTACCACCACAAGAGCATGAAGCGCAAATGTATGAAATTTCAATGGAAGAAATGGATAAGCACGGGTATAAGCAATATGAAATTAGTAATTATGCCAAACCAGGCTTTGAAAGTCATCATAACCTTACCTATTGGAATAACGAGCATTATTATGGCTTTGGTGCAGGAGCTCATGGATATATTGATGGAATTCGTACATCAAATATTGGTCCAATAAAAAAATATATTGAACAAATACAACAAAGTGGTCAAGCTTATCAAAGTAATCACAAGGTAACCTTAGAAGAAAAAATAGAAGAAGAAATGTTCCTTGGTCTAAGAAAAATTGCAGGTGTCGATAAAGCGATTTTTTATAAAAAGTATGGCATCAAAATAGAAGACATTTTTGGTGAACAAGTGATGAAATTGGAGAAACAAGGGTTAATCTCAAACGAAGAAAATGCCGTTAAGCTTACACATAATGGAAAGCTTTTAGGGAATGAGGTTTTTCAAGAATTTTTGTCACTTTCTTAAAGGTTATTTTTTATAAGCTTGTTAGACATAGAGATATAATCTTGTTACGATGTTGAATGTAGTATTACTACTATTAATTCTCGGAAGATATTCTAGATAGCCTTTCTTTAGGATGCAACGATTTAATAATTGACAATTTATTTAGGTTTTGATAACTTTTTATATATATTTAGCACTCGCACACATAGAGTGCTAACAGAGGTGATGATAGTTGCTTACAGATCGCCAATTGTTGATTCTACAAGTAATTATTGATGATTTTATTCACTCAGCTCAGCCTGTTGGTTCGAGAACATTAGCGAAAAAAAATGAAATTACTTTTAGTTCGGCTACAATTAGAAACGATATGGCTGATTTAGAAGATTTGGGATTTATTGAGAAAACACATAGCTCTTCAGGGCGTGTCCCTTCGGAAAAGGGCTATCGTTATTATGTTGATCATCTGTTGTCACCGCAACGGCTGACAAAAACAGAAGTAAACCAAATAAAATCAATCTATGCAGAAAAAATATTTGAACTTGAAAAAGTTGTTCAAAAATCAGCTCAAATATTATCGGAATTAACGAATTATACTTCGATCGTCCTTGGGCCAAAAGTGAAAGAAAATCGTTTGAAAAGAATTCAAATTGTCCCAATTAATAACGACACAGCAGTAGCGATTATTGTAACAAATACAGGTCATGTAGAAAATCGGACTATTAGCTTTCCAGGAACACTTGATCCTTCAGATATTGAAAAAATGGTCAATATTCTTAATGAACGGCTAACTGGGGTACCGTTAGTTGAACTGCAAGACAAGATTTATAAAGAGGTTGTCTCTGTATTAAAGGATCACATTAAAAATTATGATATGATGTTAAAAATTATGGCGGGTACTCTAAAGGTCAATCCAAGTGAAAAAATTTACTTTGGCGGTAAAACGAATATGTTAAGCCAGCCTGAATTTTCCGATATCAATAGAATTCGTTCGTTACTTACAATGATTGAGCAAGAAAAAGAATTATATGGCCTTTTACAATCGAATAAAACAGGAATATCGATTAAAATTGGCAAGGAAAATGATAATATAGCAATGGAAAATTGTAGTTTAATTACTGCAACTTATTCGCTTGGTGATAATCAATTAGGTACAATAGCTGTATTAGGTCCAACAAGGATGGAATATTCACGAGTTATAAGCTTGTTAAATCACATGGCACATGATTTGTCGAAAACATTAACAGATTTGTATCATGGCTCATAACGTTGGTTATTATGGGGAAGATGGGATAGATAAATTCTATCCCAAACAAACGATATCTTTGTTTAATGAGTATAAAGATTCTTTTTCGTTGAATGTTGTAGTTTTTAGCAAGCAACAACAATGAAAAAAATATCAAAATCCTTTAAGGAGGTGAACAATTGTGTCAAATGAAAAAAATATTGCAGAACAAGAAGAAGTAATTGAAGAACTAAATGCAGAAGAGGTTGAAGTGGAAGGTGAAACAGTTAATACTGATACGACTACTGAAACTGAAGAAGCATCTGAATCTGGTAATGATGCAGAACAAAGAATTGCTGAACTTGAAGCAAAATTAGAAGAGGCTGAAAACAAGGTATTACGTGCACAAGCTGATTTTGATAATTTTAGAAGACGAACTCGACTTGATCAAGAGGCTGCACAAAAATACCGCGCTCAAAGTTTAGTATCTGAGATTATTCCTGCTCTGGATAATTTTGAAAGAGCATTACAAATAGAAGTAGATAATGACCAAACAAAATCATTGCTACAAGGAATGAATATGGTTTATAACCAGCTAATTCAGGCATTGCAAAATGAGGGAGTGGAAGCAATCAGATCTGTTGGAGAACAATTTGATCCGCACATCCATCAAGCAGTAATGCAAGTAGAAGATGAAAACTTCGAATCCAATACAGTCATTGAAGAATTACAAAAGGGTTATAAGCTAAAAGACCGAGTGATTCGACCAGCAATGGTAAAGGTAAATCAATAAAAATTATCACATTACATACTTTAGGAGGTTCATTTCAAATGAGTAAAATTATCGGTATCGACTTAGGTACAACAAACTCATGTGTCGCAGTTTTAGAAGGCGGAGAACCAAAAGTTATTCCAAATCCAGAAGGAAACCGTACAACGCCTTCAGTTGTTGCATTTAAAAATGGGGAACGTCAAGTTGGTGAAGTTGCTAAACGTCAAGCAATTACTAACCCTAATACAATCATTTCTATTAAACGTCATATGGGAACTGACTACAAAGAGGAAATTGAAGGTAAAAACTATACACCACAAGAAATTTCTGCAATTATTCTTCAACATTTAAAATCATATGCTGAGGAATATTTAGGAGAACCTGTTACAAAAGCTGTTATTACAGTACCAGCATACTTTAATGATGCTGAACGTCAAGCAACAAAAGACGCTGGTAAAATTGCTGGTTTAGAAGTAGAGCGTATTATTAATGAACCAACAGCTGCAGCGTTAGCATATGGTTTAGATAAAACAGATGAAGACCAAACAATTTTAGTTTATGACTTAGGTGGAGGTACATTTGACGTATCTGTACTTGAATTAGGTGACGGTGTATTTGAAGTTCGTTCTACAGCAGGTGATAATCGTCTAGGTGGGGATGACTTTGACCAAGTGATTATTGATTATTTAGTTTCAGAATTCAAAAAAGAGAATGGCATTGATCTTTCAAAAGATAAAATGGCTCTTCAACGTCTAAAAGATGCAGCAGAAAAGGCGAAAAAAGATTTATCAGGAGTTACTTCCACACAAATTTCATTACCATTTATCACTGCTGGAGAGGCAGGTCCACTTCATTTAGAAGTTACATTGACTCGTGCAAAATTTGATGAGCTTTCATCAGATCTTGTTGAAAGAACAATGGGACCTGTACGTCAAGCGTTAAGTGATGCTGATTTAACAGCAAGTGAAATTGATAAAGTGATTCTTGTAGGTGGTTCTACTCGTATCCCTGCTGTTCAAGAAGCAATTAAAAAAGCGCTTGGAAAAGAGCCACATAAAGGTGTTAACCCTGATGAAGTCGTTGCACTTGGTGCATCTATCCAAGGTGGGGTTATCACAGGTGATGTTAAGGATGTTGTATTACTTGACGTAACACCACTTTCATTAGGGATTGAAACAATGGGTGGCGTGTTTACAAAATTAATTGACCGTAATACTACAATTCCAACAAGTAAATCACAAGTATTCTCAACTGCAGCTGATAACCAAACTGCTGTAGATATTCATGTATTACAAGGTGAGCGTCAAATGGCAGCAGACAACAAAACTTTAGGTCGCTTCCAATTGACAGATATACCACCAGCTCCACGTGGAGTACCACAAATAGAAGTATCATTTGATATTGATAAAAACGGTATCGTAAATGTCCGTGCAAAAGATTTAGGAACAAATAAAGAACAACAAATTACTATTAAATCATCTACTGGCTTATCAGACGAAGAAATCGATCGTATGGTAAGAGAAGCAGAAGAAAATGCAGATGCTGATAAAAAGCGTAAAGAAGAAGTTGAGCTTCGTAACGAGGCAGATCAATTAGTGTTTACAACTGAAAAAACATTAAAAGACCTTGAAGGAAAAGTAGATGAAGAACAAGTAACAAAAGCTAACGAAGCGAAAGACGCTTTAAAAGCTGCGATTGAAAAAAATGATTTAGATGAAATCAAAGCTAAGAAGGAAGAACTTCAAACGATTGTACAAGAGCTTTCTGTTAAATTATATGAAGAAGCAGCTAAACAAGCACAAGCAGGACAAGGTGGAGAAGCTGCAGGCGGAAAAGCAAATGACGATGTAGTCGATGCTGAATTTGAAGAAGTAAAAGATGAGGATAATAAATAATTGTTCTTGTTAAAAAGTCAAAGTCAGGCTTGTCTTGGCTTTGACTTTTTTAATGTGATTTTTTCAAGGAAATGACGTACAAATAGAGATACCTTAACAACAATTAGTTGCTAATAGACCAATGAGAGTGATACAATTTACCTTATGTGAGAAAATCGGGAGTGAGAAATTATGAGCAAGCGTGATTACTATGAGGTACTTGGGTTAAGTAAGAACGCGTCAAAAGATGAGATAAAAAAAGCTTATCGTAAATTATCAAAACAATACCATCCTGATATAAATAAAGAAGCAGATGCTGCTGATAAATTTAAGGAAATTAAAGAAGCTTATGAAACATTAAGTGATGACCAAAAGAAAGCCCACTATGATCAATTCGGTCATACAGATCCAAATCAAGGCTTTGGTGGCGGTGCTGGCTTTGGTGGAGATGGTTTTGGCTTTGAAGATATATTCAGCTCAATCTTTGGCGGTGGAACAAGACGACGTGACCCAAATGCACCTCGGCAAGGTGCAGATTTACAATATACGATGACTCTCAATTTTGAAGAGGCTGTATTTGGTAAAGAAACGACTATTGAAATACCGAAGGAAGAAACATGTGAGACATGTCATGGATCAGGAGCTCAAAAAGGCACAAAACCTGAAACCTGTTCACATTGTGGCGGAAGTGGTCAATTAAATGTTGAACAAAATACTCCTTTTGGACGAATAGTAAATCGACGAGTTTGTCATCACTGTGAAGGTACAGGTAAAATCATTAAGCATAAATGTGGAACATGCCGTGGTACTGGTAAAGTGAAAAAACGCAAAAAAATCCAAGTGAAAATACCTGCTGGTGTTGACGATGGACAACAATTGCGTGTATCTGGACAAGGTGAACCAGGTGTAAATGGTGGACCTCCAGGTGATTTATATGTCGTATTCCATGTGAAAGAGCATGAGTTCTTTGAAAGAGATGGAGACGATATTTACTGTGAAATGCCATTAACGTTTGCACAGGCAGCTTTAGGTGATGAAATTGAAGTTCCTACACTACATGGGAAAGTTAAACTAAAAGTGCCTTCTGGAACGCAAACTGGAAAGAAATTCCGCTTATCAGGAAAAGGTGTTCCGAATGTTCGTGGATATGGACAGGGTGATCAATACGTCATTTTACGAGTATTAACACCGACAAACCTAACCGAGAAACAAAAGGATTTATTACGTGAATTTGCTGAAATAAGTGGCTCAAAGCCTGATGAACATGAAGAAAGCTTTTTCGATAAAGTAAAGCGAGCTTTTAAAGGTGAATAAGAATATTATTAGATAAGGATTGGAGAGTTGGTAGATATGAAGTGGTCAGAATTTAGTATCCATACAACACAAGAAGCGGTAGAACCCATTTCAAATATTTTACATGAGGCAGGAGCTAGTGGTGTCGTAATTGAGGATATTGCTGATTTATTCAAAGAGCGAAGTACAGAACTCGGAGAAATCTACCAACTAAATCCAACTGATTATCCCGAAGAAGGGGTAATTATCAAAGCTTACTTACCAGTAAACAGCTTCTTAGGAGAGACGGTTGAAGCGATTAAAGCTTCCATCAATAACTTGTTAATATATGATATTGATTTAGGTCGAAATCATGTAACCATTAGTGAGGTAAATGAAGAGGAATGGGCAACTGCTTGGAAAAAATATTACCATCCAGTGAAGATTTCAGAAAAATTCACAATCGTTCCGACATGGGAAATTTATGAACCGGTTAGTTCAGACGAGCTTATTATCGAACTTGATCCAGGAATGGCATTTGGCACGGGGACACATCCGACAACAGTACTATGTATTCAAGCATTAGAGGATACAGTTAAAAAAGGTGATAAAGTCATTGATGTTGGAACAGGCTCTGGTGTATTAAGCATTGCAGCTGGGTTACTTGGTGCTAAACAGGTAGTAGCACTTGATTTAGACCAGGTCGCTGTTGAAAGTGCGCGTTTAAATTGCAAGTTAAACAAAGTACAAAATGTAGTAACTGTTTCACAAAATAATTTGTTAGACGGTATCGAGGGACCGGTTGATTTAATCGTATCTAATATTCTTGCCGAAATTATTGTTAGGTTTATTGATAAAGCTTATGAAACACTAAAAGTAAACGGAACTTTTATTACTTCTGGTATTATTCAAAATAAAAAGCAAGAAGTAAAGGATGCGTTGATGAAAGCAGGTTTTATTATCGAGGAAACAATGGTCATGGAAGATTGGGTAGCGTTTATTGCAAAGAAAAAATAGTTTTTTCTATTTAAGGTGAATGTCATGCAAAGATATTTTATAAATAATAACAAATCAGAAATAACCTCTAATATTCAAATAACTGGTGATGACGTACATCATATTTCACGTGTCCTTCGTATGACACCGGGGAATAAAATTGTATGTTGTACAAAAGATGGATATGAAGCTCTATGTGAAATTGCTGAAATTACCAGTGATCAAGTGAACTGTTTTATATTAGAATGGATGACAGTTAATCGTGAGTTACCTGTTTCTATTTCCATTGCGAGCGGGTTGCCTAAAGGGGATAAGCTTGAATGGATTATCCAAAAGGGCACCGAATTAGGTGCTTCTTCCTTTATCCCTTTTAATGCTGCCCGTTCTATTGTGAAAATTGAAGATAAAAAGGTTCAAAAAAAGCTTGAACGTTGGCAAAAGATAGCAAAGGAAGCGTCAGAACAATCATATCGGAATAAGGTACCAAATGTTTCTGATCCTTTGCAATTTAATCGATTATTAGAGATCTCTAAAAACTACGATGTAAAAATCGTTGCATACGAAGAAACAGCTAAACAAGGTGAAAGCAAGAATCTTGCTAAATCGCTTTCTGCTTTAGAAGAAGGTGGATCATTAATTGCTGTATTTGGTCCAGAAGGTGGATTAACGGAAAAGGAAGTAGCAAGTCTTGAAGAGATAGGTTTTGTAACCTGTAGCTTTGGACCTAGAATTTTAAGAACTGAAACAGCCCCTTTATATTTATTATCAGCTGTTTCTTATTATTTCGAACTATCGAGGTGAGAACATGCCTACAGTTGCATTCCATACTTTAGGGTGTAAGGTAAATCATTATGAAACAGAAGCTATATGGCAATTGTTTAAAGAAGCAGGCTATGAAAGAACGGATTTTGAACGAATTGCTGATGTGTATGTAATTAATACTTGTACTGTTACAAATACAGGTGATAAGAAAAGTCGTCAAGTTATCCGTAGAGCGATCCGGAAAAACCCAGATGGTGTTATTTGTGTAACAGGTTGTTACGCTCAAACATCTCCTGCGGAAATTATGGCAATTCCAGGAGTAGACATAGTTGTTGGTACCCAAGATCGTGTGAAAATGTTGGAATATATTGAGCAATATAAACAGGAACGCCAACCAATAAATGGCGTGCGAAACATCATGAAAACAAGAGTATACGAAGAGCTTGATGTTCCTGATTTCACAGACCGTACAAGAGCTTCGTTAAAAATTCAAGAGGGTTGTAACAATTTTTGTACGTTTTGCATTATTCCTTGGGCTCGTGGTTTAATGCGTTCAAGAGATCCGAAGGAAGTTGTTTCACAAGCAAAACAATTAGTACAAGCTGGTTATAAAGAAATTGTATTGACAGGAATTCATACTGGTGGATATGGGGAAGATTTAAAGGATTATAACCTGGCAATGCTTTTACGTGACTTAGAAGAGCAAGTGGATGGCTTAAAACGGATACGTATTTCTTCAATTGAAGCTAGCCAAATTTCTGATGAGGTCATTGAAGTATTAAAGAATTCTAAAAAAGTGGTTAGACACCTTCATATTCCAATTCAATCAGGATCTGATACAGTGTTAAAACGAATGCGCAGAAAATATACAATGGAATTTTTTGCGGAAAGAATTGAACGCCTAAAAGAGGCATTACCTGGATTAGCAATTACTTCTGATGTCATTGTTGGCTTTCCTGGTGAGACTGAAGAGGAATTTATGGAAACGTATAATTTTATTCAAAAACATAAATTTTCAGAGCTACATGTTTTCCCATATTCCAAACGTACAGGTACTCCTGCGGCAAGAATGGATGATCAGGTTGACGAAGAAATTAAAAATGATCGTGTACATCAACTCATCCAATTATCTGACCAACTAGCTAAAGAATATGCTTCTAAATTTGAAGATGAAGTATTGGAAGTAATTCCAGAGGAACGTTATAAAGAGGAAGAAAATGATGATTTATTTGTAGGGTATACAGATAATTATTTAAAAGTTGTTTTCCAAGCGACTGAGGAAATGATTGGAAAAATAGTGAAAGTGAAAATTTCAAAAGCTGGATATCCATATAATGAAGGACAATTTGTTAGAGTTGTTGATGATTCATTTGATACATTATCTCAGGTTCGTTTATCTTCATAAGTGTATATAAAGGATTGGTGATATTAATCATCAGTCCTTTATTTATGTGGAGTACCTTGGATTTCGTATTCATTAATGATAAGATGTTAGAAGTCAGACATCTTAACAAATGAAAGGAGATATACATATGGTAAATATAGCAAATATGATTGATCACACTGCGCTAAAAGCTGATACAACTGCCGCTGCAATTAAGCAGCTTTGTGAGGAAGCAAAAGAATATCATTTTGCATCTGTATGTGTTAACCCAACTTGGGTAAAGAAAGCTGCTGAATTACTTCATGGGAGTGACGTAAAGGTTTGTACGGTAATCGGCTTCCCATTAGGAGCATCTACTACTGAAACAAAGGCTTTTGAAACAAAGGATGCTATTGAAAAGGGTGCAACAGAAGTTGATATGGTTATTAATATCGGTGCTCTAAAGGATAAAAATGATGACTTAGTGGAACGTGATATTAAAGCTGTAGTTGATGCAGCAAGAGGAAAAGCACTAACAAAGGTAATTATAGAAACAAGCTTGTTAACAGAAGAAGAAAAAATACGTGCCTGTCAACTTGCAGTAAAGGCAGGCGCAGATTTTGTAAAAACATCTACAGGATTTTCTACCGGTGGTGCGACAACAGAAGATATCAGTCTAATGCGCAGAATCGTTGGAGAAGGAATTGGTGTAAAAGCTTCTGGAGGAGTTAGAGATACGGCTGGTGCCGAAGCAATGATTAAAGCAGGGGCTACTAGAATAGGTGCTAGTTCAGGGGTATCGATTGTAAAAGGTGAAACGTCAAATTCAGATTATTAATAAGGTAAATAAAGCGAAAAATATCGATACAAACAGTTAAATTCGGAGCAATAGTATATATTATATAAAATAAACAACATTTAACACGGATCTTTTTACTATATGAGTTGACCTTAATAATTCATTATATTATAATTGCAAAGTACATGTTATCTTTTAAGACATGTTTTATTTAAAGATGTCGATTGGTTGTATTCGGAGGGAGGGAAAGAGAATGTCAAAAACGGTCGTTCGTAAAAACGAGTCGCTTGAAGATGCTCTTCGTCGTTTCAAACGTACTGTATCTAAAAGTGGTACAATACAAGAAGCAAGAAAGCGCGAATTCTATGAAAAGCCTAGCGTAAAGCGTAAGAAAAAGTCTGAAGCAGCTAGAAAGCGCAAATTCTAAAAGAGGGTGTACTTATGAGTCTTCTTGAGCAATTGAATCAAGATATGAAACAAGCGATGAAAAATAAAGAAAAAGACAAGTTAATTGTCATTCGAATGGTCAAGGCTGCGTTGCAAAATGAAGCAATAAAACTTGGCAAAAATGAATTGTCGGAAGAAGATGAATTGACAGTTCTTTCTCGCGAATTAAAACAACGTAAAGACTCCCTCCAGGAATTTAAAAATGCTGATCGTTTGGACTTAGTTGAAAAAACACAAGCGGAAATCGATATTTTAGTCGATTATATGCCTGAACAGCTTTCTGAAGAAGAAGTATCGGAAATTGTTAAACAAACAATTGTAGAAGTAAATGCTACTTCTAAAGCAGATATGGGGAAAGTTATGGGAGCACTTATGCCCAAGGTGAAGGGAAAAGCAGACGGAAGTCTTGTTAATAAACTTGTGTTAAAACAGCTATCATAAAATAATAAAACACCTTGCTATGCAAGGTGTTTTTTATTTTATAATCTAATGGAAATTTTCACAAAGTATCCTTTTTTATAAAAAAATGAAACTATCCTTATTTATAAACGTATTACATATTACATAAGTCAAAGGAGGAAGGAGGGAGAAATTAGTTGAGAAAACCCTTTTATCAGTTTTTATTTACTTTTGCAATTATTCTTGCTCTTTTCAATAGTTCACAATCTATCATAAAGGCTGATACTGGAAATGGAGTATTTGTCATTAAACTAGAAGGTACTGTAGAAAAAGGATTGTCACATTATATTAAAAAAGGAATTTCTGAGGCAAAATCAAACAATGTAAACCATATTGTATTAGAAATAGATACATTAGGTGGGGAGGTTGACGCAGCATTAGAAATAGCAGATTCACTCCGGGCTAGTGATATACCGATAACTGCTTTTATTAATAAAAGGGCTATCTCAGCGGGGGCATATATTGCCTTAAATGCAGATGACATTTATATGGCTCCTGGGAGTAAGATCGGTTCTGCTGCGATAATTACTGGCGATGGTAATGCGGCAGATGATAAATCACAATCATTATGGTTGGCTGAGATGAAGGAAGCCGCGGAACATAACGGCAGAGACCCTAAGTTTGCTTTAGCAATGGTAGATAAGGAAATTGATTTACCTGAATATGGTGCAGCAAAAGGGGATTTACTAACACTTGAGACTAAACAAGCTAAAGATGTTGGTTATTCTGAAGGAACTGTCGAAAATATCCATGAACTTTTGGAGAAAAAGAAATTATCAACTGATGCAATTACTTATGCAGATGAGGGGTTAGCTGTTAAGATCGCTCGATTTTTAACTAACCCAGTAGTTGTACCGATATTATTATCGATCGGAAGCCTAGGTTTAGTTGCAGAATTATATTCACCAGGGTTTGGATTACCAGGGATCACAGGTTTAACTTCTTTACTGTTATTTTTTTATGGTCACTATGTAGCAGGATTAGCTGGAATGGAGGCAATTGTCTTTTTCGTATTAGGGATTGCTTTTATCGTTGCAGAATTTTTTGTTCCTGGTGGTATACTAGGTGTATTAGGATTAGCAGGTATTGTTGCAAGCCTTTATATTGCTTCAGGAAATGTTATGAATATGACAATTTCATTATTGATTGCTTTTGTAATTGCAATCGTAGCATCTATTTTATTAGTAAAGGTGTTTGGAAAGCGTATGAAACTGTTTAATAAATTTATCTTGCGTGACTCTACAAATACTGAAAATGGCTATGTCTCAAATAAGTCAAGAATTGATTTAATTGGAAAAGAAGGTACTGCATTGACGATATTAAGACCGTCTGGTACAGCTCGCATTTTAGATGAACGATTAGATGTTGTATCAGAAGGGACTTATATAGAAAAAGGGCAAAAGATTAAGGTAGTGAAAGTTGAAGGCTCGCGTATCGTTGTAAGAGAAATTTAACATTGGAAGAAAATAAAAACAAGTTGGAGGTTCATAATGGAAGCATCGTTAATTTTACCAATAGGATTAATTATCCTCGGAATTATTGTATTAAGTGTATTTTTTACATTTGTACCAATTGCACTGTGGATTTCTGCATTAGCAGCTGGTGTGAGAATTAGCATTTTTACATTAATTGGAATGAGGCTGCGAAGAGTTATTCCAAGTAGGGTTGTAAATCCCCTTATCAAAGCACATAAAGCTGGCTTAAGTGTAACGACAAATCAATTAGAGAGTCATTACTTAGCTGGAGGTAACGTTGATCGCGTCGTAAATGCGCTTATCGCTGCAGAACGTGCAAATATTGAGTTAACCTTTGAACGTTGTGCTGCAATTGATCTTGCTGGCCGTGATGTATTAGAGGCTGTACAGATGAGTGTAAATCCAAAAGTAATTGAAACACCTTTTATCGCTGGTGTTGCAATGGATGGGATTGAAGTTAAGGCTAAAGCAAGAATTACTGTAAGAGCAAATATTGAACGCTTAGTCGGGGGAGCCGGAGAAGAAACAATTCTTGCTCGTGTTGGTGAAGGGATTGTTTCAACGATAGGATCGCAAACGGATCATAAAAAAGTTCTGGAAAACCCAGATATGATTTCACAAACTGTTTTAGGAAAAGGACTAGATTCAGGAACAGCATTCGAAATTTTGTCCATTGATATCGCAGATGTAGACATCGGTAAAAACATTGGAGCTGAGCTTCAGACTGAGCAAGCTGAAGCGGATAAAAAGATTGCGCAAGCTAAAGCGGAAGAACGAAGAGCAATGGCTGTTGCGCAAGAGCAAGAAATGTTAGCGAGAGTACAGGAAATGAAGGCAAAGGTAGTTGAAGCAGAAGCAAAAGTACCTTTAGCAATGGCTGAGGCGTTACGTTCAGGAAATATAGGTGTTATGGATTATATGAATTTTAAAAATATATCTGCTGACACTGATATGAGAGATTCTATCGGAAAAACTAATCTAGACCATAATGATAATAATGAGTATTAAAAAGTAAAGCTTAGTAATGTAACTAAATCTTAAGGTTGTTGTACAGGTAAGGAAAATTGGCTTAATTGAAAGTAAACACTTATAGACTGCAAAAAACGTGTTAAATGATGATGGAAGTACCGAATGACATGGAAAATGTATTTTCGGCTCAAAATCCTTCATAAAAAGGAGGGATCTCGTATGGATTTGTTTGAGATTTTTACAAATCCTTTAGTTTGGGCAATAATAGTAGGTTTGATTACGAAGCTATTTTTTTCAAAAGATGAAGATTCTAATAAGAAAAAGGAACAGACTAACAATAAACCGAAGCAAAAGCTACCAAAGCCAGTTATGACAACCGTTGAACGCCCTAAAGAAAAAAGAGAAAAATCAATAACTAAACAAACTGTAATGCAGGCATATGAAAAAATGCAAAAAGCAGAAGTTGGGAACTATCAAAAAAACAAAAACGCTGCGCAAAAAGTTCGGGAACAATCAAATAAGCGAGTGAAGCAAAATAATTCCCCAGTTAAAGATAATCGATTAAAAGTAGACCGCAGAAATGCAATACAAGGTGTAATATGGAGTGAAATATTAGGGCCACCAAGGTCAAAAAAACCTCATTATACAAGAAATAAACGACATTCTTAACTTCTCATCATAATCATGTTATAAGACTCTACTTTCTCTCATACATATGAGATGAAAGGGGGTCTTTTTTTTGGCGAAAAAATGGCGACAACAGCTAACAAAATGGATAACAAATACAATTGACCTTCCTCCCGACGTCATGATGGATCTTCCTAGAATTACGATGGTAGGACAGCTTCATATATACATAGAAAATCATCGCGGACTCCTTGCTTTTACCGATACAGAGCTTCGACTTTTATTAAAACAAGGACAATTATTAATTAAAGGTGAAGCTTTTGTCATAAAAACAATTTTACCGGAAGAAATCCTTCTAGAAGGAAAAATAAATCAAGTTCTATTTTTAAATGAGTAATGATATCCATGAGTAATGATATCCTCAGAAATTAAAAATCACAGTTTCGTCTGCTGTGTTTTCTAAATAATGCACAGCAGATCTATTTACATATAAATGAGTAAGGTAGGGGGAGAAGGATGAGAAATCAATGGACGAGTTATTTATACGGTATAATTAAAGTTAGTATTAGTGGTAGGGGAACAGAGCGGTTCTTAAATGAATGTGTACGGGAAAAAATTGTTGTGTGGAAAGTGAAAAGAACGAGCAAAGAAACAATGAGCTTTTTTGTTAGCCTTAAAGATGTACATGCCTTAAGAAAGGTTGTAAGAAACCATGAGTGCTCATGTAAATTTGAGCGGCGAATTGGAATGCCATTTTTTTTAAGAAAGACATATCGTAATAGTGGCTTTGTAATAGGATTACTTGCTTTTTTACTTGTTATTTTCGCTTTATCAAATATGATTTGGGGGATAAAAATTGAAGGGGCATCTCCAGAAACGGAACATTTAATCAAAAAAGAACTTTCTCGTATTGGAGTAAAAACTGGTAAATTTCAATTTTTCGTTGATAATCCAGATGAAATTCAAAAATCTTTAACAGATAATATTAATCAAATTACATGGGTTGGGGTAGAACTTACTGGAACCACATACCATTTAAAGGTTGTAGAAAAGAATCAACCAGAAGAAACAGAAAAGGTAAGTCCGAGACATATAATTGCTGAAAAGGAAGCAACTATTGCTAAAATGTTTGTTGAACAAGGACAGCCAATGACAACTTTACATGAGCATGTGAAAAAAGGACAAATATTAGTGTCTGGATTGATAGGGAAAGAGGATGAACAGAAGCAAGTTGCTGCTAAAGCGGAAATTTTCGGAGAAACCTGGTACAAATCAACGATTACAATTCCATTAAAGACATCGTTTCAAGTTTTTACTGGTGAAAATAAAGTTAAGCATCATATTAAAGTAGGATCACTTAACATCCCTGTTTGGGGTTTTGGTAATCCGGAATTTGGAGAGTATGAAGTTGAAGATGATGTTAGATATTTAAAGTTTTTAAATTTCACCTTGCCAATAGCCTATTCAAAAGATATCTATCGCGAAAAGGAAGAAGTGTCTAGAGATTATTCGGTAGAACAAGCAAAAGAGGCTGCTTTAGATCGGGGCAAAAAGGATATTGAAAAAAACTTAGATAAAAAAGAACAAGTAATTGGAGAAAAAATTTTGCACGAGAGTACAGAGAATGGTAAAGTTAAATTAACCGTTCTTTACCAAGTGTTAGAAAATATCGTAAAAACTACACCAATTGTTCAGGGAGATTAAAGAATGCCAGAAGAATTAGTGACATTAAACCAGCAGTTAGAAAATCCAAATGAAGCAGTTGCTTTATTTGGTAATCATGATGTTCATCTTAAACGAATTGAAGATGAACTAAATGTCTCCATCGTTACGCGTGGTGAAGCAGTATTTGTTTCCGGAGAGTCGGAAAATGTTAATTTAGTGGATGAACTACTAAAATCGCTACTGCTAATTATTCGTAGAGGAATAAATATTAGTGAGAGAGATGTTCTTTACGCAATCACTATGGCGAAAGAACAGCAGTTAGAACAGTTTGAACAATTATATGTACAGGAAATATCAAAAACAGCTAAAGGGAAATCAATAAGAGTTAAAACTCTAGGACAACGGCATTATATTGCTGCAATTCAGAAAAACGATTTAGTTTTTGGAATTGGTCCAGCTGGAACTGGTAAGACTTATTTAGCCGTTGTAATGGCTGTTAATGCATTAAAAAATGGGAGTATTAAAAGAATTATTTTAACTCGGCCAGCTGTAGAAGCAGGGGAGAGTCTTGGTTTCTTACCAGGGGATTTAAAAGAAAAGGTAGATCCTTACTTAAGACCCCTCTATGACGCCTTGCATGATGTATTAGGGATGGAACATACTCAAAGGTTAATCGAGCGGGGAACAATTGAAATTGCCCCCTTAGCATATATGCGTGGTAGAACATTGGACGATGCATTTGTCATTTTAGATGAAGCGCAAAATACAACACCAGCTCAAATGAAAATGTTTTTAACAAGATTAGGATTTGGATCTAAAATGGTGATAACAGGCGATATTACTCAAGTAGATTTACCAAAGGGAGTAAATTCTGGCTTGGCGGTAGCAGAAAATACCCTTTCAAATGTTCAAGGACTATCGTTTATTACTTTAGAGCAATCAGATGTAGTTCGACACCCGCTCGTTGCAAAAATAATTGCTGCATATGAAAATTCAAATGAAAGCAAGTGACCCGAACCGATAATTCGGGTCACTTTTCTGTTATTCTTTTAAAAAAAACACGATATTGTGTCACCCATAAAAAAGGGGTTAAAAAGTCATGATTTTAATTGTAAAATGATTTTAAGAGTTGAACAATGACTGATAAAAGGAAATAATGGACAAGAAACGAATATTGAATGATGATAATATGGAGCTTTATTTGTAGATAAGGTGGTGTCTTTCCTTGAAAAAAGAGAAGAAAAAGAAAAATAATAAAAAAACAAATGTATTAGAGAAGTTTAAAAATCATAAATTTTTACATGCTATGATATATGTCGTACTAGCTATTATCATTTATGCTGCACTGTTTAGCAATGTAAAACCTGAAACTCTCGATATTGAACCTTTTACACCTTCAAAAGAAACAATTTATGCACCAACGACCGTTGTTGATAAAGAAGAAACAGAAAGGAAAAAGAAGGAGGCATATGACTCTGTTGAGGATCAATACGTTTTAGATAAAGATATTTCTGAAGATCAAGTAAATCTTATTTCATCGATTTTTGATGCAATTATCGAGGTAAGAAAAGAAGGCGCCAACACTGAAACGTCTGATAATGAGGAAGCCACTCTTACTCCAGAGGAAAAAGTTAACCGCCTGGTAAAAGAAAAATTAACGGATACGATCAATGAAAAAATTCCTAAAGAAACTTTCTTGCCATTGATGAGTGCGTCAGATGAGGATGTAACACTAGCTAAGAATGCCGTAGTTACTGCAGTAAATAATGCTATGAGCAAGGAAATACCTATCGTCCAGTTAACTGAAGCAAAGAATCAGGTGGAGGAGGAATTAAAGTCCTACTCTTTAAAAAAAGATGTACTTCAATCTGCAATAACGCTTGCAAGATTTGCTATAGCACAGAATTACTTCCTTGATTTGGATGCTACTAATCAGAAAAGGCAACAGGCATCAGAAGAAGTTAAGGAAGTACAAATTAAACAAGGTCAAATCATTGTAGATGAGGGCGAACTTATTAGTCGGGAAGTATATCGCAAATTAGGCTTGGTTGGCTTACTTGATGACCAGATATCTTACAAACCTTTCATAGGGTTAAGTATTCTCGTTTTATTAATAATAGCAGGTATCATTTACTTTTTTGAAAAAAAGGATTATAAAATTAAAAACAATTCCTTGCTTCTATATTGTTTTATTTTTACAATTACCCTTTTATTAATGAAAATTTTAAGTTTATTTCAGAAAATCGATTATAACCATATCGGTTATATTGTACCGGTTGCAATGGGTGCTATGCTTGTAAAACTATTGCTTAATGAGAGAATAGCCTTTTTAACATCAATGATTTTTGCAATATGCGGCAGTATCATTTTTAATGAAGGAGTTACAGGGAGCTTTAATTTTTCAGTTGGAGTTTATTACTTATTTGCTTGCCTAGTAGGTATATTATTTTTAGGTGACCACAATCTCCGGTCAAAAATCTTACAAGCTGGTTTATTTGTTTCAGTAATGAATTGTTTAGTCCTTCTTGCGATTATGCTGATCCGAAATGGAAGCTATACAAATGTTGAAATTGGAACTTACTTTATTATGGCATGTGTTTCTGGGTTGGTGGCATCTGTGTTAACAATAGGCTTTATGCCATTTTTTGAAACCGGATTTGGTATATTATCAACAATGAAATTAATTGAGCTGTCGAATCCGAATCACCCATTATTAAGGAAGATTTTAACGGAAACTCCTGGAACGTATCACCATAGTGTAATGGTTGCAAATTTAAGTGAATCTGCTTGTGAAGCAATAGGTGCGGATGGGTTATTAGCAAGAGTTGGTGCTTATTATCATGATATCGGTAAGACAAAGCGGCCACAGTATTTTATTGAAAACCAAATGAATATTGAAAATCCGCATAATAAGCTGTCACCACAGTTAAGTAAAAATATTATTATTGCACATGTGACAGATGGTGTGGACATGCTAAAAAAACATAAAATGCCTAAGGAATTTATTGATATTGCAGAACAGCATCATGGTACCTCTCTGTTAAAATATTTTTATCATCAGGCAAAACAAACAAATGATTCAATTTATGAGGAAGAATTTCGATATCCAGGCCCAAAACCACAAACGAAGGAAATCGCCATCATCTCAATTGCTGATAGTGTTGAAGCAGCTGTTCGATCAATGTCAAATCCAACTCCGGATAAAATTGAAAAATTAGTCCGTTCGATTATTGCTGATCGACTTCAAGATCATCAGCTCGATGAATGTGATTTAACGTTAAAAGAATTAGATATTATTGCGAAGTCATTTTGTGAATCACTTAAAGGGATATTTCATTCAAGAATTGAATACCCGGAATTAACGAAAAAGCAGAAGGTGAAACAATCATGAGATTAATCATCGATTTAATTGATGAAACGAACGAATTAGTCGAAGAACAGCTTAAAACAATAGAGGATTTATTACAATATGCTGCTGACATCGAGGAAGTGGCCCAAGATGCTGAAATTTCAGTCACGTTTGTAACGAATGAACGTATACAAGAAGTAAACCGTGAATATCGAGATAAGGACCAGCCTACCGATGTTATTTCATTTGCTCTTGAAGAAATGGGAGAGGGAGAAATTGAAATCATTGGTATAGAGCAACCACCAGTATTGGGGGACATTATTATTTCTATCCAACGGGCAAAAGAACAGGCTGAAGAATATGGACATACCTTTTTAAGAGAACTTGGCTTCCTTGCAGTTCATGGATTTTTACATTTATTAGGTTACGATCATATGACTGAGGAAGACGAGAAAGTAATGTTTACTAAACAAAAGGAAATTTTAAATAGTTATGGACTTAAAAGAACCTCGGAACTCTGAGTGGAAGCGTTTTTACAAAAGCTTTTGGTTTGCTTCGACCGGTATAGTACAGACATTTAAAACAGAGCGTAATTTTCAAATACATGTTGTTGTATCAATATTGATGTTTATTATCGGTATACTGTTGTCATTTACAAAACTTGAGTGGGTTATTTTACTATTTTTAATCGGTGGGATGCTTTCCCTTGAGTTAATCAATACAGCTTTAGAGCATGTCGTGGATTTGGTTACAAAAGAAAAAAGACCTCTTGCAAAGGCTGCAAAGGATGCAGCAGCTGGTGCGGTTTTGGTGTATGCAATACTTTCGGTTATAATAGGATTAATTATTGTTTTTGGACATTTACCTTTTTAGTGAAATCCAGTTTTATTATGGTGAATTTCGAAATTTCTTACAATTAAATAACAAATTAGAAGAAAACGTGAAATTACTGATTGGTTTAGGTAAAATAATAGTAAGAAATGGATAGTTAATTTAGAAAGGAAGAAGAAATGTTGTGAATATTGAACATCTCATCAATGAAGCGAAAGAAGCACGTAATATGGCTTATACTCCCTATTCTAAATTTAATGTTGGTGCGGCATTGTTAACAAAGGATGGAAAAGTCTATAAAGGTTGTAATATAGAAAATGCATCATATAGCATGACAAATTGTGCTGAGCGCACAGCGATGTTTAAAGCCATTTCTGAAGGAGACAAAGACTTTGTTGCAATAGCAGTTATTGCAGATACGAAAAGACCTGTTTCCCCTTGTGGTGCTTGTCGTCAAGTTATATCAGAGCTTTGTCCCAAAGATATGAAAGTAATACTAACCAATTTACAAGGTGATATACAGGAATTAAATGTAGAAGATTTACTACCAGGAGCGTTTTCAGCGGAGGACTTAGATGAGTAATAATCAAGGATTTAAATCAGGATTTGTATCAATTATTGGAAGACCAAATGTAGGGAAATCTACATTTATAAATAGAGTTATTGGTCAAAAGATAGCCATTATGAGTGATAAACCCCAAACAACACGTAATAAAATTCAAGGTGTTTATACTACTGAAAATTCACAGACGATATTTATCGATACACCAGGAATTCATAAACCTAAGCATAAGCTTGGAGATTTTATGATGAAGGTTGCCCAAAATACATTAAAAGAGGTTGACCTTATACTATTTATGATTAATGCGGAAGAAGGATATGGTAGAGGTGATGAATTTATTATTGAACGATTGAAGCAGACGAATACGCCTGTTTTTCTAATCATCAATAAAATTGACCAAATTCACCCAGATGAGCTTTTACCAATTATCGAAGAATATAAAAATTTATATCCTTTTAAAGCAATTATTCCGATATCTGCATTACAAGGTAATAATGTTGATACTTTATTAAAACAAATTGAATCATTATTACCTGAAGGACCACAGTATTACCCAGATGATCAGGTAACAGACCATCCAGAAAGATTTATCATAACAGAATTAATTCGTGAAAAAGTACTTCATTTGACTAGAGAAGAGATACCGCATTCTGTTGCTGTTGTAATGGATTCGCTTGAACGAAGGGAAAATAATAAGGCTATATATGTTGCAGCTACAATTATTGTAGAACGAGATTCACAAAAAGGAATTATTATTGGAAAACAAGGAAGTATGCTAAAAGAAGTAGGGAAACGCGCGCGAGTCGATATCGAAGCACTTCTAGGTTCAAAAGTATTTTTAGAGCTATGGGTAAAAGTTCAAAAGGACTGGCGTAACAAGGCATCACAGTTGCGAGACTATGGATTTAGAGAAGATGAATATTGAGGATAAAGAATTATTCATAAATGTTGTTAGCAAAAAATGTTTGACATGAAATGATGAAATGCAGGTCAAGATAATAGTAATGAAATTGGATTTATTGTTTGCTAGTCTAAACAACTGAAAGGTGGGGTTTTTATGTTGGATTTTACCTGGAAGGTTTTTTCTCAGACAGGTAGCATTGATACGTATCTTCTTTTTAAAGAATTAGAAAAGGAGAATGAAGAAGGACCCGATTCTCAAGAGGATGAACTAGCTGAAATGGATTTTCCAATTTCCTGATCTTGCCTAAGCCTTTGGAAGGTGAGGGAATTTGCTTCAAAAATGTGAAGGTATCGTCATTCGATCGACGGACTATGGTGAAACAAATAAAATTGTAACAATATATACGAGAGAACTTGGAAAAGTTGGGGTTATGGCGAGAGGCGCTAAAAAACCGAATAGTCGCCTTACGTCTATTACCCAACTTTTTACTTATGGAACGTTTTTGTTTCAAAAATCAACTGGTTTAGGAAGTTTGCAGCAAGGTGAAACAATTTTTTCACATCGGTTTATCCGTGAGGATATTTTTTTAACAGCCTATGCCTCTTACATATCAGAATTACTTGATAAAAGTACGGAGAACTTTGAAAGCAATCCTTTTTTATTTGAATTATATAAGCTGACCCTTGATTATTTGAATGAAGAAGTTGACCCGGATATTTTAATGAGCATATTTGAAATAAAAATATTACCGTTGCTAGGATTGAAGCCACAATTAGATTGCTGCACTAATTGTGGAAATAAAGAAGGAACATTTCACTTTTCAATTCGAGAAGCTGGATTCATTTGTCATCGTTGCTTTGAAATTGATCCTTATAGAATTCCTATTTCCCAAACAACTGCTAAATTACTTAGATTATTTTATTATTTTGACTTAAATCGATTAGGGAAGATTTCCTTGAAACCAGAGACAAAAAAAGAGATCAAACATGTGATAGAAGCTTATTATCAAGAGTATTCTGGTCTGACTCTTAAATCAAAGCGTTTCTTAAACCAATTAGATTCCTTAAAGGGGAAGCTATGATAACTGTGTTCAAAAATATGCGGTATATTGACATCGGAGAATTTTTAGATTAATATGCAATTAGAATTTAACAGTTTGCGTTGAAGGAAAGAAGTAGTTACGAATAACCATTAATAGCGACCTTAGGACGGTGAAAGCTAAGGATTGGCTCGTAATGAAAGGCATTCTGGAGCAGCATTTGAAAGTGGCTTGCCTTTATGATTAGGTGAGCAAATAGGGTGGAACCGCGGGTAAGCTCTCGTCCCTATGTCGATTTTTGGCATAAGGATGGGAGCTTTTTGTTTTCTTTACTTATTATTTATAATATGGAAATCTTTATGGAGGTGTATCAATAATGAATATACAAGAAATGATTCTTACTTTACAAAAGCATTGGTCTGATCAAGGGTGTATTTTAATGCAGGCATATGATACTGAAAAAGGTGCTGGAACAATGAGTCCATATACATTTTTACGAAGTATCGGGCCAGAACCATGGAATGTGGCATATGTGGAACCGTCAAGACGACCAGCAGATGGGCGTTATGGCGAAAATCCAAACCGTCTCTATCAGCATCACCAATTTCAAGTTATTATGAAACCATCACCAGACAACATACAAGAGCTTTATTTAGATTCCTTACGTGCATTAGGAATAGACCCATTAGAGCATGATATTCGATTTGTAGAGGACAACTGGGAAAACCCTTCTTTAGGCTGTGCAGGATTGGGATGGGAAGTATGGTTGGATGGAATGGAAATTACTCAGTTTACATATTTCCAACAAGTAGGTGGTATAGAATGTAAACCTGTTTCTGCCGAAATTACCTATGGGATTGAGAGATTAGCTTCATATATACAGGATAAAGAAAATGTATTTGATCTAGAATGGACTGAAGGATTTACTGTTCGCGACATCTTTTTGATGCCGGAATATGAACATTCTAAATATACGTTTGAAACATCGGACACAGAGATGTTGTTCCAATTGTTTTCCACTTATGAAAAGGAAGCAATTCGTCAAATGGATGAAGGCTTAGTCCATCCAGCTTATGATTATGTTTTAAAATGCTCCCACACATTTAATCTATTAGATGCTAAAGGAGCCATTTCAGTCACTGAACGCACAGGCTATATCGCTAGAGTGCGGAACTTAGCACGTAAAGTTGCAAAAACATTTTATGAGGAACGAGAAAAACTAGGTTTTCCAATGTTAGTGAAGGAAGGAGGAGAAGGAAATGAGTAAACAAGATTTACTAATTGAGATCGGATTAGAGGAAATACCTGCACATTATGTGACAGATTCGTCTAATCAATTTACTACTAAAGTTTCTGAGTGGCTAAATGATAAAAAGCTTTCATATGGAGAGGTTAAATCTTATTCTACACCTCGTAGATTAGCTGTCTTAGTAAAAGAGGTTGATGAAAAACAACCTGATATTGAAGAGGAAGCAAAAGGCCCGGCAAGAAAAATTGCAGTTGATGAGAATGGAAATTGGACAAAGGCTGCAATTGGTTTTTCAAAGGGTCAAGGTGCAAATGTAGAAGACATTTATTTTAAAGAAATAAATGGTGTCGAATATGTCCATGTGCAAAAATCGATTAAAGGACAGGAAACAAAAACATTATTAACAGAATTACGTCAAATTATTATAGGACTAACATTTCCTAAAAATATGCGTTGGGGTAACCAAGACATGCGTTACATTCGTCCAATTAAGTGGATTGTTGCCTTGTTTGGTAAGCAAATCATCCCGTTTGAAATAGCTGGAGTAACAACTAATTCATACACTTTTGGCCATCGCTTTTTAGGAAGTCAGGTTGAAATAGCTGCACCTTCTTTATATGAAGCGCTGTTGTTAGAGCAATTTGTTTTAGCAGACCCTATAAAAAGAAAAGAAGCAATTGTTAATCAGCTTTCTGAGATGGAAGGAGAGCAAAATTGGGTTATTCCAATTGATAATGAATTATTAGAAGAAGTAAACAATCTTGTTGAGTATCCAACTGCGCTGTTTGGAAAGTTCGAAGAGGAATATTTATCTTTACCTGATGAAGTATTAGTTACAACTATGAAAGAGCACCAAAGATATTTTCCTGTTAGAAATCAGAGTGGGGAACTACAACCATTTTTTGTGACAGTTCGAAATGGTGATCATAATCATCTTGAAAATGTTGCAAGAGGAAATGAAAAAGTTTTACGTGCAAGATTATCTGATGCAAATTTCTTTTATAAAGAAGATCAAAAGCTAAAAATTGAAGATGCTGTTTTGAAGTTAGATAAAATTGTCTTTCATGAGGATTTAGGAACACTTGGAGAAAAGGTAAAACGAATTGTTAAACTTGCAGAAATATTATCAGATAAATTAAAGGTATCTGAAGAGGAAAAGAATGATGTTACCCGTGCTGCATCAATTTGTAAATTTGACCTCGTTACACATATGGTCTATGAATTCCCTGAATTACAAGGGAAAATAGGTGAAAAATACGCAAGAATTAGTGGGGAAAAAGAGGCAGTTGCAATAGCTGTAAACGAACATTATATGCCACGCCATGCTGATGATGAGATTCCGAATTCAAATGTCGGCGGAATAGTTGCGCTTGCTGATAAACTTGATACAATTGTTGGTTTTTTCGCAATTAATAAAATTCCTTCTGGTTCACAGGATCCTTATGCATTAAGAAGACAGGCTAGTGGAATTGTCCAAATATTGTTGGCTAAAAACTGGAAATTGGCATTACCTGAATTATTCGATTTGACATTAGATTTCTATAAGGTAAAAGCAAAATCTGATACGAAACAAGAGCTTTTATCTTTCTTTAAATTACGTCTTAAACACGTATTTGCAGAAGAAAAAATTAGACATGATATCGTTGATGCAATATTAGAATCGTCAAATATTGAAGTAACCTCATTAGTGAATCGCGCAAAAGTTCTTGATGAAATTTCTAAGACTGAGCAATTTAAAGAAGAAGTAGAATCGCTGGCTCGTGTAATGAATATTGCCAAAAAAGGTATTGATAAAGAAATTAACCCACAATTATTTGAAAATGAATACGAAGAAACATTATATAATGAATATTTACGTATATCCAAAGATGTTCCTGCTCTTTTGACAAATGGTCATGAGAAAGAAGGGTATCAACTATTAGCTAGTCTTAAAGAGGTAATTAATGCTTACTTTGAACATACGATGGTCATGGCCGAAAACGAAATTGTGAAAGAAAATCGTTTAGCACAAATGGTTAAATTATCAAAATTAATTCAATCTTTTGCGCAAATGAATAATATTATAGTTAAGTAACAGGTAATTAGCTGTACGTGATTATGAGAATTTTAATATAACCTGAGAGCTGACCATATTGTCAGCTCTTTTTCTAAAGAGTAAATGTGTTAGAACATATTTCTTTTCAAAAGTGAAGGAATGTATATAATATTTCTATAAAGAATTGAGTATTACATTAATTCTAAATTGACGATATTAGAGATAAGAGGGGAATTACGTTAATTGAAATGAAAAAGTTTTGTTCAAATAATGAAGAGGGGGAAAATGATGAATTACCGTATGGTGTATATTGTTTCGGATTCTGTTGGAGAAACGGCAGAATTAGTTGTAAAAGCAGCAGCTAGCCAATTCAATGGGGTATCGGTAAATACAAAAATAAAACGAATTCCTTATGTTGAGGACAAGGGGACAATTTTAGAAGTATTATCACTCGCAAAAGTTGATAATGCAATAGTTTGTTTTACATTAGTCATACCAGAATTAAGACAATATTTAATAGAAGAAGCTGTGAAACAGGGAGTTGTTTACTATGATATCATTGGCCCTCTTATTGATATTATGGAAAACTCATATGGAAAAGCGGCAAAGTATGAACCCGGCAGAGTTCGTAAACTTGATGAAGAGTATTTTAAAAAGGTTGAAGCTATTGAATTTGCGGTCAAATATGATGATGGTCGAGATCCTAGAGGAATCCTCAAGGCGGATATCGTATTAATTGGTGTATCACGTACTTCGAAAACCCCACTTTCTCAATATTTAGCGCATAAGAGATTTAAAGTAGCCAATGTTCCGATTGTACCTGAAGTTGAACCACCAGAAGAACTTTATAAAGTTTCTGCGCAAAAATGTATAGGACTGCGAATTAGTCCTGATAAGCTAAATCATATCCGCAGAGAAAGATTAAAATCATTAGGGCTTAATGATGAAGCATTTTATGCGAATATTAATCGAATTAAAGAGGAATTAGACTACTTTGATAAAATAGTTGATAAAATTGGCTGTCAGGTAATTGATGTATCAAATAAGGCAGTTGAGGAAACAGCAAATATTATTGCAAAGCTTCATGAATAATAAAATCGGTATTACTAAATGATTTATACTTTTTACCGATGAAAGCCATCACTATGATTGATATTAATTTAGAATTTACAAAATAAAAACAAAAAAACAATAGATATTTGTAGAATTTTATATTATAATAAAAAATTGTGATAAAATTATTTTTTTTAGGTTTAGAACTTGACTTTGAGGAATAAACTATTAATTGTAAACTGTCAAGAAATATCCAAAAAAATAATTCGACAAAAGTCTTTTATTTCCGAAAATATTTTGATTTGAATGCATTTAAAAGAAGGAATTTGTCGGAGTAATGTAGAATAGAGGATTATGACGAAAAACAATGAATATTTATGTTGATGCAGATGCATGTCCTGTGAAACAAGAAATAATGACCATTGCAAATGAATACCAATTTGAAGTGGTTTTTGTTGCCTCTTATAACCATGTTTCAGATAAAACCTATGGTGGAAAATGGGTCTTTGTTGACACAGGTAAAGAAGCAGCAGATTTATACATTGTCAACCATGTGAAGAAAGGTGACTTAGTCGTTTCTCAGGATATAGGCTTAGCAGGTCTGTTATTAAAAAAAGAAGTTCTAGTTATTACTCCAAGAGGTAAAATCTATACAGAGAGTAATATTGACACTGCATTACAATTTCGATATTTATCAGCTATGGAAAGACGTGGTGGCAAGTTTACAAAAGGACCGAAAAAATTCACAGAATCAGATATTATAAATTTTATCACAACAATGAAAAAAATTTTGTCGAAAGATGCAGGAGATATAAAATGAATCTCGAATATCTTTAATACGGAGTTGTTTATATGGGAAATCGAATTCCCGAGGAATTAATCGAAAAAATACAACGAACTTCTGACATTGTTGATGTGATAAGTGAATATGTTCAATTGAAGAAACAAGGTCGTAACTACTTTGGATTATGTCCTTTTCATGGAGAAAAATCTCCTTCGTTTTCCGTTTCGGCAGATAAACAAATTTATCACTGTTTTGGCTGTGGCGCTGGTGGAAATGTCTTTTCATTTCTAATGCAGCATAATGGCTATACATTTATTGAAGCAGCACAGCATCTTGCTGATAGGGCAAATATTGAATTGCCTAATATAACTGTACCATCTGCAAATCAAACAAGCGTTTCAAAAGATGCTGATAAAATGATTGAAGCACATGAGTTATTAAAAAAATTCTACCACCATTTATTGATAAATACAAAAGAAGGTCAGCCTGCATTAGATTACCTTATTAACAGAGGGTTTACTAAAGAGATAATCGATAAGTTTGAAATTGGATATGCCTTAGATTCCTGGGATTTAATAACAAAGTTTCTTAAGAGTAGGAATTTCGATTTATCACTAATGGAAGAAGCTGGCTTGGTAGTAAAAAAAAATGACTTTGAAAACTTTTATGATCGATTTCGAAATCGAATCATGTTCCCAATTTCGGATCACCATGGGGCAACTGTAGCATTCTCTGGAAGAGTTCTTGGTGACGAAAAACCGAAATATTTAAATAGTCCCGAAACAAAAATATTTAATAAAAGTAAGCTACTTTATAACTTTAATCGAGCAAGAGTACATATTCGAAAAAATCAACAGGTAGTATTATTTGAGGGATATGCAGATGTAATTTCAGCAGATCGTTCAGGAGTGGAATATTCAATTGCAACAATGGGTACTTCACTTACAGAGGAACAGGCAAAAATTATCCGTAGAAACGTAAATGAAGTGACTCTTTGTTATGATTCTGACTCTGCTGGAATTGAAGCAACAATAAGAGCTTCGAAGATTTTAACTGCTGCAGGCTGTACAGTAAAAGTTGCTCTTATTCCAGATGGATTAGACCCTGATGACTACATCAATAAATTTGGTGCAGATAAATTTAAAAATGATGTAATAGGGGCAAGCGTTCCGTTAATGACATTTAAAATGAAATACTTCCGTAGGGGCAAAAACCTTCAAAACGAAGGTGAAAGGCTTCAATATATTGACAATGTCATGATTGAGCTTAGTAAATTGGAGAATGCGATTGAGAAGGAAATATATTTAAAGCAGCTTTCAAAAGAGTTTGACCTTACCATGGATGTATTAAAAGAGCAGCTTCACCAAAAAGAATCACAATACAAACCGAAGCAGCAAGGCTCAGTCCAAAAACGTGTAGAGGAATCTCAGTATCAAAGAAAACCAATCAATACAAAACGTTTATTGCCAGCCTTTCATACTGCAGAAAGAATGCTTATTGGACATATGCTAAGAAGCAAGGACTTTGCTGAAAAAGTTCTCGAACGGTTAGGATTACAATTTAATATTGAAGAGCACAAAGCAATTGTAACTTATTTATATGCATATTATGAAGAGGGAAATCCGGAGAATGTTAGTTCATTTTTATCTAGACTTCCAAATCCGGAGTTACAGCATATCGTATCAAATATTGCAATGATTCCTTTAAATCCAGAAGTTAGTGAGCAGGAGCTTACTGATTATATAAAACAGGTGTTGAATCAACAAAAAATGTTAATGATAAAAGAAAAAGAAGCAGAAAAAAATGATGCTGAAAGAAATAAACACTATAAAGAAGCTGCTCAAATTGCAATGGAAATTATCCAATTAAAACAATCACTTAAGGTTTGATTGGTAGGACGAAAGTAAACAGAGTGAGTTAATCCTAGATGTGTCTGTTACTTTTTGTGACAAAAGCACATCGATTAATATAAATGGTAATAATGCTAAATAGTAATCCGATGCTTATCAGATAGTTGATAAGTTTGGAAGGAGGGGATCCAATGGCTGATAAACAAACCCATGAAACTGAAGTAACCTTTGAACAGGTAAAAGACCAGTTAACTGAAATAGGGAAAAAACGAGGAGTTTTGACATATGAAGAAATAGCAGAACGTATGTCAAACTTTGAAATTGAATCAGACCAAATGGATGAGTATTATGAGTTTTTAGGTGAACAAGGAGTAGAATTAATAGGTGAAACTGCTGGTGTAGAAGAAGATCCTAATGTAAAAGACCTTGCTAAGGAAGAAGAGTTCGACTTAAATGATTTGAGCGTTCCTCCTGGCGTAAAGATAAACGACCCAGTTCGTATGTATTTAAAAGAAATAGGGAGAGTCGATCTTTTATCTGCTGATGAAGAGATTGAACTTGCAAATCGAATTGAAAATGGTGATGAAGAAGCAAAACGAAGACTTGCTGAAGCAAATTTACGTTTAGTAGTTAGTATTGCAAAGCGTTATGTAGGTCGCGGAATGCTATTTCTCGATTTAATTCAAGAAGGTAACATGGGACTAATGAAAGCTGTTGAAAAGTTTGATTACCGTAAAGGATTTAAATTTAGTACGTATGCTACATGGTGGATTCGTCAAGCGATTACACGTGCAATTGCTGACCAGGCACGAACAATTCGTATTCCAGTTCATATGGTAGAAACGATTAACAAGCTAATTAGGGTTCAACGTCAATTACTTCAAGATTTAGGTAGAGAACCGACTCCTGAAGAAATTGGAGAAGATATGGAATTAACTCCAGATAAAGTCAGGGAAATTTTAAAAATTGCTCAAGAACCTGTTTCTTTGGAAACTCCAATCGGTGAAGAAGATGATTCACATCTTGGAGACTTTATCGAAGATCAGGATGCAACTTCTCCATCAGAACATGCTGCATATGAGTTATTAAAAGAACAACTAGAAGATGTTCTAGATACGTTAACTGATCGTGAAGAAAATGTTTTACGTCTTCGATTTGGCCTTGACGATGGCAGAACAAGGACTTTAGAAGAAGTAGGTAAAGTATTCGGTGTTACTCGCGAACGTATACGTCAAATCGAAGCGAAAGCACTTCGTAAGCTACGTCATCCAAGTAGAAGCAAACGTCTTAAGGACTTTTTAGAATAGGATAAGGCGGACATATTGTCCGTCTTTTTAATTAGTAACAGACGAGATTTAAGAAGGATGACTGAGATGAATCTAGAAAAAAAGAAAATAATTATAAATGAAATCCACTATTGGAAAAACAATAAGTTATTACCGGATACTTATTGTAACTTTCTTCTCGCTTTATATACAGAAGGTAATCATAATGAAGATGTACAATTATTAAGTAAAACTAAAAATAGTGGTGCTAAGTTTTTGTTGCTTACGTTATTGGCACTTTTATTAGTAATTACGCTTCTTGTCATTTATTTTACTGAATTGTCATTTGTTTTGCAAATGGCCATAGTAGTTTTTTTACTCTTAATTTCAATTGTTGTTACCGCTTACTTTAATAAATTCGGGAAAATATTTCAAGTGCCATTAAGCATAACTCTAATTCAATTTTTAATTTGTTCAATAACTTTTATAGAGAAAATATCTTACAGTAATCAAATATGGATTGCTGCAACTGTTTTAGGGAACTGTATTTTGTGGATTACTTTAGGGAAATTGTATCGAATGATATACTTAGTAATAAGTGGTACGATTGGAATAATGATTCTTCTTGGTATTATTATCTTATAAAATTTTCATTATGTATAGTAATGTCAATCTTTTATTTTGAATATTAGGAGAAAAAACATATTTTTGTCTAAATTGTGAAAATCTTTATAGTGATGAAAGATAAGGCTTTCACTAATCGGGAATATAAAGTAAAATAGAGGTTGTTTAAAATGAAATTATGTAGTTTATCCTTCAATTTAGGCAGTGTATATTTATTAATGCATTCTGCCTGTAAAGATTCATTCAAATATTAGATGAGCAACTTATCTAATAGGAAAAATTTTTTATTTACATAAGGGAGGTTACATGATGAATCGCAATCCACTTATTCCATTCTTATTAATCGCAGTTCTAGGAATCGGCCTTATGTTCCTTTTATCTTTTAAAGGTCTTGGCGATCATGAAAAGCTTGCAAACGGTGGCGAAGAGGAAAAAGCAGAGGATCTTGCAAACGCTACACCTGAAGAATTATATCAACAAGCAGGTTGTATCGGATGTCATGGGGAGAATTATCAAGGGCAAGGTTCTGCGCCTTCATTAATCGGTGCTGGCGAAAAATTAGGGGTAGATGGAATTAAGAAAACAATTCAAGAAGGTAGAGGCGCTATGCCAGGTGGTTTAATCCAAGATGCTGAACAATTAGATAAAATGGCTGAATGGGTATCTAAGTTAAAATAGTTAGTTCACTTATACAGAATAACTTAAGGGCTTTCTAAGCTTAATTGAATACTTGGAAAAGTTATTTCTAACATAGTAGTAATTCACCATTGTACGATAAAGTGGTGAACAACTTACTTTGAGAGGTAAGAGGGGTATTAACCATCTTTTCTTTAAGAAACACTAAAAATCCTTTGCTTTTGTAAAGGATTTTTTTTTATAATATTTTGTAAAGCTTTCGGATTTATTTACAACGATTTGATATATTTAATATTTAAGGAAATAATGACAGAGAATCTTAATGATAGTGGTGAGAATATGAATGAATTAAAATTATCGCAAAGATTAGAAAAAGTTGCGAATTATCTACCAGGAAACTCAATATTTGCTGATATTGGCTCAGACCATGCTTATCTACCTTGTCACGCTGTGTTAGAAGGGAAGGCACAGGGGGCAATTGTAGGTGAAATTACAGATGGACCTTTTAAATCTGCTCAAAAACAAGTATTAAAGTGCGAGCTTTCAGATGTAATCTCAGTTCGAAAGGGAGATGGGTTATCTGTCATAGAAGATGGTGAGCATCTTGACTGTATTACGATAGCCGGTATGGGAGGAGGCCTCATAAAAAAAATACTTGAAGAAGGTAAAAAGAAATTAGTTAATGTAAAAAGGCTTATTTTACAACCGAATATCCATGCAATTTACATAAGGCAATGGATGTTAGAAAATGATTGGGAATTAATAGATGAAACTATTTTAGAAGAAGATAATAAAATCTACGAAATACTTGTAGCTGAAAAAGGAGATCCGATGAAGCCTTATCAAAATTTAGAGCTTCAAGCTGGTTTATTGGTTGGTCCTATTTTAGCTAAAGAGAAATCGCCTATTTTTCAAAAAAAATGGTCACTTGAAATAAATCATTGGAAAACAATTCTAAAGCAGCTTGAAGATGCGGGCTATACATATGAAAATAATGATAAGTATAGAGAGGTAACAGGCCAATTACAATTGGTTCAGGAGGTTTTGTAATGAAGAATAAGGTACCTAACGGAAATGAGGTAATTCAATTATTTGAACAATTTTCTCCGAAGTCGTATGCACTAGAAGGAGATAAGATTGGTTTGCAAATTGGTAAACTTAATAAACCGATTCAACATGTCATGATTACGCTAGATGTTGTTGAAGAAGTAATTGATGAAGCAATTGAAGAAAAGGTTGATTTACTTATTGCTCATCATCCTCCTATTTTTAGGCCGCTTAAAAAGCTTACAACGGATACAACTTATGGGCGAATGATTGAAAAATGTATTAAACATGACATTGCTGTCTATGTAGCTCACACTAATTTAGATGTAGCAATAGGTGGAGTTAATGACTTACTAGCAGATGTGCTTCAATTACATAATACAGAGGTATTAATCCCTACTTACGAGGATAAATTAAAAAAATTAGTTGTTTATGTACCAGTAACACATGAAGAACAGGTCCGAAAAGCCATCGGGGATGCGGGAGCAGGTCATCTAGGAAATTATAGTCACTGCACATTTAAAACAATCGGTAATGGCAGCTTTTTACCTGAAGAGGGTGCTTTACCTTTTATCGGCAAACTTGGAGAAATTGAAGTTGTTGAAGAAGCACGAATAGAAACGGTTATTCCTGCGTCAATTGAAAAAAAGGTTATTCAAGCTATGCTTAAGGCACATCCTTATGAAGAAGTTGCCTATGACATTTATTCACTTGAACAACAAGGAACCCAATTAGGACTTGGTAGAATTGGTTATTTAGAAAATGAGCTTACACTTAAAGAGTTTGCTGAACATGTAAAAAACTCATTAAAGGTTGACCGTGTAAGAATGGTTGGGAATGAGGGGGATAAGATAAAAAAAGTTGCTGTATTAGGTGGAGATGGAAACAAATATATACAGCAAGCGAAATTTAAAGGTGCAGATGTTTACGTTACAGGTGATTTGTACTTTCATGTAGCACATGATGCGTTAATGTTAGGGTTAAATGTAATCGATCCAGGACATCATGTTGAGAAAGTAATGATTGATGGTGTTGTACAAAAATTAACAAAAATGTGTAACGAAAAAAATTTAGCAGTGAATATAGTTGGTTCCAGCATTGATACAAATCCCTTTCAATTTATTTAATTCACATTAGAATGTAGAAAGCCCATTACATTCTTGTAATGGGCTTTCTTAGGTATTTATTTTTTTGTTTTTACTTTTGGGAGTATTTTTGAAAGTGGAACATGATGATTTAAATCCCATGTAGAAGGATCATTATGTTCGTATTGCTCCAAAAATTGAATTACCTTTTTAGTAATTGGAGTAGGTGTCGATGCACCAGCTGTTACGGCCACTTTCTTAACATTAGTAAGCCATTCTAGCTTAAGCTCACTTAAATCTGAAATTCGATATGCTTTCGTTTTTGCTATTTGTTCAGATACTTGTGCTAAACGGTTTGAATTATTGCTTTTAGGGTCGCCAACGACGATTGTTAGATCAGCTGCACCAGCTTGTTCAGCAACAGCCTCTTGTCGAACTTGTGTAGCTAAACAAATTTCTTTATGAGTTTCTGCATGTGGAAACTTTTCTTTCACTTTCTCCATAATATCTGCGACATCCCATTGGCTCATTGTTGTTTGATTAGTCACAATGATTTTTTCGTTTTCGATCTTTAGATTATCTACATCTTCAGCTGATTCTACGAGATGAACAATATGTGGAGCAACACCAACAGCTCCTTCAGGCTCTGGGTGTCCCTTTTTTCCTATATAGATGACATGATAGCCTTCTGCTTCTTTTTCTCGAATGAGATCATGTGTTTTTGTCACATCAGGACAGGTTGCATCAAGTGTTACTAGTCCTTTTTCTTTTGCGATTCTACGTACTTCTGGTGAAACACCGTGGGCAGTGAAAATAATGGTACCCTTATCAACTTTTTCAAGAATATCTAAACGGTTTTTCCCATCAAGAGTAATGATTCCATCATCCTCGAATGCATCGGTAACATGTTTATTGTGAACAATCATACCTAAAATGTAGATTGGTCTTGGTAATGTTTTATCTAATGCAGCATTTTTGGCGATAACCATAGCATCAACAACGCCATAGCAATATCCACGTGGAGCGATTTTTATTACGTCCATTTTGTGTTGCCTCCTTAAGAGATCATTAGGCTTTGTTAAAGGTTATTGTTGATTTTTTGCCTTGATGAAAATAGCATAAGACCTACCTCGTTTTTCTTAAGCTAAAATTCAGAGTTGTCTCTAGTACTTGCACAAAAAGCAAATAATCGACAGACCAGTTTTAACAGCATGCCTTTTTCATTAAAAAAAGCCGAAAATCGGCTTAAACTCTTATAATCTCTTAATATTATATCGAAAATATGGGAAGAATACAAAGTGGAAAAATTAGATATACATTTTTGGCTTAGAACTTTTTGGTTGTGAAGTGGCCTTTTTTCTAACAGGTGATGATTCAGATTCTTTTTCGTCATTTAATGGGTTTTGCTTCTTTGCTGTTATTTTGCTTTTCACCTTTTCTGACTTTTGTTGTTGAACTTCAGTTTGTTTAGTATCACTTGATTGAATTGTTTCGTTACTGAGACCATTTTCATTATTAGCTTCTGAACTAGTATCTTCACTATTTAATTCACGATATATTTTTATCATTGCAGGTAAATTTTTAATTAATGGTCCGTATTGCTGAACCATTGGTGTTACTTGTTGAGCCATACCTAGTACTTTTTGTACATTCCCAAGCATACTGGAAATATTCGATGGGTTTGTCAGTCCTTGTAGAATTCCAGGTGCACCTGAGCGGGAAGCGGTTGTAACTCCTTGTATAAGCCCTTGAGGGTTAACAGGGCCAACTGCTTGGTTTCCTGGAATAATTCTTGAAAGAATTCCTTTTAATCCTCCACCTCTTGTAGCAGTCTGTGGAGTAAATTGTCCTCCTCTCATCATTGGTAAAGTTGGTTGCCGCATTATAGGCATCTGTCTTGGTTGTGGCGGATAAAAGCCTCTAGTGTTCATTGGAGGCATAGGTCTATTTTGAAACAATATAAGTCCTCCTCTCGTTTTAAGTTCCTCTATGGATAGATTATGCAGTTAGATGAAGAATGGTTTCTTTATTTAACTTTAGATATTTAAGGTGAATTTTGAGTTTTTGCGAGAATCGTATATAATGATATGATGGATAAATAAAGTGATACATATATATTTGCATTAGCTTTATCCAAAAGGAGATGACAAGAATGGTCGAAACTAAATTTGAGCGTTTTTCGCTTAAACCTTTTATTATAGAGGCAATAACGAAAGAATTAAACTTTTTTGAACCAACAGAAATTCAAGAAAGATTAATCCCGTCAATTTTAAGAGGAGAAAGTGCTATTGGACAATCTCAGACAGGGACTGGGAAGACACATGCATACTTATTGCCTTTACTTAACAAAATTGAGCCTGAGCGGAAGGAAGTACAATTAGTCATTACCGCACCAACACGGGAATTGGCGACACAAATTTATAATGAGGTTATTAAGATTACTTCCTTTTCTAAGGAAGAGATGACCGCTAAATGCTTTATAGGCGGAACGGATAAACAACGGGCAATTGAAAAGTTAAAATTGCAACCTCAAATTGTTGTTGGAACACCTGGAAGAATTAATGATTTAGTCAATGAGAATGCACTTATTGTTGGTAAAGCTCGAGCTTTTGTTGTTGATGAAGCCGATTTAATGTTAGATATGGGTTTTATAAAAGAAGTAGATATGATTGCTGGACAAATGCCTGAAAATCTGCAAATGCTCGTTTTTTCTGCAACAATACCAGAAAAACTTAAACCTTTTCTTAAAAAATATTTGGAAAATCCAAAGTTTACTCATGTAGCACCTAAACAAGCGACTGCAGCAAAAATAGAGCATGTTTTAGTTCCTACCAGACATCGAAACAAGATAAAGCTTGTTTATGAAATGTTAGTAGGGTTTAACCCTTTCCTAGCGATAGTTTTTACGAATACAAAAAAGCGGGCTGACGAAGTTGCAGATGCTCTAATTGAACAAGGGTTAAAGGTTGGACGTATCCATGGTGATTTATCACCTCGGGATCGGAAGAAAATGATGAAGCAAATTAACGATCTTGAGTATCAATATGTTGTTGCTACAGATTTAGCGGCAAGAGGGATTGATATAAAGGGTGTTAGCCATGTAATTAATTTTGAAATACCGACAGCTGAATTGGATTTTTATATTCATCGTGTTGGACGAACAGCTAGGGCAGGAAGCTCAGGAATAGCTGTGACACTTTATGAAGCTTCAGATGAAGATGCGTTAAATAAACTAGAAAAATTGGGAATAGAGTTTATTAATCGTGATTTTGTTAATGGAGAATGGAAAGACATTGAAGATCGAAAAAGACGTAAAAATCGAAAAAGGGTTGCTGATGAAGTAGATACTGCAGTAAAAAGTATTGTACAAAAGCCTAAAAAGGTAAAACCAGGCTATAAAAAGAAAATGAGTCAGGAAATGGAACAAATTAAAAAGAGAAAAAGAAGATTAAATAGAAGAGGGAAATAGGAGGAAGATAAATGCTCAAACTAGGTTCACATGTATCGATGAGTGGGAAGAAAATGCTTTTAGCATCAAGTGAGGAAGCTGTTTCATATGGTTCAAACACTTTTATGATCTACACAGGTGCACCTCAAAATACTCGGCGAAAAAAGATTGAGGAATTAAATATTGAGGCTGGACAAGCCCATATGAAGGAGCATGGAATTGATGAGATCATTGTTCATGCACCATACATTATTAATATTGGCAATTCTGTAAATCCAGCTACATTTGAATTAGGAGTTAATTTTTTACGTTCAGAAATTGAAAGAACTCAAGCGATTGGAGCTAAGCAAATTGTTCTTCATCCTGGTGCACATGTTGGGGCAGGAGCAGACGTTGGAATTAAAACGATTATTCAAGGGTTAAATGAAGTGCTAGAGCAGAATCAAGAGGTACAAATTGCCCTTGAAACGATGGCAGGAAAAGGGTCAGAATGTGGTCGTACCTTTGATGAGCTAGCAAAAATAATTGATGGTGTAACACATAATCAACATTTATCAGTATGTTTTGATACATGTCATACACATGATGCTGGATATGATATTGTCAATGATTTTGATGGAGTATTAAAAGAATTTGATTCAATTATTGGCTTAGATAGAATTAAGGTTCTTCATATTAATGATAGTAAAAATCCAATGGGGGCAAGAAAGGATCGTCATGAAAACATTGGATTTGGTCATATCGGTTTTAAAGCTTTAAATCAAATCATTCACCATCCTGCACTGATGGATGTCCCTAAAATTCTCGAAACACCATTTGTTGGTGAAGATAAAAAATATAAGAAACCACCATATAAATTTGAAATAAATATGTTAAGGGAACAGACTTTCGAGGAAGATTTACTTGAAAAGATCTTAAATCAGTAAGAGTTACAAGGAAGAACAATAGGAGAGGGCTGTCTAATTTTGACAGCTCTCTTCAAATTTTCTGATATATAATTTTATCCTAGGTAAGTAAATCATGATTCTATTTGATAAACTTTTGAAAGATGGCATTCACTTCATTTGCAGTTTCAGGTGATGTAATAGCAGCTATTTGATTAAGTAATTGTTTTCGCTCAAGATGATTGAATATATTTATATTCTGCCCATTTATAATACTTACAACCTTGGCAGCTTGTGTCTGGTCAATGGCTACATTAAATTGCTTTGCGTACTGCAAAAGTTCTTCAACAGAAATACTATTAAGCTTTTGATTGATTATTTTTTGGAATAAAATCATCTTTATTCAAACCTCCTCTCATACAATGTATGGAGGATTCATCGATATGTGATCTATTTTCCATGTTCGTTTAATAAAAATTTTTATAGACAATTATTAGTTTTAAAAGTGAAAATTAATAAGCCTTGATCTATTTCTTTACATATTATTTGATTTCCAGTATAATTCTTATGTTAAAGTAATGTACATGTATTTTATCTAAATCGGAACGATTCTTAATTTAAAGGATGAAATAAATTGAAAAAACTAATTATTGAAGTTGAACATTTACATTTCACATATGAAAGGCAAAGAGTGTTAGAAGATATTACGTTATCTATAAATGAAGGAGATTTTCTTGGCCTTGTAGGACCAAACGGATCTGGTAAAACGACACTTCTTAAATGTATTTTAGGTTTATTGAAACCAGAAGCTGGCAGTATTAAGCTGTTTGGCCAACCAATTCAGAAATTTAAGGAGTGGCATGAGGTAGGTTTTGTGTCACAAAAGGCAAATAGTTTCAATACTGGCTTTCCAGCATCAGTTTTTGAGGTTGTTTCTAGCGGTTTAACCTCTAAGCTTGGCTTATTTAAGTTTATGACGAAACAAGACCGGAGTAAAGTCATTGAAGCGATAGAGGCAGTTGGCTTAAGCGAGTTTAAAAAGCGGAATATTGGAGAATTATCTGGTGGACAGCAACAACGTGCCTTTATAGCACGTGCGATTGTTAGCAATCCAAAACTTCTCATATTAGACGAGCCTACCGTAGGGGTTGATGCACAAACAGTGCAAAGCTTCTATGAAATGCTTATGCATTTGAACCGAAACTTAGGAATTACGTTGTTATTAGTAACTCACGATATTGGAACAATTACTGATAAAGTCTCACATGTGGCTTGTATAAATAAACATTTACATTTTCATGGTAAATCAAATGAATTTGAATCATTAAAAGAAGAAGAAATGTCTGATTATTATGGACACACATTACGTGTGTTAACACATAATCACTCCCATTAATGGAGGAAGTAAAAAAATGATAAGTAGTATTTTTGAGTATGAATTTTTACAAAATGCATTTGTTTCAGGAATGTTAATAGGAATCATCGCTCCGCTGTTAGGAGTTTTTATTGTTGTAAGAAGAATGTCATTGATTGCAGATGCATTAAGTCATGTAACATTAGCAGGTATTGCTGCAAGTCTGCTTCTCGAGAAGAAAGTTATGGCGTTTACAGGGTTAAATCCTATTTATTTTGGTATGGCCTTTTCTGTTGTAGGTTCTTTATTTATTGAAAAACTCAGAACCGTTTATAAACATTATCAAGAGCTCGCAATTCCGATTATTTTATCTAGTGGTGTTGGAATTAGTGTTATTTTTATTTCATTGGCAGACGGCTTTAATACAGATTTATTTAGTTATTTATTTGGAAGTGTTAGTGCTGTTAGTCGAACAGATTTATTTGTTATAATTATTGTTGCAATAACAGTTATTACAATTATATTTTTCCTATATAAGGAACTATTTTTATTATCATTTGATGAAGAGCATGCTTCTGCATCGGGAATTCATGCAAAATGGATTCATTTTATTTTTATATTAATCGTAGCACTTGTTATTGCAGCATCAATGAGAATTGTTGGTATTCTTCTCGTGTCATCGTTAATGACACTACCTGTAGCTGCAAGTATTAGAATTGCTAAAGGTTTTAAACAAACAATTTTCTTTTCTGTACTATTTGGTGAATTATCTGTTATTATTGGATTATTCCTAGCATATTATTTAGATTTAGCTCCAGGTGGTACAATTGTTGTATTGTCTGTTATCATCTTAATATTAGCGATTTTATGGACAAAAATAACAAAGGGGAAAGTTTCATGAACGTTCAAGAAGCTCTCGACTTACTAAAAGAAAAAGGATATAAATATACAAATAAAAGAGAGGAAATGCTTCAGCTATTTGCAGATCATGATAAATATTTGACAGCAAAAGATGTGTTAGAATCAATGAAAGATGATTATCCTGGATTAAGTTTTGATACCATTTACCGAAACTTATCGTTGTTTGCAGATTTAGGTATTTTTGAAATGACTGAATTATCAGGGGAAAAACACTTTCGATTCTCATGTGATACGAAGCATCATCACCATCATTTTATTTGTTTACAATGTGGGAAAACGAAAGAAATTCCAGGTTGTCCAATGACAAACTATGCTCAAAATTTAGCAGGCTATGACATAAGTGGCCACAAGTTCGAAATATATGGTAAATGTCCACAATGTCATTAAAATAAAAAGCCTCTGACACTAATGTCAGGGCTTTTTTACGGTTATTTATAACACTTTTACATCAGACCAATGATTAACCCAATTTTTTGCCTCAAGCCAATTATTAACGCGGATAACACCTTTTGGAATAGGATCCTGATTATATGGGGTATTAAATAATATTACAGGAATATCATGCTCTTCACTTATCATACACGCATTATCATGCTTGTCCTCAAAAAAGATCGAAATTTCATTTTGTTTTACAGCCTCAAGTTTATTATGGTGGCCTATTAACTCTATGTGATGATAATATATTTCATTTTCTTTGAACCAGTTATAGGTTATATCCAATAAATGCTCTCTTCGTGCACTGATAAAGTATAGTTGATGTTGTAGCTTCCATGCATCTAACACTTCTTTAGCATATGGTGCAAGTGGTGCCTCTTTATAAATAATAGGCTCAAATTCATCCATCCATTCCCAAAAACCTTGTTCTGAAATATTTAGCACTTTTGTTAAATCATATTCTGTTAAGTCATTGTAAGTTAATGATTTTTTAAATGATTTATTTAAATAAGGTACAAATGTTTTTGGGTCTGTAACAGTTCCGTCAATATCAATTCCTAGTCGTAGCATCATGTACTCTCCTTTGAAGTTAACTACTATTAGTGTACCATATAGATTTTTTATTGAGCAGAAAAGTTTTACAGTTATAGTTCTTTTGTTAAAGCTCATAATAGTAATGCTCCTTTATTTTAGAAAGGAAGGGATATGAATGCCAGACAATAATAAAATGGACATTCCTGAACGAGATCGATACAGTAATTCCGAATATAAAGGAATTACACCACTTGATCGTGAAATTGTGAGTGATGTACAAACAGGTTCTGCTATGAATTATTCAGAGCCAGTAAATAATAACAATCCAAGAACTACAACAAATACAGATACAGAAACAGCTGCAGAAATTGCCGCACCAGTTAATTTAAGAAGAGATGTAATAAGAGGTAGGGAAACAGATGGACGTTTAGATGACGGTAGAGCAGTTGAAGGAAGAGGTTTAGGCATACTTGCCTTAGCTTTATCGATTATCTCTCTCTTTTTACTACCGGTTATATTAGGAGCAGCTGGGATTATTGTCGGTTTCATTGCAAGAAGAAGAGGAGCAACAGCTACAGGAGCATGGGCTATTGGTATAGGGATTGTTTCGATTATTTTAGGCATTTTTATCATGCCATTTTTCTAAATGGTACGTTAAAAATAAATCAAGGGATTGGCCATTTGGTCAATCCCTTGAATAAAAATTATGCTTTTTCATCTGCTAATTTTGCAAAATGCTCTTCAGCAATTAAATCAATTTCCTTTTTTAACTCTTCAACCATAGTTTCTTCAGGAACTTTACGTACAATTTTCCCTTTTCGGAATAATAAACCTTCACCACGTGCCCCAGCTATACCAATATCTGCTTCTCGAGCTTCTCCGGGACCATTTACAGCACATCCAAGTACAGCAACTTTTATTGGTGCTTTTATTTTTGAAATATATTCCTCTACTTCATTAGCAATGCTGATCAAGTCAATTTCAATTCGACCACATGTAGGGCACGAAATTAAAGTTGCAGCATTTGCTGCTAAGCCAAACGATTTTAATAATTCACGAGCTACTTTAACTTCTTCTACAGGGTCAGCACTTAAAGATATGCGTAATGTATTTCCGATTCCTTTATTGAGAATAACACCTAAACCTGCTGCACTTTTTACTGTTCCCGCAAATAAAGTTCCAGATTCAGTAATACCTAAATGTAAAGGATAGTCAAACGCACGAGCTGCTTTTTCATATGCTTCAATAGCCAAGTTAACATCTGAGGCTTTCATTGAAACGATAATATCATGGAAGTCTAAGTCCTCAAGAATTTTTATATGATGGAGGGCACTTTCTACCATGCCGTCAGCAGTAGGGTAACCATATTTTTCTATAATTCTTTTCTCTAATGAGCCTGCGTTTACCCCAATTCTGATTGGAATGCCACGTTCTTTAGCAGCTTTAACGACTGCTTCAACCTTTTCTTTTCTTCCAATATTACCAGGGTTAATTCTAATTTTATCTGCTCCACCTTCAATTGCTTTAAGGGCAAGTTTATAATCAAAATGAATATCTACTACAAGTGGAATATTAATTCGTTTTTTTATTTCAGCAATCGCATTAGCGGCACGTTCATCAGGACAGGCAACGCGAACGATTTGACATCCAGCTTCTTCTAACCGATTTATTTCAGCAACAGTTGCATCAACGTCATGTGTTTTGGTTGTTGTCATACTTTGAATAACAACTTCATTATTCCCACCGATGGTTAAGTTTCCCACCTTTACTGGGCGTGTTTTAGTACGATGTATGATTTCACTCACGTGTAATCGCTCCTTAAAATAAATATAATTCGAACCAACTATATATAATGATACGATTTTTTTGTCTATATTACTAGTAATTGTGCTTTCCATCACTCATTGTACTAGTGAGAATTCGAAAAAACAAGAATGAATTATTCGCTATAATCCGGGAAACGATAGGTTTTTCCAACCGTAATGGATTCTGCCTTCACATTTTTATTTAATGTTTCAAAGTCATTTATAATTTTTTCAATTGAAGTTGGAAGACCACCATGATATTTTTCTATAATTGATAGAACAGTTTCACCTTGTTTTATTTTCATCTCATAATAAGGAATTGTTGTTTTCTGAACAATTTCTTCATCTTGTTTGGAAGCTTCTATATTAGTAACGCTAACCACAGGTAAAGTGCCAACTTTAATATCATAATAAATGATATAACAAAGGAAAATAGCGATTAAAAACAATGATAGTCGTTTCATCATCGTTCCTCCAATAAAAATAATAATTGCTTATTACCTTATATATATGGCTTGTCTTAATTATTATGATAGTTAAGTAAAAAACAGTAAAGAAGAACTGCATTCATCACAGGTGAATCTAGTGATTTTTTATCGTTTTATAAGTAGGTAAATCTAATGTAAATAAATCTAATGTAAATAAATGCTATCAAGAATTAACGAATATTTACTAAAATATAAATTGATCATTACCAAAAATAGAAGAAGTATCAGCAGGATTTGTGACAATTACAAGAAATGTTAACTAGATTATAGAAAATGCTTCAGAAGTAATAATAAATATAAAGTTATGGAGTAATTATGTCCCGATAAAAATAATGAGTAAAAGGACTGATCAGTTTCAAAATAAACTGATCAGTCCTTTTTAAACAACTATTTTATTGAAGTGCTTTAGTAGTAGGAGGTATTTCTTTTAATGACAAGAAAAGCACGATGATATTTACAAACCAATTAAGTAAAAATCCGCTTGGAACGGAAATTTGTAAA
>JAPSLL010000013.1:64245-102514 GCA_031180805.1 Bacillus sp. (in: firmicutes)
CCTTTTTAAACAACTATTTTATTGAAGTGCTTTAGTAGTAGGAGGTATTTCTTTTAATGACAAGAAAAGCACGATGATATTTACAAACCAATTAAGTAAAAATCCGCTTGGAACGGAAATTTGTAAACAATCCATAATAAAGAAAAAAGCTGTAGCTAGTGTTGTTGCGTATGCTGATATAATCCAAATTTGTTTAAAATTAAGCTGACGTTGCAAGCTATTTTTAAAAATTAATCCAAACAAAGCTAATAAGGTTACTTCTAAAAATTTAAAGAAAGCACCAAATAAAAACATGAAGACGATAAATACAGTATTAACAATAGGAAGAATTTGATTTAAGCCCTCGGAAAAATTGATTATATCCTCATTTGTTATTGTCATATTTAATAAACGATACTCGTAAGATTGAACTTGACCAGCAGCGGCAATTACAAACCGATCCTTTAAAATGCCAATCGCATTCTCCATTTCCTCGAGTTCATCAACTCCATTTGTTCCTGTATCATCTAACACAATAATAAAATCATCATGCCTAATTTCTAATGGGATATCAGAATCAGCTGAAAGCTCTCCATCATTTATTGAAAACGCAGGTAATTCATTTTTAATTGTCTCATGAAATCCTTTCAATCCATGAGATATTTCGGTACCGAAATAATACGCTGAGGGAATTGTACTTACTAATGTTAAAATAAATACAAATAGAATGGTCTTTCCAATCCCTTGAAATCGAAAAGTGGAGATCGTCCTTGGTGAATAAATACTTGTAAAAAGTTGTTTAAATATATTCATGTTTTTTCAACACATCCTTTTAAATATGTATAGGTGTAAGCAGATTTTTTACTTCCACAAAGTTTTTATAAAAAATTGTTATCCTGAGCATATGTTTTTATTTTATATCTCGATAATTGATAATACAAGAAAAGAACAAATAGATGAGTTTTTGACCTGTATAAAATTTTTCTAATATTAATTATTCAAAATATCTTTACAAAAAAACAATAAATCGTTAATAATTGTAGAGGTTGTAGATGTTTGTCGATTATAGACGAAGTATATGAGGGGTTGGACATTTTGGAAATAGATATCCAGAAGATCGTGTTTGAATTTGTTGGCGGCCTTGGTATCCTTCTCTTTGGTATCAAATTTATGGGTGATGGTCTTCAAAAGACTGCTGGTGAAAAAATTAGGGATTTACTAGATAAATATATCTCTAATCCAATAATCGGAGTATTGACGGGAATTATTTTAACAATAATTTTACAATCAAGTGGGGGAACTACAGTTATAACAGTGGGGTTAGTAAGCGCTGGTTTTATGACACTTAGACAAGCTATCGGTGTTATTATGGGAGCCAATATAGGAACTGCACTTAAAGAGTTTTTAGTTGGCGTAGAAATAGCTGATTATTCCTTACCAATTATTTTTGTCGGTGCGTTATTACTTTTCTTCTATAAAAGAAAAAAGATACATAATTTTGGACAAATTGTTTTTGGGTTCGGTACTTTGTTTTTTGGGTTGGAACTAATGTATGACGGGTTAGAACCATTAATAAATTTGCAGGTATTTCAGGATTTGACAATTAGTATAAGTGACATTCCTATTCTAGGAGTTTTTGTTGGGACATTTTTTACAGTTATTGTCCAAAGCTCTAGTGCAACAATTGGTATCTTACAAGACTTATATAAACAAGGTGTCATCGATCTTTACTCTTCTCTACCTGTATTATTTGGGGACAATATCGGAACTACTATTACAGCTGTTTTAGCTTCTATTGGAACCTCGATAGCAGCGAGACGAACAGCATTAACCCATGTTATTTTTAACATAATTGGGACGATTATTTTCATGATATTCCTTCCTTTATTCTCTATCGTTATGGAATATTTGCAAGGCATTTTTAATTTAAAACCAGAACTAACAATAGCTATGGCACATAGTACATTTAATATTACAAATACTGTTATTTTATTACCTTTTATCGGATCAATCGCGTGGTTAGTGATAAAGCTTATTCCTGGTAAGGACAATATGAATGAGTATAAAACAAAATACATAAATCCTGTATTCGTTGAACAATCGTCATCGATTGCCTTAGGTCAAGCGAAAGAAGAGGTTTTACGTGTCGGTAAGTTAGCAGCTACTGGCTTAGAGGAAGCAAGCCTTTATCAAAGGACGTATTTACAGAAGCACGCAGATACAGCTATTCAGATCGAAGATATTATAAATAATTTAGATAAAAAAATTACTGATTATTTAGTTTTAATTTCTAAAAGTAAAATGTCTCATACTGAATCTCAAGAACACAGTATGTTAATGGATACAATCAGAGACATTGAACGAGTAGGGGATCATTTTGAAATTGTTGTAGATTTGGTAAGTCAGCAATTGTCAAATAAAGTAAAAATGACTGAATATGCTAAAGAAGATATTGAGAATATGTTTAATTTGACTATAAAAATTTTAAAAGATGTTCTTACTGTGCTTGATGATAAGGACATAGCACTTGCAGCAAATGTTCAAAGGATAGGTGAGCAACTAGATAAAATGGAACGTAGCTTGCGGAAGAAACATATTAGTAGAATAAATCAAGGAATTTGCACAGGAACTGCAGGTATTATTTTTGTCGATATCATTAGTAACTTAGAACGCATCGGAGATCACTGTGTCAATATAGCTGAAAATATTTTAGGGTATCGGAACTAATTTTTATATTATAGATAATAATTTTATTGAAGCAGGGTTATTCCTTGCTTTTTTTATATCAATCTCCTTATGTTCCTTTAATAGACAGAGGTGGTCGAATTCAAATGGATTTTTATTTTCATATTAATTTGCCATAATGTTATTGTTTTTTTATGATTTATTGGATATTTATATATATCGTGATATGAGAATAAAGAATATTATGCATATAACAATAAAAAAAGCATAAAATGATAGTTGGGATTAAAGCTTTTCAATTGAAAGAAATCAACAATTTTGGTAATCTTAATTTGAAAAGCTAAATGGCTTTCTCGTTAAAAGTTGTACATAACAAAGGAGGATATTTAAAATGGCTTATGAATTACCACAATTACCTTATGCATACGATGCACTAGAACCACATATCGACAAAGAAACAATGAATATTCACCACACAAAGCATCACAATACTTATATTACAAATGTAAATGCTGCATTAGAAGGTCATTCAGATCTTGCAAGCAAAAGTGTTGAAGAATTAGTTTCAAATTTAGATGCTGTTCCTGAAGCAATCCGTACCGCTGTTCGTAACAATGGTGGTGGACATGCAAACCATAGCTTATTCTGGACAATTCTTTCTCCAAATGGTGGTGGTGAGCCAACGGGTGAACTTGCAGAAGCAATTAATGCTAAATTTGGAAGCTTTGACAGCTTTAAAGAAGAGTTTGCAAAAGCTGCAACTACTCGTTTTGGTTCAGGTTGGGCTTGGTTAGTTGTTAACAATGGTGAGCTAGAAGTTACAAGCACTCCGAATCAGGATTCTCCATTAATGGAAGGGAAAACTCCAATTCTTGGATTAGATGTTTGGGAGCATGCTTACTATTTAAATTATCAAAACCGTCGTCCTGACTACATTGCATCATTCTGGAATGTAGTAAACTGGGATGAAGTGACAAAACGTTTTAACGCTGCAAAATAAGTAATTGTCTGAAAAGGAGTTAACCTAGGTTAGCTCTTTTTTTTAGGCTCTTTTCTAAAAAAATGTTGTTCTGGCACTATTATATTAGGGTTGATTGTAGCTACTCGCAAGACACCTACTTAGATAAGTGGAACAGGTAAATGGTATGCAGTTGTTTACACAACAGGAGGCTCACCGCTCACCACGGAAAGCGAGTATTACACGAAGAAATCAAGCAAAACCGTAATCTAATAAGGTGCAACAATGTTTACGAAAACATCCTTTTTTAATGACTCGAATTGATAAAATTTTACCTTCTTATCCCCTTGTTAACATAAAAACCCCTCAAATATATAGTCGATTCAAATAAGTATACATATCTACAAAATGATAAGACAGACTATGTAGTAGAAGTTGAAGGGGAGTTTTTTTATGTCTAAATTGCAAAAGATTTTTGGAGATGTCCATGTAAGTAAAGATTTATTATTGTTATTAGCCATAGGTGGTTTATATTCCTTAAGCATCGCTTTATCAAATACCTTCGTTAATGTGTATTTATGGAAACAATCAGGTGAATTTCTTGACTTGGGAATTTACAATCTTTCCATAGTAGTAATGCAGCCATTAACATTTATTTTTGCAGGAAGATTAGCTAAAAAAATAGACCGTGTCATTATTTTGCGTTTAGGAGTAATCTTTTTAGCAATATTTTTTCTAACTGTATTAGTAATAGGTGATTTAGCAGCTAAGCTATTAGTTGTAATTGGTGGTACGCTAGGAATTGGCTATGGTTTCTATTGGTTAGCCTTTAATGTGCTTACATTTGAAATTACTGAGCCTGAAACAAGGGATTTTTTTAATGGTTTCTTAGGGATTATGAATTCCACTGCTGGTATGGTTGGCCCAATAATCGCGGGATATGTAATTTCTCGATTGAAAAACTTCACAGGGTACACTACCATTTTCACAATTTCCCTAATTCTATTTTCGGGTGCAGTAGTACTAAGCTTTTTTTTAACAAGGAGACCAGCAGAAGGAAGTTATTTGCTCAAACGAATAATACAAGAACGCAAACACAATCAAAATTGGAGAAGAATTACAAATGCCCATTTTTTTCAAGGGTTACGTGAGGGTACATTTGCTTTTGTTATTGGTGTATTTGTTTTTATAACAACAGGCAGTGAATTAGCTTTAGGAAAATTTGGATTAATTAATTCAGCAGTTGCGTTTTTAGCCTATTTTTTAGCAGCAAGAATTATAAAAAAGTCAAAAAGGAAAATTTATATTTTATTGGGAGGCATCCTATTATATTTATCGATTTTCATCATCTTGTTCGATTTGACATATCAAAAGTTAATTATATATGCAGTGTTAATCGCGATTGGTTATCCAATGCTTTTAGTTCCATACTCTTCTATAACGTATGATGTAATAGGACGTGCCTGGAATATTGCAAAAGCAAGAATTGAGTATATCGTTGTAAAAGAAATTTTTTTAAATGCAGGTAGGATTGGCTCAATAGTGTGCTTTATTATTGCAGTTAGATTTTTTAATGAAAAGCATAGTATTCCTATATTATTAGCTATTATTGGGATGGGCCATTTACTCATTTTCTTTTTTGTAAGAAAGATACAGCTTAAGGAAAGCAAAGAAACTATTGAAGAAACAGGACAAAAGCCAGTAAGAAAAGCAAATTTGGTTGATGGTGATAGCGGTGCATAAAAAAAGTATCTAATAGATAGCTTCCAGTTTGTATACAAAAGAGGGTAGCTCAAAACCAAAGGTTCAGACCCCTCAAACACAATATATAGACAATGACTATATATCAGTGTTTGTTGAAGGGTCAGCCTCAATTGAGCCACCCTTTTTTTGTATTTTTATTTAGATTATAATCGAAAAATTAAACGTTGGAATAGGGAAAGCCAATCTGTATTTCTGGGAAGGTGAGAGATGATTTAATCAAACTTGCTCCCTTAATAGTTTTATAAACATATTTAAGTCATTTCTTTTTGATTACATACAACTGTAAAAGTAAAGAACAAATTTGCAAATATGCTTATTTTAGTATTAATTTTTAACCTAGCTAGCCGTTCTTCGAAAGTTAACTCCGTTATTAAACAAAATATGACATACTCCATCACGAATTTACAAAACCTTTACATTTAATTAAAACGTCATTAATACTCAAACGTTATTCTAATACTCGTAGGACAAAACAAAAACAGTATTTAGGGGGAATATGGCAATGAAAAGCTTTAAAAGCTTAGTATTACTATTAGTAATGGGAGTTTTAGTAATATTCTCAGCTGCATGTGGCAGTGGAACAACTTCAGAAGAAGATACAAGCACAGGCTCAGGAGATACTAAAGAAAAAGAAACTGCATTAGAAGGTAGTGTCGTAATCGATGGCTCTGGTACAGTTTATCCTTTCATGTCGAAAATGGCAGAAAATTACATGGGTGAAAACGAAGAAGTTTCTGTAGAAGTAAGTCGTGCAGGTACTTCTGCTGGATTTGAAAAGTTTCTTGTAGCTGACAACGGAACTGATTTCAATGATGCATCTCGTGAAATCAAAGACGAAGAAAAAGCAAAAGCTGAAGAATTAGGTATTGAATACAAAGAATTTCAAGTTGCTCTTGACGGTTTAACATTCGTTATCAACAAAGAAAACGATTGGGCAACTGAAATGACTCAAGAAGAAGTTGTGAAAATCTTCCTTGCTGAAGGTGGAGTAACAAAATGGTCTGATATTAACCCTGATTGGCCAGCAGAAGAAATAAAGCCAATGGGTCCTAACGAAAACCATGGTACAAACGAATTTATGTTTGAAACTATTATGGAAGAAAAAGATTTTGTTGATACAGTAAATTTACAACAAGAATACTCTACTCTAGTAGATCTTGTTTCTAAAGATAAAAATGCAATTGCGTTCTTTGGATATGGCTACTACGATAGCAATAAAGATAAACTAAACGCAGTAAAAGTTGACTTTGGTAATGGTCCAGTTGCTCCAAGTTTAGATACAATCGGTTTAGATGATGCTGCTGCTTACAAACCATTTACTCGTCCAGTATTCACATACTTAAACGTTGGAATGGCAAAAGAGAAGCCTCAAGTTCTTGATTATGCTATCTACACTATGGAGAATGCTCAAACTGTAGCTTCTGAAACTGGATTTGCTCCATTAAAAGATGAAGTAATTGATGAGTCTATCAAATACTTAGAAGGATTAAAATAATCATCTTTACCTAATAATAAGAAGATGAGAAGTAGATGAGAAGTAAAACTTCTCATCTACTTAAGTGTTTCCTCTAAACTAACTATCTACTAATATTCACCTCACATAATGTCATCATATATGGAGGATGAAAGGGGTTTTCGATCTTGGATAATAAGGTAAGCATCCGTGACATGATTGAAAAAAAGAGAAGCTCTACAAATCTAACTTCTGTCACAGAAAAGGTTATACCTAAATTCTTATTAATAATTGCTACTATATCAATACTCACAACTCTCGGAATAGTTATTACTCTTTTAACTGAAACTATAAACTTTTTCAAAGATGTTCCATTTTTAGATTTCTATACTGGAACAATTCTAAAACCACTTGGTGATGATGCACAATTTGGAGTACTGCCATTGCTTACAGGAACAATTTATTCAACAGTTATTGCAATGTTTGTGGCAATTCCAGTTGGTTTAATGGCAGCAATTTTTTTAAGTGAATATGCTTCCGATAAAGTGCGAAGAATTTTAAAGCCTATACTTGAGATTCTTGCAGGTATCCCAACAATTGTATATGGATTCTTTGCATATACTTTTGTTACACCGCTATTAAGATCATTTATTCCAGCTTTAGATCCAACAAATATTTTAAGCCCAGGAATTGTAATGGGAATCATGATTATACCTATGGTTGCTTCACTTTCAGAGGATGCAATGAGTTCTGTTCCTAACTCAATGCGGGAAGGCGCTCTTGCTCTTGGTTCAACCAAACTTGAGGTAACTTGGAAAGTTGTTATTCCAGCAGCTATATCTGGAGTTATAGCCTCATTTGTCTTGGGAATTTCTCGTGCTATTGGGGAAACGATGATTGTTGCAATTGCAAGTGGAAGTAATAAGGACTTCACTTTTGATATAACACAATCAATGCAGACGATGACTGCTTATATCGTTGAAGTAACAGGTGGAGAAGCTCCTGCTGGTTCGACGATTTACTACAGTTTGTACGCTGTTGCAATGACATTATTTGTTTTTACACTCATAATGAACCTCATTGCCCAGTATATTTCTCGTAAATATAGGGAGGAGTATTAATTATGAAGTATGTAGATGTTGAACAAGTACAAAAGAAGATGGGGTCACGATTACTTGTAAATAACCTTGCAAAAACTCTTTTTCTATTAGCAACACTGTTCGGATTAGTCGTGTTATTAACGCTGATTTATAGAGTGGTCTCAGATAGTATTGGATGGATTGATTTTCAATTTATCACAAGTAAGCTGTCAACAACTGCCGAACGAGCAGGAATAATGGGTGCAATTGCAGGTACATTATGGTTAATGGTCGTTGTTGCACCTGTTACAATGTTTTTAGGAGTTGGTACAGCAATTTATTTAGAAGAGTATGCAAAGAATGGAAAATTAAAATCTTTTATTCAAACAAATATTTCTAACTTAGCTGGTGTTCCATCCGTTGTATTCGGTATTTTAGGATTAACTGTATTTGTGCGTGGCCTAGAGTTAGGAAACATTGTTCTTGCCGGTGGTCTAACAATGTCTTTATTGGTGCTTCCAATAGTTGTAGTTGCAAGTCAGGAGGCTATTCGTGCCGTACCACAATATCTTAGAGAAGCATCTTATGGTATGGGAGCTACAAAATGGCAAACAATTAAAAACATTGTCTTACCTGCAGCGATTCCAGGAATATTAACTGGTCTTATACTCTCTCTTTCAAGAGCTATTGGTGAAACAGCTCCACTCGTTGTTATTGGTATTCCAGCATTGTTAATTCCACTTCCAGATGGAATTTTTGATAAATTTACTGTTTTACCAATGCAAATTTATTATTGGACTGTTGACTCAGCACTTGTAGCTGAGTACGCAAATCTTGCTGCTGCTACAATTGTTGTTCTATTAATTGTCCTATTTTTAATGAATTCAATTGCAATTTTTATTAGAAATAAGTTTCAGAATAGATTTTAATTTCTTGGGGGTTTTTAAATATGGCAGTTTTATCCGATAGCAAAAAGAATAATGTAACGAATTTTGAAAGAGATGAGAAGCCAATGGATAAAAAGGATATTGTTTATGATACAAAAGATTTAAATTTATGGTACGGCGAGGATCACGCTTTAAAAAATATTAATCTTTCAATTTTTGAAAATGAAGTAACAGCAATCATCGGTCCTTCTGGTTGTGGAAAATCAACATTTATTAAAACTCTAAATAGAATGGTTGAATTGATACCGGTAGTTCGAATTTCAGGGGATATCCGATATAGAGATAATAGTATATTAGATAAAAGCTATAAGGTTGAAGATTTAAGAACTAGAGTAGGGATGGTTTTCCAAAAACCAAATCCATTTCCTAAGTCAATATATGACAATATAGCTTATGGACCTAAAATACACGGTATAAGAGATAAAAAAATTCTAGATGAAATTGTTGAAAGAAGCTTACGTGGAGCCGCAATCTGGGATGAAGTTAAGGATCGATTAAAAGAAAATGCATATGGCCTTTCCGGAGGTCAGCAGCAGCGTCTATGTATTGCTCGATGCTTAGCTATAGAGCCAGATGTTATATTGATGGATGAACCAACATCAGCTCTTGATCCAATATCAACTCTTAAGGTGGAAGAATTAATCCAAGATTTGAAAAAAGATTATAGTATTATTATTGTTACACATAATATGCAACAGGCTGCTCGTATTTCAGATAGAACTGCGTTCTTCTTAAATGGGGAAGTTGTTGAATTTGATGTAACTGACAAAATCTTTGCAAATCCAAATGATAAAAGAACAGAGGATTATATAACAGGTCGATTCGGTTAATCAAAATAGAAAAAATCGTGCATGTGCAATATGCACGATTTTTTTCATTATATCTATATTTAATTATGAAAGCATTATAATCGGAATATATATTTATGTATGTAAGTGGATAGGAGGTAATGAATATGAGTATTAGAGAACGGTTCGAAATAGATCAAAAAAAATTGAGAGATAAATTAATCGAAATTGGAAGTCTTACTGAAGTGGCACTTAGCAAGTCAATTGATGCATTAGAGAAGCAAAATATTGAAGAATCATTAAGGATTATAAAAGAAGATTCCAGAATTGATGATTTGGATGAAGAAATTAATGATTTAGCAATTATCTTAATAGCTAAGCAACAGCCCGTAGCGGTAGATTTAAGACGAATTATCGCTACTATTAAAATATCATCTGATATAGAACGAATGGCAGATTTTGCAGTAAATATAGCAAAATCAACAATAAGAATAGGTGATCAACCGTTAGTAAAGCCAATTCATCATATTAAGAAGATGCATACAATTGCTTCTAGTATGTTATCGCTATCGATTAAAGCATTTAATGAGGAGGACATAGTATTGGCAAAAAAAGTAGCTGATATGGATGATCAAGTTGACGCCTTGTATGGCGAGACTTTAGTAGAAATTATCGAGCTAATGGAGACGAAAAAAGAATTTTCACAGCAACTCATTCAATTATTATTTATTTGTAGATATATAGAAAGAACAGCTGATCATACTACAAATATTTCAGAGAGTATTATGTATTTAGTAAAGGGTAAGAGGTATGATTTAAATGGTTAAAAGTTTAAGCTCTATTGGATAAATATATTTGAAATATGAGAAAAACCAGCCTTTGAGGCTGGTTTTTTAAAAATTATCTTGTAATTGCTTCTGCAAGTTGATGGAAGTCCATTCCTTTTTTGACTTGGAATGTTCCTAATTGAACTTTTTGGTGATAATTATTTTTTATAAGGTATTGATCAAAATTGAATGAATCTTCGATTATTCCGTTTTGTTCAAGTAAATCAGAAACAGTACTTGTTGTCATACCTGCTGTAATTGTTAAGTTGTAGGTAATTGGTTCTTCTTTCTTTTCTTCAGCTGGTGCTTCTTTAGCTGGTGTTTCTGTTGTTGTTTCTTCCTGTGCTTTATCTTCTTTTGTTTCTTTAGCTGTCTCTGTTTTTTGTTCAGAAGAATTTTTTGCTGCTAATAATTCTTCATATTCTTCAGCCTCAACAGCCATTCTCCCATTTTCGGCTAAGTATTTTTCGACATTTTTTTCGGTAATCTGATTTTTATCATCAGCAGCTGCTGATTTATTATCTGTTAGAAGGTAAGTGCCTCCTAATAGAGTTGTTGCCACAATCATTCCTGCTGCAAACGCCTGATAACTGGTTTTACTCATGTTAAAACCCTCTCATTCTTTTCAACGATTGAACGAATGTTATCTGTTGAAGTTCCTTCAGATAAGGCGATAGCTTCTAAGGACATACCTTGGCGATATTTTGCAAGAATGCGTGACTTGTTTAATGGATTATCCTGTTCTTCTTCTTTTGTTTCTACTTTTAATGGGGCATCGTTTTGTAGGAGCTCTTCTTCAACGATTCGCATTTTCTTTTTTAACTTGTAGATTTCTTGCATTGCTGATAATTGTAAATGGTCAAGCTCTTGCTCAAGTTCTTTTACATTATCACGTTGTAAGAACGATATCCCAAGCAGGACGATACTTATAATAAATAATATTATAATCATCACTGTCATTTTATCACCTTCTTTGATTATTTCCCTTTAATCTTTATAACATAAAATTTGTTCTTAAAGAAGTACTTTTTCAAAAACTGTAGGTTTTTGACGAATTTTTTCTGAAACTTAATTAAGTTTAGATAAAGTTTACATGATATGATTAATTGAAACTGAAAATAAGGAGAGAATGAATGGATTTTCCATCTTTTTATCAAACAGAACAATATAAAATTCGAAATGAATCGACATTTTATGGGGATCACTTGAAAATAATTTTATATCCTAATTATTCTATACTTTCCTGGAAAATTTCCTTAAGAACACAAAGAATATTAAGTAATCTCCTTAATGAAGATTTTAATGATCTCCTGCTTCGAATGAACATTATTTCTCATATAAACCAGCATCGATTCGAAGATATCTATCTTCGGGAGCCAAGTGGAACATTATCATTATACTTTTTGAAAAATGGGATATTTGATTTCGAATTGGTAGTAAGTAATTCTTTAAATGAAAACATTACAATAAAAAAAATACAGGTTTATTCTCATTGTCATCGTGTGAATGAATTAACTGAAGAATTAATAAATCGTGGAAAAGAAGCGCCAAAATGGCTGTATAATTTTTCTGGATATACATTTTATGAGTAGAGGTAACATTTTGACATGAAGATAAATCCGACAATTTTAGTTTTAGCAACAGAATACTCACCTAATATAGTAGGAGGGCTCGGTAGACATGTAAGTGACATAGTAGCAGAGGGGAATAGAAAGGGACTTAAGTTTATTGTTGTCACAACTTCTTCAAATGAAAATGAATCATATACGTTTGAGGACGGTATTCATGTTTATCGTTTAGTACCATTACAACTTCATCCTAGAACTTTTATAGATTATATATTAAACGTGAATTTTAGATTGATTCAATTTGTCCTTTATGAATTAAAGCTCTCATTTGATATTATACATGTCCATGATTGGTTGACAGGGATTGCTGGGGTTGAATTGAAGACTGAAATAGGAAAGCCCTTATTGGCAACGATTCATTCAACTGAAAATGGTAGAATGAATAGAAAAACTCATTATTCTAATCGAATCCATTCCTTTGAGACAAGTCTAATAGAAGCATCAGATAATATCATCGTATGTAGTCACTATATGGAAAATATTCTCATTAAGGAATTTAATTGTACTAAAGATAAATTAACAATAATACCGAATGGAATTATTCCTAAAAGTTATCTTCCACCTTTACATTATAAATTACCATTTTCTAACTCACCTTACTTGTTGGGAATGGGTAGGCTTGTAAAGGAAAAAGGTTTTCAATATCTTTTAAAGGCCTTTTCTATATTTCATAAACAATTTCCTGAATTCCGATTAATTATTGCTGGAGAAGGGCCTTTTCATGAAGAGTTAGTTCAATTAGCTTATGGATTACATATAGATAAATATGTTTCATTTACTGGATTTGTCCAAGAAGAAAAAAGGAATTTATTATTACATCATTGTGAAATGTTAGTTGTACCAAGTTTATATGAACCTTTTGGTATTATTGCTTTGGAAGGAATGGTCGCTGCTAAGCCAACAGTTTCTTTCCAAATAGGAGGATTAGCAGAACTACTAAATGATGGAAGAGGAATTTTGGTGAATGATACCACAAGTAGTTCTCTTGCAGACACTATGTGTGATTACTTTAGTGAACCGCAAAAATATAACGAGATCGTTCAGAAGGGCTTTTATGCGGCAAATACAATTTATAACTTATCCTTTTTAATCGAAGAAACTGTACTATTATATAAGAAATTAATGAAATAATTCTGGTTATATGAAATTATTCATTTTGATGTGGAATTTGTCTAATAAAAATGATATTATATTAAAGTCTGATTTGTTTTATTAGTTTTTTTATGTTTGGAGGGAAAGATAACATGCGTGTAAATATTACATTAGCTTGCACTGATTGTGGCGAACGTAACTATATTTCTAAAAAGAATAAACGTAATAACCCAGATCGTCTTGAGCTTAAAAAATATTGCTCAAGAGAGAAAAAAATGACATTACACCGTGAAACAAAGTAACAGTAGGGATTTATTTTCCTACTGTTTTTTTATACCTCTGTATTTAGTGTAAGGCTAATAAATAAATACCTCTTTATAAACCTCAAACAATGTTCCATACTCTACTCTAAAATTTTACATTTAAAACGGTCGAAATAGTTGACTGCACAAACACGATATCCTCCTAATTAAAGTCTCGATTAAATGAATAAGGTACATATATAATGAAGGAAGGAGGTATTATGAAATGAATAAACAAGAAATCCGAAAAAAAATAAAAACTAAACTCGATAAAATGTCTTTGGAAGATTATTGGAATAATTGTTTTGAAATACATAAAAAATTATTCAATCATGCTGCATGGAAGAATTCATCAATTGTAGCCATTACTGTTTCAAGAGGAAAAGAGATTGATACAGCTTCCATTATAAAACAGGCATGGAAGGAAAAGAAGCAAATAGCTGTACCTAAGTGTGACCCTGCCACGAATACAATGGAATTTAGAGTAATTTCAACCTTTGAACAGCTCGAAGAAGGATATTTTGGGATTTTAGAACCAATTGTAACCGAAACAAAAGTTATTACTTCAAAGGAAATTGAATTAATGATTGTTCCTGGTGTAGCTTATGATTTTAATGGATATAGAATAGGTTATGGCGGTGGTTATTATGATCGATATTTAAGTAATTATCACAACAAATTTTTATCGTTAGCATTTACGCAACAATTCGTTAATCATATTCCCGCAAAATCCTTTGATATTGCAATTCCGATAATTATAACTGAAAAGAGTGTATTTACATGGAATTAATTGTTGTATGTTTCGTTATTGCTATTGCTTCCGTAATGGGGTGGAAGGCGGAATCTTTAACGAAAGATGGTGCAATTGCTGCTTTTATAGTTGGCCTTTTTATTTTTCTTGGGTTTTCCTATCAAGGATTATTTTTATTAGGTTGTTTTTTCTGTAGTTCTAGTTTCTTTAGTAAGTATCAAAATAAAAGGAAGCGAATTGCAGCAGACATATTGGAAAAGGGGGAGCAGAGAGATATTATTCAAGTGATTGCGAATGGAGGAATTCCAGCTTTTTTAGTTTTTATGTATTCATTTGGATATATACCTCAGCAAACTGCATTAGTATGCTTTTGTATATCACTTGCTGCAGCAAATGCAGATACATGGGCGTCTGAAATAGGTACTATGAGTAAAAAGGAGCCTAGGTTATTACTAACTATGAAAAAAGTTCCAAGAGGTACTTCTGGTGCTGTATCAATGCTCGGTACGACAGCAGCAATAGGTGGTGCATTATTTATTGCTTTCATATCGTACCTATTATTTTCACTTTCATTAATATCGGTATTTTACATTGCTTTATTTGGTTTTTTCGGAAATTTACTCGATACGATAATTGGTCAAACAATACAGGTCAAATATAAATGTACTTATTGTGGGAAAATAACTGAAAAACAAAACCACTGTAATTTTAAAGGTGTAAAAATATCTAAGTATAGCTTCTTAAACAATGATGCAGTAAATTTTCTCTCGATTATATTAGCAACAGGTTTTGGATTTCTCTTTTCATAAAATGTTCATAAAAACGATGAAAAATACGTTAAAGATCATGTAAAATATAATTGTGAAGTATTTCACAAAGTTTAACTACAAATTTCATTAGTTCAATAAGCATTGAAAGGGTTTGATGGTATGGCTAATCATGTTAATCGAGTTGCACTTATAGGTACAGGCTTTGTAGGTTCCAGTTACGCCTTTGCTTTATTAAATCAAGGAGTTACAGAAGAGTTAGTTTTAATTGATTTAAATAAAGAAAAATCTGAAGGAGATGCAATGGATCTCAATCATGGTTTAGCTTTTGCACCTAATCCGACGAAAATATGGTACGGTAGCTACACAGATTGTGAGACTGCTGATATTGTTGTTTTATGTGCTGGTGCTAATCAAAAACCTGGTGAGACTCGACTAGATTTAGTGGCTAAAAATTTAAAAATTTTTAAATCAATAGTCTCAGATGTGATGAATAGTGGATTTAATGGGATCTTTATTATCGCTACTAACCCAGTGGACATTTTATCATATGCTGTATGGAAATATTCTGGTTTACCACAAAGTCGTGTAATTGGTTCTGGAACAATACTAGATACAGCTAGATTTCGTTATTTATTAGGCGAACATTTTAATGTAGATACACGGAATGTACATGCATATATTATTGGAGAGCATGGAGATACAGAATTGCCAGTTTGGAGTCACGCTGATATTGGAGGTATCCCAATTCTTGAGTCATTGAACGATGAAAAAGAAAAGTTAGATGAAATCTTTGTGAATGTAAGAGATGCTGCATACCATATTATCAATCGTAAAGGTGCAACTTATTACGGAATAGCTATGGGGTTAGTTCGTTTAACTAAAGCTATTTTAAATAATGAAAATTCTATTCTAACTGTTTCTTGTTACTTATATGGTGAATATGGAGTAAACGATGTTTATATCGGTGTTCCAGCAATTGTCAATCGTGATGGAATTAAAAAAGTTATTGAACTTCAGCTCAATCAAGAAGAAAAAAGTAAATTTGAACATTCTGTTAGTGTGTTGCAAGAAACAATGTCACCTTTTTTTAAAGGATAAAAACAGGTAATCCTACTCAAAATATAAGTAGGAGGGATGTTTTTATGAAAAGAATGATTATGTTAATTGCTGGATCATTTGCTTTGTATCGTTATAGATATCAGATTGTAAATGCTGTTTTGGGGCAACCCCAATTACGCAGGTTTTTCATTCGATTATCAATGAGAATTCCTTTTATAAGAGATCGTTTTGTACAACGAGCTTTTCATTAAGGGTAAAAGGGGAGGCTGATTTGCTATAGCAATGTCAGCCTCTTGTTTATTAATTCTTTACAAATAAACAATCAAACGAGGAAAAAACATGATCCTTCCTTTTCGTTTATAGTTATTGATATAATAAAGGAAAAATGATGTCGGAGCGGATAAAATGGTTTTAGAGCAAGATTTTTTATATTGGTCAATCATTGAGAAGCTAGTTTTAAACGAAAAATATTCAATACTAGCGCTTTCTCAAGATGGTGGAGAAATTTTACTTCAGCCTTATCGCCAGAAGCAATTTACGATTGTAAGATTAAAAAGAATTGACGTTGACTGGGGAAATACACTATCTATTGATATTGAGCAAGCAGGGAGGAAATTTGAACAATTATTAAAAAATGGTGTAAGAGGTCCAATTCGCGTAATGAATGTTTACATATCATCGCTACCCCCTGTTGACGATTATCCAAGTGTATTTGAAGATGGATATAGCATATTAAAAGGGAAAATTGATATTAGTTCAATTTTAATACATAGTGAACAACGTTTAGAGGGTATGAGTAAATTAGCGGATTTATTAAGTGTACCATTAAAAGTTGAAATGGACTCATTCATTGAAGAGGATGATGTTCAAAGAATACGGAACCATGTCATTGCATCCCATAATAAACAAAGAGAAGAAGAAAAGGAAATTTTTCAACATGGAAAGCCATTTTTTACTTATATATTTCTAGGCATACAAATCATCATGTTTGTCTTATTGGAAATGTTCGGGGGCAGTACAAATAATCAAACCTTAATTGATTTTGGTGCTAAATTTAATCCACTTATATATGAAGGTGAATGGTGGCGTTTTTTAACTCCCATTATTTTGCATATTGGTTTTTTGCACCTCTTTATGAACAGCCTTGCTCTTTATTACATAGGTCCAGCAGTAGAAAAGGCATATGGACGTTTTAGATTTTTACTTATTTATATTATTGCTGGAGTTGCAGGTACATTTGCAAGCTTTGCATTTAGTCCTAATTTATCGGCAGGTGCATCAGGAGCAATATTTGGTTGCTTTGGAGCATTATTGTATATTGGGGTACAGAATCGCCAGGTGTTTTTAAGAACAATTGGTCCAAATATATTAATGGTAATTGCAATTAACTTAGCCTTTGGATTTGCAGTGCCTAATATTGATAATGCTGGCCATATTGGTGGCTTGGTTGGTGGTTTTCTAGCTGCTTTTATCGTTCAATTGCCAAAAAAGAGAAATATTTCTTTTAGACTAATAGGAGTGATTGCGACAGCATTACTTTTTATTATTTTGTATCGATATGGATATCCACAAGCAAAGGAGCAATATTCTCAATATACAGCAATGCAAGGACAAGAAATGATACAGGATAATAAGTATGATGAGGCGTATGATTATTTAAATAATGCAATATCGAATAATACACGCTCAAATGATATTATCTTCATGTTATCTGTGGCTGAAATAGGTATAGGTAAATTTGATGAAGCTTTAAAGCATTTACAAGAGGTTGTTGAAAACGATGACTCATATCACCAAGCTCATTTTAATCTTGCACTTCTATACGTTAACACAGGAAATTCATCTGAAGCGTTAAATCATATTAATAAAGCTCTACAATATGATCCTGAAAATGAAAATTATAAGACTTTGAAAAATGAGATTACACAATCAAATAATGAAACATGATTCAACACAATGAAAAATGAGCATTAGACAATTGATTATAATTGTCATGCTCATTTTTTTTCATGAAACTAGCAGAACAAATAGGGACAGATTTAATATTTTTTCAACTTCTTAATTTCATACTCATCCCAATGTCTTTGTACTCCATCAATTTATACAGGTATGTTTTACCATTCTTTCGTCAATGATGAAGATAAATTGTTGTGAAATGGAGAAAGCGTATGACTTTTGAAGGTGAGAAAAAACTTGTTTCAGATGATTTCAAAGAAAATACAACGTATATTGCAGAACAATTAGGGGTTAAAAAGAGCTTTGATGTTATTCAACTCGATGTTGAATATGCTGAACGAAAAATGACTCTTTTTATGGTCGATGGTTTTGTTAAGGATGACATCCTTCATCTGTTAATGAAATATTTAGCTCGAGTTACTAAAGAACAACTAGAGGGAAATACGTTAGACAAACTCCTAAAAACCCATTTACCGTATGTTGAACTGGATAAAACAGATGATTTGAATAAGGTAGTTCATATGGTACTTGCAGGTCCAACAGCATTAGTGGTCGAGGGAGTTAATGAGGTTATCTTAATTGATGCAAGGACTTATCCGGTAAGAGGGCCACAGGAGCCTGATACAGAAAGGGTAGTAAGAGGCGCAAGGGATGGATATGTCGAAACGATTGTCTTTAATACTGCACTTACAAGAAGAAGAATAAGGGATCGTTCATTAAGAATGGAGTATCTTCAAGTTGGAAGGCGTTCAAAAACAGATGTTGTAATCTGTTACCTAGAGGAGATTGCGGATTTAGACCATGTTAAGGATTTAAAGAAATCGCTAGAAGCAATTGATACCGATGGACTTCCAATGGGAGAAAAAACAATTGAAGAATTCCTTGGAGGACGTCATTTTAATCCCTATCCAACAGTCCGTTATACGGAAAGACCTGATACAGCAGCTTCTCATTTGTATGAAGGTCATGTAATTGTGTTTGTTGATGGCTCACCGAGTGCTATTATTACACCAACGACCTTTTGGCATCATTTGCAGCATGCCGAGGAATATCGAAATAAACCAATTGTTGGTGCTTATCTTCGACTAGTTCGGTTTGTCGCGGTTTGGGTGTCGATGTTTCTATTACCATTATGGTATTTATTTGCACAAAACCCAGAGCTTTTACCACCAGGTCTTGATTTTATTGGAATTAACGAACATGGGTATATTCCATTATTATTACAATTTATAATAGTGGAACTAGGGATTGATATGTTGAGGATGGCCGCAATTCATACTCCTTCTTCATTAGCAACTGCTCTAGGGTTAGTTGCAGCCCTTATGATTGGCCAGGTTGCAGTCGAAGTAGGATTATTAACGTATGAGGTCGTCTTGTATTTATCGATTGCTGCAATTGGTACATTTGCAACTCCAAGTTATGAGCTTAGTTTAGCAAATCGTATGTTCCGAATGATTCTATTGCTATTTACTGCATCGTTAGGGGTTAGTGGCTTTGTTGTTGGAATAGTTCTATGGATCATTTTACTGGCAAAAACGAAGTCATTTAATGTACCTTATTTGTATCCATTTATCCCATTTGATTATCGAGGCCTACGAGATGTTTTATTTAGAGCGCCGATGCCTTTGAAAAATAGACGACCACGCTTTTTGCATCCGAATGATCCAGATCGATAAAGCAATTAATGTAGAATTGTCATTTAGATGACAATTCTTTTTTTATGAAGTTTTCATTTTATTGTTAACGATTCCTTGACGAGTATTTCAATTCCTTTATACTTTAAATTAGGCATTTCTAATTAACTAATATAATGAATGTTAATGTTTAGTAGGTGATCAATTGAAAACGATTTATGATGTACAACAGCTATTGAAGAAGTTTGGAATTATTATTTATGTTGGGGATCGAATAGCTGATTTAGAGTTGATGGAAGAAGAAGTTAGACAATTATACCAGTCAAACTTAATAGAACCAAATGACTATCAAATGGCGATTTTACTCTTAAGAAGCGAAGTGCAAAGATTAAAAGGGTGAGTGAATTCAAATACTAGCTAGCCAGCAAAAAAGAAAAGGTTATTATTTCCTTTGATTGAAAACGATTTCTGGTAGATGCATATATAAATAGGGAAAAAGGTGAATAGAATGAATGAACAATGGTTAGTCGGTGTTGATTTAGGTGGAACTACAATTAAAATGGCGTTTATTAATTATTATGGTGAAATTGTAGAAAAATGGGAGATACCTACTGATAAAACTGGAAAGGAAATTACAACCGATATTGCTAAATCAATTGATACTAAATTAACCGAGTTAGGTTTCACAAAGGAGAAGCTGGCTGGAATTGGTATGGGTGCGCCAGGACCAGTTAATCTTGAAAGTGGCCTTATTTACGAAACTGTTAATTTAGGTTGGAAAAACTACCCACTACGAGATCATCTTGAATTAGAAACGGGTTTACAAGCTATCATTGATAATGATGCAAATATCGCTGCACTTGGTGAAATGTGGAAAGGTGCTGGAGATGGTGCGAAAGACCTCGTATGCGTGACGCTTGGAACAGGTGTTGGGGGAGGCCTTATTTCTAATGGAGAGGTCATCCATGGTGTTAACGGTGCAGGTGGAGAAATCGGGCATATTACTGTTGTTCCAGACGGTGGAGCACAATGTAATTGTGGAAAGACAGGATGTATCGAAACCATCGCATCTGCAACGGGAATTGTTAGGGTGGCAAAAGAGAAGCTATCAACAAGTGATAAACAAAGTATTCTTAGGGAAATCCTTGAAGCAAATGGTGATTTAACCTCGAAGGATGTCTTTGATGCACTAGAGAAAAAGGATCCTTTAGCGGAAGAAATTATTGATTATGTAACGTTTCATTTAGGTTTAATGTTAGCTAACGTAGCAAATGGCTTAAATCCTGAAAAAATTGTTATCGGTGGTGGAGTTTCAAAAGCTGGTGATAAGCTTATAAAAAAAGTTGACCATTATTTTAAACGTTTCGCTTTTCCTCGTGTTGGTGATGCAGCAACTATTACTGTTGCTACATTAGGTAATGATGCGGGAGTAATTGGAGGAGCATGGCTAGTGAAAACGAAATTATTAAATAAATAAGTTATTAAACAAAAATAAGAAATGAGTCCAACCAAGTTGTTCTCATTTCTTATTTTTTTATATTCTGAATATTACAACTTTTATAAAAACGAAACTTTTTTTCAACTCATACGTCTAATAATTAGGCTATTGGAATAAGGTAAAGATTATAATTCTATCATGTGTTTGTTATGACAATATTAAAAAGGATTGATTTTTTGTAAAAGAAGTATTAAGATATGTTTTAGTTGTTTTATTGTATACCTAATATATGGAAACTTGAGAGATAAAACGAAAGCGCTATTGTCCTGTGGGATGAGGAGGTTATTTATGCGTAAGAAATCTTTTTCGAAAATTTCATTTTTATTAATAGCAACGCTTTTTATGTGGATTAAAACATATATTGTCTATAAAACTAGCTTTGATATTAAAATTGAAAACTTTAAACAAGAGTTTATCCTATTCATTAACCCTTTAAGTTTTTTACTTTTCATATTTGGTATTGGATTGTTTATGAAAGAAAAGAATCGGAATCGATATATCTTTGGTGCTAGTATTTTTGTGACAATACTATTACTCGCAAATATGGTATTTTATCGATTTTACAATGATTTCTTAACAATTCCGGTCTTATTTCAGACAAGTAATATGGGGGATTTAGGAAGTAGTATTAGTAGTTTATTTTTACCTACAGACTTGTTAATGCTCGTCGACTTAGCAATATTATTTTGGTTATTAAAAAAACCAACCTTTAAATCAGATTCTCAATTAACTAAAAAAGAAAAATCAGCATATTTTTTATTAGTAGCAGCGGTATTTTTCTTTAACTTAGGTTTAGCGGAAACTGAAAGACCTCAATTACTAACACGTACATTCGACAGAGAAATTCTTGTTAAGAATATTAGTGTTTATAATTTCCATATTTATGACGCATTTTTACAATCGAAAACTACGGCACAAAGAGCGCTAGCAGATAGTGATAATTTGACTGAAATTGAAAACTATGTAAATGCAAACCGTAAGGAGCCTTCAGAAGATTTATTTGGAGTAGCAAAAGGTCGTAATGTTATCTTAATTTCATTAGAATCACTACAAAGTTTTGTCATTAATGAGAAATTAAATGGCCAAGAAATTACTCCATTCCTAAACGATTTAATTGGAGAAAGCTACTATTTTGATAATTTCTACCATCAAACTGGCCAAGGGAAAACATCAGATTCAGAGTTTATTGTCGATAATTCATTGTATCCATTAGGACGGGGGGCAGTATACTTTACAAACAGTAGTAACGAATATACTGCTACGCCTGAGTTATTAAAGGATTATGGATATTATTCAACAATTTTCCACGCAAATAATAAGAGCTTCTGGAATCGTGACATAATGTATGAAACTTTAGGGTATGACCGTTTCTTTGATGTTAATGATTATGAAGTGACAGCGGAAAATTCGATTGGTTGGGGATTAAAAGATATCGACTTTTTTGAGCAAACTGTCCAACATATAGATAATCTTCCACAGCCGTTCTATACAAGACTTATTACATTAACAAACCATTTCCCATTTGATCTTGGGGAAGAGGATAAAATGATTGATGAATTTGATTCAAATAGTAAAACACTAAATCAATATATTCCGACAGTTCGATATATGGATGAGGGTGTTAAGCATTTCTTTGAGAAATTAAAGCAAACCGATGTATATGAAAATTCAATCATCATTCTATATGGTGACCATTATGGTATCTCTGAGAACCATAATAAAGCAATGGAGCAATTTACAGGAAAAGAAATTACTCCATTTGAAACAATTCAATTACAGCGTGTTCCGTTTATCGTTCATATACCAGGAGTAACTGATAAAGAACCAAAGACAATATCAAAAGTAACTGGACAAATTGATATTCGTCCTACAATTATGAGCTTACTTGGTATAGATACTTCTGATCAGATTCAATTTGGTTCAGATGCCTTCTCTGATGAAAAACTATCATTTGTAGCATTAAGAGACGGAAGCTTTATAACAGAAAATAATGTTTATACTCGTGGCGTATGTTATGACAAAGCAACAGGTGAGGAAGTCGATGAAGCTGTTTGTGAGCCTTATATGGAAAAGGCTAAGCAGGAATTAAGCTATTCAGATGAAATCATCTATGGTGATTTACTACGCTTTTACGGTAAACAGGGATCCTCTGAAGTGAAAAGCGATACGAAAACAAATGATAATAAATAATAATTAAGAAAGCTGACTATTTGCTAGTTCCATTATGGAATAAACTGGCGAGGTCAGCTTTTTTATATTGGCGCTGCTAATCTTGGTTGTTTAATTTCCTCTTGCAGCGTTTGCTTTTCGCTGACGGGCCAGGAGCCTCCCGTAGCATTAACTATCGTGTGGTTTCACTTTGACACGCTTCTTATGTATTCTCTCCACTTAACAAAGTGTTAAGAAGCAACAATAAGCTTTAACATAGCCTTTAGATGGAAAATCGCTTTTCTACATCATGATTTAAGGATATGTTAGTTCTGTTGTATATTAACTTGAAAATTGAATATATATGAAAAGTCAATGCTATTACGAAGTTGAACATTATAGATCATAATGTTTAGCTTTCTTAAAAAATGTACATAACGATGGAGGTTGGTACGTAATGCTGATTTACATTAAAAAGAAGATATTATTAAATGATTTATCGTTACTGCTCCAAGTAGATAAGCGTTTAATTTTAGATAGTAATAAAAAACTAAAAAACTTACAATCAGGACTTATTAATGAAGATACATATTTGTTGATTCCTTATAAGGAGTCAGTGTTGGACATAAGTAGTGAATATGTAGAACTTATGAACAATGACATAAAAATAATGCATGAAACGCAGGGAAATGGTACAATTCTTAATACTAAAAAACCTTATGATTCATTAGAATTATATTCAGAGCTGAATCAATTAGTTACTTTATATCCATTTTTACAAAAAGAAATAATAGGCTATAGTGTTTTAGGAAAACCGATAGTAGAATTAAAAATTGGAAATGGTCCTAAAAAGATTCATATGAACGGATCCTTTCATGCAAACGAGTGGATTACAACGAGTATTATGATGTATTGGTTAAAAAATTTTTTGGCATCTTTAGTTAATAATCAGCTTTTAGATGGCAATAGCTGCAGTTCATTATACAAAGACGTAACTCTCTCATTTGTGCCAATGGTAAATCCAGATGGCGTTGATCTTGTTCGGAATGGCTTACCAAATAACTCAAAGTACAATAAGTTAATTCTAGAAATAAATGAATATAGCCTTGATTTTTCACAATGGAAGGCAAATATTAGAGGCGTTGATTTGAATAATCAATATCCAGCAAATTGGGATATCGAAAAAGAGAGAAAAATTCCTAAAGATCCTGCTCCACGTGATTACCCAGGAGATGCCCCGTTAACTGAACCCGAAGCAATTGCATTAGCAGATTTAGTCCAGAATCGTCAATTTGACCGTGTCCTTGCTTTCCATACACAGGGAGAAGAAATTTATTGGGGTTACTTAGGGAAGGAGCCCCAAGAAGCTGGCCTAATTGTTGCTGAATTTGAAAGATTAAGCGGATATAAAGCAATAAGAAATATTGATAGTCATGCTGGTTTTCGAGACTGGTTCGTCAATGAATATGAAAAGCCGGGCTTTACTATTGAATTAGGATTAGGTGTAAATCCATTGCCCTTTGAACAGTTTGATGAAATGTATACAAAAAGCAAAGGGATATTTTTTGCTGCATTATTTATGTAAATTTCACAGGTTTATGAAACAAAATCTCATGTAATACGTATTAATAAGTAGAAGAAGATTTACTATAAGATAGGCTGTTTGCGCAATAAATTTGGTATAAACTGAGAGTGGTTGATTTCCGCGGGACTGCGTAGCTAACTCGGCTCTCTTTGCCTCTGTGTAAGCTTCATTAGTTCCGTGTATTCAACCTATTTATTTTACCTGTAAAAAACAGCAATCTTATAGAAAATTAATAACGACAAATAGAGAGGTGAAAATGAGAGTTGATGAGATTAATTAAGTTAGTTTTTCTCCTTATGTTCACATTACTTCTTTGTGCAGGCTGTATATCATCTCATCAACAAGAGAAAAATAAGGACCTTCCAGCGACGGAGGATGTACAAAAGTCGAAAGAGGAATCTAATCAGCAAAGTAGACATGATGAAGTTATTTCTACTGAAATAGATGAAAGTGTGTTCCATTCAGTAGCTGATTGGAAAGATGAGGAATCAGTTTTCTACATTACTAATACAGCAAATGGGTCAACAATCCATTCCTATAATATATATACAGGAGATTCTTCTATATTTTTCCGCTCTGAAGCACCGATAGTACAGTTTGAAGCAAATAGCGACCATTCCTTGTTTTTAGTACATACAAGTCCAACAACATATGAAGCTAATTTAATCATATTAGATGAAAAAGGTGAAATACAATATAATACAAAAATTCAGTCCTTTGAATTAGAGTTCACTTGGAATCAGCTTAATCATGAAGAATTATTTGTGTCTAGTTTTAATGAGGATTGGACATATAATACATATATAATAAATACTACGGAAAAGTCTGTAACAGACAATCCAGTTAATATTCCTTTTATGCAATGGGTTGGGGATACTAAAATTTCTTATCTGAAGTGGAATCAGGATGTACCGACTTTAACTGCACCAATGTATGTCTATGATCGAAAAACGAAAGAAGAGACACTTTTTGCAAGTAATGTTTTAACAAATAGTAATTATTCAAATGTCATGACAACGGTTGAGGTTTTCGATGATAAAGGAAATGCATCTGTAAAGTTTTATGAATTAAGTACTATGAAGCTAATAAATGAGTTGCCAACAAGAGTTGTGTCACTTTATTCAGATTGGTCAATTCCATATCAGGATTATAATGAAGAGAAAAAAATTTTTTATTTACTAGAAGTAAACGAGGGAAATACTTCTTATTCTTTAATATCGTATAATATTGAAACAAAAGAAAAGAAAGTATTAATTGAAAAGCTTGAAAATTATCAATTTAAATTATCTCCTAACGGGGATTATGCATTATACGGTCCAAGATTTGAGTATATGATTGATTTAAAAAACAAAAAACTAGTGGATTTAATAACATTCAAATAGTGAATCAGAAAGGGAAAGATTATCATGGCTATAGTAGATGTAACAGTAATTCCTATTGGAACTAGCGATCCAAGTGTAAGTAAATATGTGGCTAATATTCAGACGATCTTAAAAAAGTATGAGCTCGAGGGGAAGATTACGTATCAATTAACACCTATGAATACTATAATAGAAGGAGAATTATCAACTTTGTTTGAAGTCATTAAGGCTATTCATGAAGCACCTTTCAACATGGGGATTAATCGAGTAGCTACTAATATTCGCATAGATGATCGCCGCGATAAAAATACAACAATGCAAGGAAAGTTGGAGAGTGTTCAAAAGCACTTATAATGATTAAAAAGAGGCTGACTCATTGTGGATTTATATCCCTTGCTTGAGACAGCCTCTTTTAAATTAACTTCGAGCTCCAATTGTTTATCACAGATTTACCGTTCTTTTAAATGATAGCGTTTTAATACGAAAGGATAAAAGTTATGTATGCATTAGTGTGTAGTAGGAAATCCGTTGTTTAATACAGTCATAACTGCAAACCATCCGAACACAGCCAAAGCACCGAACGCAAAAATCATTCCAAGAAAGTTTTTTTCTTTTAATGAACGAATCAATCCAAAAATAGCTAGAATGGTAACAAGTCCGAAAATAATTACTAAACCCATTAAAAAGCCCCCTTACGCTATATAAATTATATTCATTGTACCATGTAAAAAAAAGAGAAGATACAAACAATTCCTTATAATATTTTAATCGGTTTCATTAGCTTTGTCGAGTTAATTTTGGATTCATTTGCCACAGTTTACTAATAGAATACCCAAAGGTACGACATATCAAACTGTTAAAAGTAAAGCTTGAACAGTGAAAAAATAAGTGTAAAATAAGAGTAATTCATCAAATAGGAGTTGGTTAAAATGAATTGGAGACAAATACCACTAGGCCCACTTCAAACAAATTGTTATTTATATATTAATGACAATAAGGAATGTTTAATATTTGATCCAGGTGGTGAAGCACAAAAACTGACGAGTATTATTCAACAACAGCATTTAAAACCTCTAGCAATTTTGTTGACACATGCTCATTTTGATCATATAGGAGCTGTAGATGATATCCGAAATGAATGGAAAATTCCGGTTTATGTACATAAAAATGAAAAGGATTGGCTAACGAATCCGTCATTAAATGGGTCAGAATATTTTATGGCTGGAAAAATTAAGGCCTATGAGCCAGATCATCTTATTAAAGGTGAAGGAATGATAGAAATAGGGAATTTTAAGCTGAGAGTCTTTGAAACACCAGGCCATTCACCAGGAAGTGTTTCGTATTATGATATTCAGGCCGGTATTGTCTTTTCTGGGGATGCATTGTTTGCAGGAAGTATTGGGAGAACTGACTTGCCTGGGGGTAGTCATGAAACTTTACTGAAAAGCATTCATGAAAAGTTACTAACACTACCGGAAGAAACACTTGTATTATCAGGTCACGGACCCGATACAACGATAGAATTAGAAATGGAAGGAAATCCATTTTTGAATGGATTTTAAAATTAGTTATAAGTACTGCGTGAGTTTCCAATGTCAAAGGGAACAAGTACAGCCTTGGAATATCTACGTCTAACAAAAAAAGAAACAGACAGTAAAAATAGCTGCCTGCTTCTTTTTTTATTCATGAAATTTAATGTCCAGCACCTTGTCCTGGAATCATCATAAATGTTGTCCAATACGTAAATCCGACAAAGAAAATAGTTAAGTATGCACCAAAGATATAAATGTACATACGTTCAGTTAATTTTAAGTAAGATAAAAAGACAAAAAACCCTGTTTGCCCGAAAAATAGTAAGGAAGTAGTCTTCATGTCTCCAAGATAAAACATGACTGCGAAGATTCCTGTCCAAAAACCTAATACTCGGAACATACGATCCATATGTATTCCTCCCTTTGTTGGTTTTGCCACAAACTGCCATGTTGTTTTAATACATGAGTCATTCCTATGTGATGAAATAACAACGTTTATAATAGCTTTAGACAATTCATCCTCATGTATAAGAAACTGCCACTTTCATTATTATAATGTACCTTTCCCATAATTGTAAATAGCGTTTACATTTCTCTTTTCAAATAAAAAATGATGTCTATTAAGGAAAAAGATAATAAATTCTATTTTAAATAATGAAATTTTGAACAATTGACCATATCATTCAATAAAAAACCATTAGAAAACAAAATTGTTTTGTTGAATAATTACTTTTTTGTAAGATGCTCTTCCTTTTATTATTTTGTACAATTACCTTGTAAATATACAAATTGAAGGGAGATGACTATATGCAAGCAATTGAACAATTAAGTGAACGATTAATAGAGGAGGCATGTGCGTTACATGCGTCAGATATTCATTTAATTCCAAAGGCACAAGAAACACAAATACATTTTCGTGTTGATGATGAACTAATAGAAAAGCATTCGATGAAAAAAGAAATATGTGAAAGAATTATCTCTCATCTGAAATTTTTAGCATCGATGGATATAGGTGAGCGAAGAAGACCTCAAAGTGGTGCTCTCTCTCTAGAGACACCAAACATAAATGTCCACCTACGCTTATCAACATTGCCTACGATTCATGAAGAAAGCTTAGTTATCCGAATTTTACCACAAGGAAAAATACCAGCGATTGGGGAACTATCGCTATTTCAAGCAACAACGAAAAAGTTATTATCGATTTTAAATCACTCACACGGGCTGATGATCTTCACTGGACCAACTGGCTCAGGGAAAACAACTACTCTATATTCACTTATGCACTATGCAAAACGACATTTCAATCGAAATATAATCACGCTAGAAGATCCGGTTGAAACGAGAAGTGATGAGGTTTTGCAAGTACAAGTAAATGAAAAGGCTGGAATTACTTATGCAACAGGTTTAAAAGCTATTTTAAGACATGATCCAGATATTATAATGGTTGGTGAAATCCGCGATAGGGAAACAGCACAAATCGCGATAAGGGCAAGCTTAACAGGACATTTAGTACTTTCTACAATGCATACAAGAGATGCGAAAGGGGCGATATATAGATTGCTTGAATTTGATGTTAGTATATCGGAGATTGAGCAGACTCTAATTGCTGTTTCTGCCCAGCGACTCGTTCAGATAAAATGTCCTTTTTGTGAAGGGCACTGTTCTCCATTTTGTCGGAAGCTTCGAAAAAATAGAAGGTTAAGTGTATATGAAATCTTATATGGAAGGAATTTAGCAGCGGTTGTTAAGGAGGCGAAAGGAGAATCAACTGTATACCGATATCCTACATTAAAGGATGTGATTAAAAAAGGGATCGCATTAGGTTATTTATATCCAAATTCATATGACCGTTGGGTATATAACTATGAAGATTAAACAAGTATGGAGTATAAAAGAGCAAGCAACACTGCTAAAAAGATTAAGTACTTTATTAGAGAAGGGTTATACACTTAATGAAGCTTTAAATTTTCTGTACGTAAATGAAAAAGGAAAGAAAAAAGATGATTTGAATATTTGCATGTCACAGCTGACTGCTGGCTATTCACTTAGGAAAGCCTTCACTATCCTTCGTTTTCACCGTGATGTACTAAGCTATTTGTATTTCGCAGAAGAGCATGGGGATTTGGAATTTGCATTAAAAGAAGGCAGTGAAATACTTCATAAAAAAATAACCCATTTAGATAAAATATCTAAAATTCTTCGATATCCAATATTTTTAATTATTACCGTCTTTGTTATTCTTGGATTTGTACAGTCAGTTATTACTCCACAGTTTGAACAACTATATTCCTCTATGAACATCGAGTCTTCATTCTTCTCGCAATTTCTATTAATTATATTTTCATCACTTCGATGGTTAACGATTTTTGTTTTTATAACCTTTATAGTTTTAGTTATTTATTATTTTACCTCTTATAAGAAAAAATCCAGTGAAGAGAAAATGAGAATTATAATGAAAATTCCCATATTAAAGTCGTTTTTTGTAATGATATTTAGCTATTTTTTTGCATTACAGCTAAGTAATTTATTGCGGGGCGGGATGTCAATTTTTGAAAGCCTGAAAACATTTGAAAAACAAAGAATTATGCCTTTTTATCAAGTTGAAGCAAAAATTCTAATTCAAAAATTAAAGACTGGCACAGGGTTGCATCAAATAATTTATGAGCGTGACTATTATGAAAAGGAGCTCTCACAGGTTATTTTACACGGACAGGCAAATGGTCAATTAGCAAGAGAGCTATATATGTATAGTCAATTTGTCATTGAAAAGCTAGAAAGTAAATTGAATAGAATAACCATGGTCATACAGCCGACGATATATGGGTTTGTTGGAATCATCGTATTATTTGTCTACTTATCTATGCTATTACCGATGTATAAAATGATGGAAAGTATTTGAGGTGGAAAACATGAAAGATCAAAAGGGTTTTACATTGATTGAAATGTTAGTTGTATTACTAGTTATTACGATATTATTGCTAATTACAATTCCAAACGTTACAAAACATAATAGTAGAATCCAAAAGAAAGGCTGCGAAGGATTAGTTAATATGGTACAAGCACAGGTTACGGCTTATAAAATTGACAATAATAAAACACCTACGATGGATGATTTGCTTAATGCTGGTTACTTAAAGGGAGAGCAGGCTCCTGTCTGTCCAAATGGAAATAGCATTATTATTGGTGCTGGTGGAGAGGTTACTGCTAGTGGAGAAGGTCAGTAACAATCTAGGTTATACTTTATTAGAATCGTTAGTTGTACTTTCAATAGTAAGTATCATGAGTTTTGTTCTAATAGCAAATTTAGTTCCAATCCACCAAGCGAAAATTATCGAAACGTTTTTTGACCAATTTGAAAAGGATATGATGTACGCTCAACAATATGCTCTTCTTAATGAGGAGACGATTTATATATTATTCAGAGGAAATCGTTATCAATATACGATTGAACAAAGCAACTTAGCGGGGTCATTAATTGTTAGGAATTATCATCAAGGTATAAAAATTGAAGGTGGTACGATGAAAAATCGGGTTACCTTTCGGGCGAACGGAGCAATTCAAACGAGTGGCTCTTTGCTCATTACCTATAACAATCGTACGTATAAAGTCACCTTTTATCTGGGAAAGGGGAGATTAAATATTGAAGAATTGTAGTAAAGGATTCTCCTTTTCAGAAACCCTTGCTGCCTTTAGTATATGGACGATTATTACATCTTTATTAATCCCTCAAGTTATCATGATAACTATTGAAAGAGTGAATACGAAACAATCCATTACAGCGTATAAGCTACTTCATGAAAAAGTACAGTATGCAGCATTCCACAAAGGTGAAATCCATGATGAGGTGCTAATAAAGGATAATATTGTTTATAAATTAAAATGGGAGGAGGAAGAAGCTTATAGAAAACCATGTGTTTTCTGGGAGAGTGCAAGTAATAAAGAGAAAAAAGCTTGTTTATTATTATCGAAATGAACAAGGATATACCTTTTTGAACATGTTACTATCCTTCATAGTTTACGCCATTATTATTTCTTCTCTCTCAATGGTTTTTCATTTTCTTATGAGTCATTCACTGCATTCACATGATTTAAAGCCTTTTGAATGGGAGCTTTTTACTGTTCAATTACATCGGGAATTGAAGGAAGCAACTGATATTCAAGTTAAGGATGGACAGCTCTCATTTAAGAATAAATTAGGCGAGATTGTAACAGTCGAGCAATATAAAAATTTAATCCGCAGACAAGTAAATGGGAAAGGGCATGAAATCTATCTATTTCGAGTAAAAGGTATTGAAATAAATAAAATAGAATATGGGATAAAAATAAAAGTCCTTAGTAATTTTGGGAAAGATTATGAACATATATTTCGAATATTTAAGGATTTGAAAGTATGAGAAAAGAAGATGGATTTATTTTACCAACAACAATGGCTGTTATTTTCTTTTGCTTACTAATCATTACCCATATTTCAACCGCAGCAATTAGTGAAAAAAAGTTCTATAGTGAAACTGAACAATACTATATTGTTGATCAGTTAATGCTCATAGCTGTAGAAGATTCATTAAAAAAGTTACAAACGACAGAGGTTGATGTTGAGAAGACTATTTATAAAAGTACAAATATTGGTGAAATATCATATTCTTATGTGAAGGTGTCATCCCAGATATATGAAGTTCAGTTGAAATGCACTACATTAAAAAATAAAGGCTATACAGCAAAATATCAATACGATATCGTGAAAAATGAAATGATTGTATGGTCTGAATATTAAAGATTATGTTATTGTTAAAGAAAACCGTGGAGGAATTTTTGGTGAAGGCAATATATTTAACTGGGTTTATGGGGGCAGGTAAAACAACTATAGGGGAACAACTTGGAGTCGAATTAAATCTACCTGTCATTGATACAGATAAAGAAATTGAAAAAAAGCAAGGATTAACAATTAAACAAATTTTCGAACAATATGGAGAAGCGTATTTTCGTGAACTCGAAACAGAAATTTTAAAAACTCTACCTAGAGAGAATGTCATCATAACTACTGGTGGCGGCATAGTCATTAAAAGAGAAAATCGTGAACTAATGAAAAATAACGGCCAAATAATTTTACTACATGCTGAGATTGATGTGGTATATGAGCGTATTCATGCTGATCCCAATCGCCCGATTGCAAGTAAAAAGTCGAAACAACAGCTTGATTCTTTATATATATCCCGCCAATCGTTTTATGAAGATTGCACTATTAAAATTGAAACAGGAAACAAAAGTATAGCTGAGATTGTTAAAGAAATGATTATACGATTAAAAAAGGTAGAAATTGGTCATAACTAAAATCAGAAACTGATAATTAAGGAGTTTTGATTTTGTCTACAAATGATTATGTTAAGTATCTTACTCAACAAATCGTAAAGTTTATGGATACTCCAAAGGAAACGAGAAAACAACAACGAGAGGAGAAAAAGTTAGTTGAGACATCGTCGACTTTCTATACAAATAGATGGTTTGGCGTTTTACCATTTTCAATAAAACTGTTTGTGAAAAAACGGAAAAATAATGAGTGAAATATTTTAATATTGTAAAAAGGCAAACCAATTAAAAAGTTTGCCTTTTTTTAAATGAAAATTTATTAAGAAAGATGTTTTTAAGCCTCTGGGATTACTTGAACTGTTTTAATTTTTCCAGAATTTGAATCATATGTGATCGTCGTATATACGGCAAAGTCTTGAAGGCCTTCTCTTAATGTAAGACGATATTGTTTGACTGTAATATCTTTTTTGGCTTTATCCCATATTTTTTGAGAAAACAATACCTGTGATAGAGGATACCTCTTTTTTGTTTCCTTAACAGCAACATCTTCCCAAGATTCAGAGGAAGCAGCAAGACTGTGACTTAATTCAAATCCTTGTGTGAGTGTAAGTCCTAATAAAAAAGAAATACAAAAAAACCACTTTTTCAATATAAACACCACCTTATTACTTATTTTTTCCAATCTGTTAAGATCTATACTAAGTGGTGCTATATCTTATTAGGGGAACGGAAAATAATAATTCATTATTGAGGGAAACATAAAGTCGAATGGTTTAGAGGATGGAAATAGCATATCAGTTAGAAAAAGTGTTAATTAATGGAATACTACGGTTAGACCTCTCAATATTTGAGAGGTCCGAAGTCATTTAATTGCTTATTTTGCAGCATGTCCATTTTGAAGAAAAAGGAGAATTTCATCAAATGACAATCCAATTTGTTTTGCCTCTTTTATTAATTCTACCCATTCAATGTCTAAATCTATTAATTGAATATTCTTCTCTGGATTATCCATTTTGACCTTGTCCTCCTGAATAAGTTTGTCCTCTTATTTTTTCTCTTCCTGCCATTTTTTAAATTTTAAATAGTCACGGAACTCTTCGAAATCTTTTTTGCTCATTCCTTCTTCAATAGCTTTGTTTAGTAACCTGCTCCATTCATCATCTAAAATAAACTCTTTCGATTGACTTCCTGACGTTGAGCCTAATAAATCTTCAACATCTATTTCAAGTGTTGAAGCAATCTTCTTTAAAAATTGAAGCGAGGGATTTTTTTGTACATCACGTTCAATGTAGCTTAAGTATGATTTTGAAACTCCTGCTAACTCAGCTAACTCACTTATAGAATATCCCTTCTCAAGTCTCAACTCCTTTAATCGTTCTCCAACCATATACGGTTCTCCTTATATTCTTTTACCAATTTTATACTAACTAAATTCATTATATGAAACAAAATGTTCTTAATAAAATAACATAATTGTATGATATAAAGAGTAAGTAGGAGAGAATAGAAGTAATTTGTTCTTTTTAACGAAAAAATGGTAAATTTTCAGAGTTTTTAAAAATAGGTAATATAGCTTATATTAATTTTTGTGCATTCAGAGAAGGATAAAATGGTGATCAATAAAAATAATGAATTATTAGAAAAAATATTGACTTGTTCTTTATAGTGAACTATTCTAAATTATAGAGAGAACGAACTCGGTTAAAGTGTTTGAGTATTTTAATGATAAAAAGTAGGTGGATAAATTATATGTCTAGTTTTCCAGATTTAGAAGATAAACATAAAAATGAACATAAGAAAATAAAGGAAATCGATATTAGAGAAATATTCATTGTATTAAAACGATATATATGGATCATAATTATGATTACTTTTATAACAACTTCTTTAGGAACCTATTACACGATTTCAACCTTCACCCCTTTGTATCAATCTACGAACAGAATTATTTTTGGATCAGCTGATGTCAATTTAATTACAACATTAAAGGTAATTATCAAGGATACTACAGTACTAGATAAAGTTATTAATAAACTAGATTTACCTTATACATCAGAAATATTAGCAGGAAAAATTGATGTAGGGACTATAGATAATTCATCAGTTGTAACGATTACTATTACAGATAATGATCCGGAGCAAGCTGCCCTGATAGCAAATGTTGTAGCGGAAACTTATAAAGAAGAAATCCCAAAAATTATGGGATTTAATGATGTAAAACCTTTATCAGAAGCTAAGGTAAATCATACTCCAATAAATCAGAGCCAAAACCGAAATATCATTATATCGATTTTAGGTGGTATCGTTATTGGGGTAGGGTTAGCTTTCCTATTGGAATCACTAAACAATAGTATAAGAAAAGAAGATGAGGTTGAAGAGTTACTAGGTATTCCAGTGTTAGGTTCTGTCTCAACAATGAAAAAGAAAAATATGCAAAATAAAAGAAAAAACGACAAACTTATGTATAGAGGTGAGACTCTTGGTTCTTAGGATAAGCAGGAATAAATCAGTAAGGGAAAATTCAAAACGTCATTTTGTCTCATATTCTAACCCAAGCTCACAAATTGCAGAACAGTTTCGAACGATACGAACAAATATACAATTTTCCTCTATTAATAAAAAACATAAAACATTAATCATTACATCTCCATCAGAAGGAGAGGGAAAAACTACATCCGCAATTAATTTGGCCATTTCACTTTCGCAACAAGGGGATAAGGTCTTGTTAGTTGATGCTAACTTGCGAAGACCGACAGTACATTCTACTTTTAATCTAAAAGATGCATTAGGTCTATCAGAAGTTTTAATTGGAAAGGCAACGATAGAAGATGCAATAGTTCAAACTCAAATTGGTCAACTTGAAGTTTTACCTAGTGGTATGACTCCTCCTAATCCAGCGGAACTAATCGGTTCTAAAGCAATGAGTCAACTTATTAAGGAAATAACGGATGAATATGATGTAATTCTATTTGATTCCCCTCCAGTACTTGAAACAACAGATACTAAATTACTTGCTGGTCAGTGTGATGGAGTGATTTTAGTATTAACGAGTGGTAAAACAGATAGAGAAAAAGCAATTGAGGCTAACCGATTATTAAATTTAGTAAGAGCAAAGGTATTAGGTGTTATATTAAATGAACGAAATTAATCGTTTTGCTTTTTTATTATAACGTTTTGTTCTTTATTACGCACAAATAAAATAGTGTTTTTATAGGTGATATCTCCTAACCTTTATAAATGGAGGTACTCGGCCATGCTGTGGGTTGAAGAAACCTTAGACACGAGTTGTCAAGAGTGTGGTGTGAGGGCGGGTTAAATGCCCATTTATTTAAAATTCCCGCAAAGATATCTCGGCGGTGAGATATTTTTGTGGGGATTTTGAAAGAAAGCTAAATATATGAAGTAAATATATTTCCGATAGTTTTGCCATATTGTTCGCTATATAATTTGTTCATTCATATAACTATAAATGTTAGTAAATAGAAGCTTATTTAATCCTGAAGAATAAAACCAATTTAACTTGAAAGGAGGAAATAAAATGACCTATAAAAGTAGGTTATACTTCTTAATTAGCTTAGACTCCTGCATTGTCTTATCAACTATTTTTTTAAGCCATTTATTATTTAATCAGGTTTCAAGCACTCCTACTTCTGCAATGCTACTAAGTGCAGTAACCTTATTGATTTGTCATCATATTTTTTCATTCGTATACCACCTTTATAAAAAGGCATGGGAGTATGCAAGCGTTGGAGAGTTATTAAGCATATTTAAGGTTATCTCTTTCTCTATTTTTACAACAGCAATAGTTCAAGTGATAACTTACCAGCAAGTTAACTATCGTGTACTAGTTGTTACATGGATGACACATTTATTATTAATCGGAGGATCGCGATTTATATGGAGAATCTATCGGGATAATTATTTAAAACCAACAGTAAACAAAAAGAGAACCCTAATCGTAGGTGCAGGCTCTGCAGGAACTATGGTAGTAAGACAGCTATTATCAAATCCAGAAGCAGAATTATTACCAGTAGCTTTTATCGATGATAATAAAAAGAAACAGAAGCTAGATATATTTGGAATACCAGTAATAGGAGGGGTGGAGGATATTCCACTACTTTCAGTTAAATACAAAATTGAAAATATCGTGATAGCTATTCCATCGTTGAATAAGAAACAGCTCAATTTAATTTTTAAGCAATGTGCAAAAACAACTGCAAAAACGCAAATGATTCCAATGCTTGAGGACATTATGACAGGAAAAGTGTCAGTTAATCAATTTCGAGATGTTCAAGTTGAAGATTTATTAGGTAGAGAAACAATCGAATTAGACATGACAAGTATTAGTGAGTCTATAACAAATAAGGTGGTGCTTGTAACAGGTGCCGGTGGGTCAATTGGTTCAGAGATTTGTAGACAAATTTCAAATTTTAGCCCAAAGAGATTAGTCTTATTAGGTCACGGTGAAAATAGCATTTACTCAATAGAAATGGAATTAAAAGAATCATGTAAAAACAAAGGAATTGAATTTATTACTGAAATAGCGGATTTACAAGATTATGAAAAACTACTATCTGTCGTAGATATCTATCGACCTAATGTTATTTATCATGCTGCTGCACATAAACATGTCCCACTTATGGAACGAAATCCAGAGGAGGCAGTAAAAAACAATGTAATTGGAACTAGGAATATAGCACAAGCCGCAAGTCAAAATGGTGTTGAAACATTTGTAATGATATCAACAGATAAAGCAGTAAATCCGACAAGTGTAATGGGAGCAACGAAAAGATTAGCGGAGATGATCATTCAGCATTTCGACCAAATTAGCTCTACGAAATTTGTTGCAGTTAGATTTGGAAATGTGCTAGGGAGCAGAGGCAGTGTAATCCCATTATTTAAAAAGCAAATTCAAAATGGCGGACCAGTTACTGTTACTCATCCTGATATGGTTCGTTATTTTATGACAATACCCGAAGCCGCACGATTAGTAATTCAGGCAGGTGCATTAGCAAAAGGTGGAGAAATCTTTGTGCTTGACATGGGAGAGCCTGTAAAGATCGTTGATTTGGCCATAAATCTAATCAAACTATCAGGTAATTCAATTGATGATATAGGGATTGAATTTACCGGTATAAGACCAGGGGAAAAACTTTTTGAAGAGTTGCT
>JAPSLL010000014.1 GCA_031180805.1 Bacillus sp. (in: firmicutes)
AAATATTGTTCTGTCTCACATTCATTAAGTGCTACGATAACAGCAAGTTACTCAATTAATAGTGAAGAAAAAAAGATGCTTGATGAATAACAATACACAGAAAAAGCTTGAGAATTCTCAAGCTTTTTTTGTTATATAAACGTTTAAGATGATAATTTAGTGATCATTAGTTTTTTTAGGAAGCTCCGTCGTTACTTCAACCCGTGCATTCCCCATCATTAAAACCAAGATTGCTGCTATCGCAATTGGAATTAGAGCTAGCATAAAAGTGTTCGTAATCGATTCCGACATTGAATTTACAATTTTATCAAGAATTTCATCGGGTATATTTTCACGTGCATCTGATTGAAAGAGCTGCTGGGGATCATTGAGCTTAGCCATTGCTTGAGCATTATTACCCCCAAAGTTGTCAAACGCAGCTTTTAATTTTTCAGTAAAACTATTATTTTGGATGACGCCATAAATCGTTACACCTAAGGTCATTCCTAAGGAACGGAGAAATGAATTCGTTGAATTTGCAGTTCCACGGTATCTCTGCTCCAAATTATGAATCGAGGCTGTTGGCAATAGCGAGAATGAGAAGCCCACTCCAAACCCAACGATAATCATATAGACTGTTAACAGTGAACGACTCGTTTCAGGTGTTAAAGTACCGAGTAAATACATACCTATAAAATAAGATATGACAGAAATAATCATTAAATTTCGGAAGCTCGTTTTTGTTTGGAAAATCCCCCCAATTGCACTACCTAAAACTGATCCTAACATCATTGGGGTCAAAATAAATCCTGCATTTGTTGCTGAACCTCCATAAACTGCTTGAACAAAAATCGGGATAAATACTGTCAATATAATAAATGTACCACCGTATAGGAAGGCAAGGATTTGTGAAGTTGCGAATAATCGTTTTTTAAATAACCAAAATGGAATGATCGGATCAGCTGCAAACCGTTCGAGTATGAAAAAAACAATAATAAAGATTCCAAATATACTAAATAAGCTTATGATTTGGGGTGAATTCCATGCAAATTGTTCTCCGCCTAATTCAAGTGCAAACATAAGGCTGATGATAGCAATTACAAGGGTTGTAGCACCGCCCCAATCAATTTTTTGTTTTATATGTTGAGGAGACTCCTTGTAATAGCGAACGATAAAAAATAACGAAATGATCCCAAGTGGGACATTTACATAAAATATCCAGTGCCAGCTTATGTATTCTGTAATATATGCGCCAAGCAAAGGTCCTAATACGCTTGAAGCTCCAAAGACAGCTCCCAATAATCCGGTCATTTTTCCTCGTTTTTCAGGAGGGAATATATCAAAAATAATTGTAAAGGCAATAGGCATTAGTGCTCCTCCACCAATTCCTTGAATAGCACGAAAAATACTTAATTGAACAATACTCTGCGCAAGGCCGCAAAGTGCCGAGCCAATTAAGAAAATGATTAATCCGAAAAGAAAAAATCTTTTTCGGCCATACATATCTGAAAGTTTACCGAAAATAGGCATACCAGCCATTGTTGCTACCATATAGGCAGATGTAACCCAAACAAATTTGTCAAAACCTCCAAGATCTGAAACAATCGTACCCATTGCAGTAGCAACGATTGTATTATCCATTGCTGACATTAAAATTGCTAATAAAAGACCAGTAACGATAAATTTTTGGTGTTTATTTTGCTCCATCTAGTGCTTTCTCCTTTCGGTAAGAAAATTGCTCTCTCACTTTGCACGATGATATGTTTAAAAGTAAAATGATAACAAACTTTTAAAATTGTCTCGATAATCGAGATAATTTTAAGTTTATGGGAGGGATAAAGTCTATGTCAAGCTTAAATAGTAGAAAAAGGTTACAGATTGAAGCGGTAACACAACAGCTTAGAAAACTTAGTATTAGAAGTGTTTTATTTCAACAAAATATTACACATGCATTAGGGGTGATTCAAACAGATTTAAAAACAATCGATATTTTAGCGGAAACGGGACCAATAACCGCTGGGGAGTTAGCAACTATTACCGGAAATAGTACAAGTTCAGTTACAGCAATTTTAGATCGTTTAGAAAAGGCTGGGTTTATTAAAAGAATAAGAAATACACAAGACCGGCGAAAAGTAATGATAATTTTATTGGAGGATAAGGTAAAGAAATTGCAACTGTATTATTCATCTTTATCAGAGTCTACTAAAGAATATTGTGAAAAATATAGTGTAGATGAGTTAGAACTTATTATTAAATTTATTTCAGATGTGGCACAGATTGTTGAAACAGAAGGGAGATTAATTAGGAAAAAATTATAACTTATTCCTACAATTGATGAGGTAGGTAGTGGATTAAAATGATTTAAAAATGTTGAGGCTTATTGATTTTACTGTAATTGCTTATATCGAAACGATAGAGGAAAAGGAGGATTGTTAAAATCCTCCACTATCGAAATTCTCGCTCTTTTTAATGATAAGTTACAATTTTATCAAGTGGGAATCGATGGTGTTCATAACCTTCTGAGGCTTGACGACCAAATGGCACCATTGCAGCAAATTTAATATGTTCGGGTAGTGAGAGCAATTCCTTGACTTTCTCGTGATCAAACCCTAGCATTGGTACACTTGCAAAGCCGAGACCTTGAATGGCTGTTAGTAAGAACCCTAATGCAATATTTGTTTGAGTAAGTCCCCATTGACCTCGTTCCTCAACACTCATCCCACTAAAGAAGGAAGATAAATTTGCAACCTCTTCTTGTTGACGTTCAAGTGATAAACCGGGATGTACTGTTTCGGCTAAATGGGCAATAACATCTTCCATATCACTGACAACTAAGACAACTGCAGGGGCAGAGGTGACTTGTTTTTGACCATAAGCAGCCTCTTGTAGCTTTTCCTTTAGCTGATTATCAGTTATTACGTGAAATCTCCATGGCTGAAGGTTCCATGCACTTGGTGTTAATCGGACTAACTCAAATATTTCATTAAGCTCTTCTTTCGTAATTGCTTCTTGCTCAAACTTTCGAATACTATGTCTAGATTCAATTGCTTCCTGTACAGAAAGGTTTTTCTTGATCGTTTGAGTTTTCAATGAATCTCTCCTCCCATTGATAAAAACTAAACGTAGATACAATCTACAGAGTTAGTATGTACATGGAAAGGTTTTTAACTCGATACTTGGAAATGCAATAACTATTAAAATTTCCATAATGTAGGGAAAAAAGCTGTCACATTAATTGTCCTACCTCTTATCTATATTGATTGAGAAAGGACAATTTAAGATGCAGACAGCTTTTTACTTCATATACATTCACTACTGCTTTAATTGATTTAGTTCTTGAATGCATTCTTGTACAAGTGTTACGGCCTGACTCATCGTTGCACCACCACCAAAAGCAGCAGTTACACCAATTGCTTCAAGAATTTCTTCTTCACTGCAACCTTCATCTAAACAGCCCTTAGTATGATAAATAATACAATATTCATCTTGAGAGTAAAGGCTAATTCCTAATGCGATTAGTTGTTTTTCTTTTTTTGATAAGCTACCTTCTTTAAAGCATTCCTCAGTAAAGTCATTAAATTTACTTGCAAGCTCTGGCATTTTTTTTGTGAAGGTTCCTAAACCTGCCTTATAATGATGAAGTGCTTCTTCTGTTGAATTTCTTGCTTCAAACTCCATTTCCATCCTCACTCCAATACATCGATTTTAAAAATCCAAGGTTAGTATGAGCTAAAGACGGAATCATTAATCAAAAAAGTCTATAAGGAAATCGTCAAACTTATATTTTTCGCTTCTTTTGTTTTTAAGAAAACTGTATATGTATCTTCTTCACCTGAAAATTCAATTGTCCCACTATGCTTGTTGTTTACAATATCCTCCCAGACTACTTCGTTGCTTGTAGAACTTTTCACAATAATAGAGAAGCTCCCTTCTTCACAACTAACTTCATAAGGAATCGTCATAACACCTGAAGAGGTAATGTCAAAAGAAGTCACTTCATACGATCCTTTTAGTTTTCCGATTGAAAGCTCTACTTTATTATTTGTAGCAACTTTATTTGTATTTATAGCTAGATTTTCCCCATTTAAAGCGACAAACATAATAACTGCGGATAATATCACGCTTATACCAATACCTATACTAAATATCACGAGGACTATTTGCGAACGATTTCGTTGCCATTGATTACTAACAATTAGTAAATAATAAATCAATCTAAACATGATTGGAAAAGTGATTGCACCTATTAAAACGGGTGCGATGATTCCAGAAACGAAAGCTTGTATGAGTAAAAGTAATAATGAGAAAAAATAAAACGAAACGACAACATTGTAAATGATACGTAAAAAGGTATTTGTATTTTGACGTTTACCAAATAAGAACACAATGACTTTTTTCATCAAATCACCTTATTTCTAAATTTTTTTTATGACATTTCATTATTTTAACGTTTTTCCACAAATATGTAATCATAAAACTTTGATGAAATACGGAAAATGAAAGTATTAAATAGAAAAGGTGTGTGTTTTAATAATGGACTTTGATAATGAAATGACGTCTTACAGTCCTGGTGATATTGTTTATGTATTTTATCGAAATCCTCATACTCAAGATGTGGCTAATATTCAAGAGGCAGCAGTTGTCAATAACCCGGAAAATCCAAATGAGCTAGCGATATTTCTATACGAAACTTACTATCCTTTAACAAATGAGATTGCTGTATATTCAAGTGAAGAAGAGGCAAAAGCAGCTTATGACTATTACTTTAGTATGTAGAGGGATGCGAAAAAATGAGTAGACCACCATTTGTACCACAGCTTGTTTACTTTGAACCGAAAGCACTGGAATATCCATTAGGACAGCAATTAAAAGAAAAGTTTGAAAAAATGGATTTGGAAATAAAATATACAACCTCACATAATCAAATTCGTAATTTGCCAGGGGACAATGATTTTCAGAAATACCGTGTTGCCAAATCTACACTTGTTGTGGGGATTCGAAAAACATTAAAATTCGATACTTCTAAACCATCTGCAGAATATGCTATTCCATTTGCGACAGGGTGTATGGGACATTGTCATTATTGCTATTTACAAACGACTATGGGAAGTAAGCCATATATTCGTACGTACGTGAACGTCGATGAAATCTTGGATGCTGCGGATAAATATATAGAAGAGCGTGCTCCTGAATTTACGCGATTTGAAGCCGCATGTACATCAGACATTGTCGGCATTGATCATTTAACACATACTTTAAAAAGAGCAATTGAGCATTTTGGAAAATCAGAATACGGAAAATTACGTTTTGTCACAAAGTTTCATCATGTTGATCATTTATTAGATGCTAAGCATAATGGGAAAACTAGGTTTAGATTTAGTATCAATGCCGATTATGTTATAAAAAACTTTGAGCCAGGTACATCTTCACTAGCTGATCGCTTACAAGCAGCAGGAAAGGTAGCAAGAGCCGGATATCCACTTGGTTTTATTGTTGCTCCAATTTATCTGCATGAAGGCTGGGAGGATGGATATTATCATATGTTTGAAAGATTGGATGCAGAGTTACCAGAGGAGGCGAAAAAGGATATAACGTTTGAATTTATCCAACATCGCTTTACAAAGCCAGCAAAGAAGGTAATTGAGAAGAACTACCCGATGACAAAGTTAGAACTAGATGAATCAGCTAGACGATATAAATGGGGGAAATATGGTATTGGAAAGTATATTTATCAAAAGGAAGAGGAAGAAGATATAAAATCTCATTTATACTCTTATATGGAAAAATTCTTTCCAAATGCAAAGCTAGAGTATTTTACATGATGAAAGAAATGATAGAAGGAAAGGAATCTCCTTTCCTTCCAAAGGTTTGTTATTTCATATTCGGAGGAATAAGTCCTTGTGTGTCCTTAAGAACTGCTGGTGGAGTATCATGAATATACGGAGGTGCAGGACGTAATACAGGCTTTTTAGCTAGGGGTACTGGATTTTCCACATAATTAAATTGGCCAAGTCCATCCATACTTGGTCCGTGAGCCCAGCGACCTTGTGCACTTTGGTTACCTTTAGAGAAATTAAACAGTGTGTATGAAACTTCTTGTTTTTCTAATTCCTTTGGGAAGGTACTTGGGACAACAACATTTTCTTTTGCTTCAAGCTCTTTAATTGCGGCAATCCATTGGTTTTGATGCATTGTATCTCTAGCGATTAACCATGATAGCATATCCTTTACGCCACGATCATTAGTTTCCTCATATAAACGAACAACTTGCAAACGTCCCTGTGATTCTGCATTTAAATTTGCTCTAAAGTCTGCTAATAAATTTCCGCTCGCAATGATATAATCTGCTGTCCAGCGATTGCCTACACTATCAGCTGGCATTGCCCCTAAACCTGAAACAATTACATGCTGTGGGTTCATTCCACCTAATATGGCACCAATTATCGGATCCTTTGCAGCTGTCTCTAAATCCCCAACAGGTGCACCATCTAATAATCGTGCAATCATTGTAGCTAGCATTTCAATATGAGCTAGCTCCTCAGCACCTGTATCCATTAATAAATCTTTATATTTTCCGTTTCCCCGTACGCTCCATCCTTGAAAAAGGTATTGTAAAGCAACGGAAATCTCTCCAAATTGCCCCCCAAGTACTTCTTGTAATTTCTTTGCAAAAAGCGGATCGGGTCTTTCAGGCTTTGCATGGTATTGCAATTCTTTTACATGATAAAACAAAGGAAATCACCTCATAAAATAATGTCAGCCCTTAGCTACAGTACAGTATATTTTAGGGAGACAATTGGGTGTATGTCCTAAATATGGTTCATCATGTAAATATTTCATTAATGTCAGAAAACATGATGATTTCTTCTTTAGTTTAGAAAGATCGTTACAAATAAATTTAAGATTGCTTTACAACCTTTTTATCATCCTTTTTCGGCCAAATAAAATTGGATACGCTAATAATCAAATCGATTACTAAAACAACACTCCAAATCATCATTAAGCTAAATAAAGCTTGAGTTCGGGATGAATCATTTATGAAGTAAATCATTGTAAAAATAAGACCATTGCCAATGAGATACGAAAGAAGGTGTTTTAACCACCCTTTAGAATAGTGAATGGCATATTCCATTCCATAACGTTTTTCAGGCTTTGTTCCTTCCTTCATTATATAATATTGAAAACGTTCATCAGCCCATTTAATCATACTTTTTCCGAATACGATAGATACTCCGATGTAGATGGCTGCGATGCCGTGAACAGTTGAGGCAACAGCGCCTTGATAGAGATCTATACTTGTAATGATTAATAGAATCAAATCAATCAATGGGGTTAGAGCTAATAACATAAGACCTAGCTTCTTCTGTTTAAAGATATATCTTACGATTAAACCTAATAAAATGACGATCCAAAATCCTATTTCACAGCCAATAATCATCCATGTAATAAAACTCAATTTTGAACACTCCCTTTTTAATACGCTTGTATTATTTAAAAACATCATATCATGGAAGCTTTTTTAATACAACTGTATTATTTAATTGAATATGAAATCATCTATTGATAAAATGGACATATGCCAAAAATTGTTGATCATGAAAAAAGAAGAAAACAAATTGCCGAAGCAACGTGGAGAGTTATTTTGAACGAGGGTATTGAAGGTGCTACAGTGAGAAATATTGCGAAGGAAGCAAATATTTCATTAGGTGCATTACGCCACTATTTTTCTACCCAGGATGAACTGCTTGTTTATGCGATGAATTTAGTAAAGGAACAAGCAACAGAAAGAATTAAGAAGATTGTTGTCCAAGATACACCGCCAAAGGAAATCATTTTAAAGGTTTTACTGGAATTGTTACCTGTTAATGAAGAAACTAGAGTAGAAATGGAGGTATGGTTTGCTTTTATTGGACATGTTAGAAATAAACAGGGAATGTTAAAGCTCCATGAGGACGGTGTTTATGAAGGAATTAAAGTTCTAGTTGAAAATATGGTCGAGTTTGGATTATTAAAGGATGGTCTTGATAAAGAAATGGAAACAGAGAGATTGTATTCACTAATTGATGGACTAGCATTACATGCAATTTTAGAACCAGGTCGACTGAACAAAGAGAAAATTACCCGCGTATTAACGTATCATTTAGAATCGATTTGGGTTTAAAGTAAAAATGCTTAAAACTATGAGGCTGTCTCAACAAGATTTGCTTTTGTTCAAAGTGGCTAACATTCGCCTATGAGACAGCCAAATTTTCTATTTCAGTTATTGCTCCAAAGCATTTCTTAAATCATTAATAAGATCCTCGGAAGGTTCCATTCCTATTGAAAGTCTAATAATATGTGGATTGATGTTTTTCTTTTTTAACTCCTCTTCATTATCCCCAAGATTCGGTGTGATGATCAAACTTTCAAGTCCACCCCATGATACCCCAATTTTAAATACTTTTACTTTATTTATTACTGATTTTACAGCATTATGTTCAGCGTTTTTTAATTCAAAAGTAAGTAAGCTAGAGAATCCAGTAAGTTGATGTTTCGTTTCATTAGAAAATTGCTTTTGCCCAAGGCCAGGATAATGAACTCGTTCTATAGCAGGATGTTTATCAAGGAATTGTGCGATTTTCATCGTGGTGTCTTGAAGTGCCTTCATTCGAATTGGCAATGTTTGCAATCCACGTAAAAGTAGAGATGCCTCATAAGGACCCATCGAGCTTCCAAATAATAAATACTCTTTTTTGAATAGAGTTTTCATAATTTCTGCACTTGTAATTAAAGCACCACCTACTAAATCATTATGACCTCCTAAATATTTTGAAGCGGAGTGGACGACAATATCAATTCCGTAGGTTAGTGGTTTTTGAAAGAGTGGTGTTGCCCACGTATTATCTACAATTGTTCGGATTCCATTGTCTTTTGCAAGGGAAGCCAGTTTTTTTAATGGAACAAGTTGCAGGTTCGTATCTGTAGGACATTCAGTATATATGAGGCTTGTATTTGGTCGAATTGCATTTTGAATATCATCTATATGAACCGAAAATACAGTGGAATGCTCTACTCCGAACTTTTGCAAATAATTAAGCAATTCATCGGTAGATTGATATATATTACCCACACTTAATACATGGTCACCACTTTTTACACTATTAAAAATAGCTGCAGTTATAGCAGCCATTCCAGAAGCGAAGCATTTACATGTTTCCCCTCGTTCTAATGCAGCTAATTTCTTTTCAGCTATTTCTACCGTTGGATTTGTACCTCGCCAATAAACACATTTGTTCTGTTGATTTGTTTCTCCTAGTACGTAGTCCTCATAAGAGTTAAATGTAAATAAACTATTTCCAAAAGTAGGTGGAATGATCGCTCCAGCAAAGCTTTCAGAATCAACATGTAAGCAAATATTTTGATCACTAGCAAGAATATTTTCTCTTTCCATCTGAAATTATCTCCATTTATTTGTCTTTATGCATTACCTTTTGTTTTTTCTGTTTACATTATTCGGATTGGCTTTTAATTTAACTTTCACGAATTAAATCTTATTAAAAGGGACAATTTTTAAACTGGTAATTACTGCATGGGGCACAAATATAACCATTATTTAAGAAGAACTTTGTTTTTCCTTCTAACATATTCCACAACCTATCATCAAAAAGCGGATATGGAATCTAAATAAATATTTGCGCATGATTAGGCACATAAAATGGCTGGGTGAATATACTTTTTTTGACACATAATTGTCAGCATCGATGCTAATACCATTGGGGGTAAAAAGATGCCTATAAAGATTTATCAAGGGAATGACATGCTTTTAGGTGAATCAGACATCACAGTTGTCATCGACGTTATTCGTGCATTTACAGTTGCACACCATGCTTTTCTTAAAGGTGTGGAAAAGATTTTGCTTGTGGCAACAGTTGACGAAGCGATCCAATTAAAAAATCAAAACCCAAATCTAGTATTAGCAGGTGAAATAAAGGGGTTACCGATTTCTGGGTTTGACTTAGATAATTCTCCTGCTCATATATGTCATGCTAAAGTTGAAGGAAAGACGCTTGTCCAAAAGACTACTAATGGAGTAAAGGCAACATTAAATTCTCTTCAAGCTAAAGACCTTTATGTAACGGGATTTTCAAATGCTAGAACAACCGCGACTTATTTGAAAAAACAAATAGATCAATTAGAACGGGAATGTCACGTCCATATTGTAGCATCACATCCTACCGGTGATGATGATTTGGCTTGTGCCGAGTATATGAAAGGTATATTGGAAGGTAATGGTGTGATGGATGAAAAAGAGGTTGTTGAACGAATTATAAACTCTCATGTAGCTGAAAAATTTTTCGACGCAGGCCAACCAGAATTTAACCCTGATGATTTGAAATATTGTGTTAAAGAACTGAAAGGGGAGTTTGTCATGAAAGTTAATAAGACAGGAAAAATCCCAACAATCGAGAGGTTTTTTATATGAACCAAACAGGCTTACATTTACCAAAAAGAGAGGAAAAACCTCGAAATCATGGGCTGACTATATTAATTGACAATGGAATCCCATTTCAGCTATTCCAGGATACGGTTCGTAGCTCTCGTCAATATATTGATTTTGTGAAATTTGGATGGGGAACCTCGGTTATTTCAAGTCAATTAGATGAAAAGATAGCAAATTTAAATGAGAATGGGATACGTTATTTCTTCGGTGGAACATTATTTGAAAAATTTCTATCCCAAGGAAAAATTGCTGATTATTACGATTATTGTAGAAGATTTCAATGCGAATATGTGGAAATTTCCAATGGGACTTTTGCTATAACAAATAAAGAAAAAGCAAGCTATATAAGAGAGTTTTCAAAGGAATTTACCGTTTTTAGTGAGGTAGGGAGTAAAATCAGCATTATTGATGAAGTTGATAATTCTATGAATTGGGTTGAATGGATTACAGAGGATTTAGAAGCTGGGGCAACAAAGGTGATAACAGAAGCAAGAGAAAGTGGTACTAGTGGTGTATGTCAAGCAAATGGGGAGCTTAGATTGGAGTTAGTTGATAGAATTATCTGCTCAGGTCTTGACTTGCAATCTATTATTTTTGAAGCCCCGAATAAGAAGCTGCAAACTGCTTTTATTAAGATGGTTGGCTCAAATGTTAACCTAGCCAATATAGCATTTTCGGATTGCATTTCATTAGAAACGCTTAGACTAGGGTTACGTTCAGATACATTTCATATTCTTGAGGAGGAGACAAATCATGCGTGATACAAATAAAGTGTTTCACCTCGCGATTCCTTGTAAGGAACTTGATGAAACAGTGGAATTTTATGAAAAGTTAGGCTGTAAGCTTGCGAGAAGATATGATGACAGAGTTACATTTAATTTTTATGGGGATCAAGTTGTTTGTCATTTAAACCCTAGTTCAATTGATCCTTCACCAAAAATGTATCCACGTCATTTTGGGATTACTTTTTTAGAACGTTCTGAATTTGATCAAGTATTAAATGATGCTATAAGTCAGGAGTTACCTTTTTTTCAAGAAAAAATGATTCGTTTTGCTGGGAAAAGAGAAGAGCATATTACGTTTTTCCTTATCGATCCAGCAAATAATTTACTGGAATTTAAATATTATCACGATCCGGAAATGGCCTATTAACGTTAATAACTATTAAACCTATATAATAAGAAAATGATACTTAAGGCATAACATCCATTATAGTTGTGCCTTTTCATTATGATTATTGAATATAAATCGAATAAGCGAATGCTGTTCATTATGGTATAATAAAGCTTATGAAGCTAACAAAATATCGGGCTACTGAACAATGATTACTAGAAAGGTGTGGTTCAATGGAAACGGGAAACAATAGTGAGCTTTTTAAACAAGTAATGGGAAACTACCCTACAGGTGTAACAGTTGTAACTACTGTTACGAAGGAAGGTTCTCCAATTGGATTAACTGTGAATTCATTTGCATCTGTTTCACTTGATCCTTTACTTATTTTATGGTCAATCGATAAGAGAGTCTCTACGTATGAAGAGTTTATTAGCACTGACAAATTTGCTGTACATATTCTTGCTGAAAACCAAGGTGATATTTGTTCACTTTTTGCCTCGAAGGGTATCGATCGATTTGCAAATTGTAAATGGACTTATTCAAATAATCAATTGCCGATTATTGAGGATGTCTCAAGTGTATTACAATGTAAAACATTTAAAACAGTTGATGCAGGTGATCATACAATTTTAATCGGTGAGATTATTGATATTCAGTCAGAGATGAAAGAACCACTTTTATATCATAAAAGACGATTTGGAAAAATTCCTACATCTTTTTATGATTGATGTTAATAATGAAATTTTATAAATTTGCTTATTACATTTCTTAAATAATGGCTATAATTTAAACTTTTATCGACTGTCATAAATGTTTTGGCAGTCTTTTTTGCTGATGGAGATTTCACAGGAGAGTATTTGCTTCTTATCATTAGTATATTCTCAAATGCAGTTTTTCGTAAACTTTGTTGCCTTTTATTTGCTTCATTGTGTAGTGTTTGCTTTACGGGTTTTTAGTAATGAGCCTCCTTCATTGAAACACATAGTACGTCTAACCTATCCCTCATATCCCGCATGTGTCTCACATTTACGCTCCAATTAACCTTTACAACGTGTATCTTAATAACAACAGTATTTTAGATATGATCCTTCTCAAAAAGAGTGAAATTCTAACTTGTAATATCAACCTTTATGAGGAATGAAGACTTTCATATTGAGAAAAGATAACTTTGTCATACTAAGCGCGACAAAGTTAGTTTTCAACAATCTTGAATTAAGGATATCTCTAGCTTATGATGTGATAAGACATATTTTTATCTTTTTAAAGAAAGGAAGAGTTATGATGGCTCAATCTAATATAAAAGTGAAAGTCCAAAAATTTGGTAACTTTTTAAGTTCAATGGTTTTACCAAATATCGGCGCTTTTATTGCATGGGGGTTAATTACGGCTTTATTTATACCAACAGGCTTCTTCCCGAATGAAAGCCTTGCCAAATTAGTTAGCCCAATGGTGACGTATTTATTACCATTATTAATTGGTTATACAGGTGGTAAATTACTACATGATCAACGTGGAGGTGTCGTTGGTGCCATTGCAACGATGGGGGTAATAATTGGTGCACCTGATACACCAATGTTTTTAGGTGCGATGATTATGGGTCCGCTTGGTGGTTATGTCATTAAAAAGTTCGACCAAGCAATTGAAGGGAAAATTAAATCTGGCTTTGAAATGCTCGTAAACAATTTTTCTGCTGGTATTCTTGGTGCAATCCTTGCAATTTTATCATTTTTAGCAATTGGACCAGCAGTAGATGGATTTACACAAATACTTGTATCAGGTGTTGACTGGTTAATTGATACTGGTTTATTACCATTAACAAGCATTCTAATTGAACCAGCGAAAATTTTATTTTTAAACAATGCAATTAATCATGGTGTGCTTTCACCAATCGGTTTAGAACAAGTACAAGATACTGGTAAATCAATCTTGTTCTTACTTGAAGCAAATCCAGGACCAGGTCTTGGTATACTATTAGCCTTTACTTTATTCGGAAAAGGCACTGCGAAGCAATCTGCACCTGGTGCTGGAATTATCCACTTCTTTGGGGGAATTCATGAAATTTACTTCCCATACGTATTAATGAAACCAATGTTGTTCTTTGCTGTTATATTAGGGGGAATGAGTGGAGTATTTACGTTAGTCCTACTAGGTGGGGGATTAGCTTCACCTGCATCTCCAGGTAGTATTCTTGCTATTGCAGCTGTTACTCCTCCTCAAGCAAGTGCATATATTGCTAACTTTGCAGCTGTAATTGTTGCAACAATCGTTTCATTTGTTATTGCTAGCTTAGTGTTAAAAACAAGTAAACAGCAGGATGAAAATATTGAAGAAGCAGCGAAAAAAATGCAAGAAATGAAAGGCAAGAAAAGCTCAGTTGCTAATACTTTTAGCAATAAACAAGGTGCTTTACCTGAAAATGTGAAAAAAATCGTTTTCGCATGTGACGCTGGTATGGGCTCAAGTGCTATGGGTGCATCATTACTACGTAAGAAAGTTAAGGAAGCTGGTTTGGATGTTCATGTGACAAATTCAGCTATCAGTAATTTACAAGGTGATGCACAAATTGTCATAACACAGGAAGAGCTAACACCACGAGCAAAAGCAAAACTACCAGATGCTTACCATATTTCAGTTGACAATTTCTTATCAAGCCCAGAATATGACAAGCTTATTGATAGCTTACAAAACGGTGTAACTGAACCATTAACAGAAATTGTTGAAGATTCACAGCAAAATGTAAGTGAAGTAGATCATAATCATGATAATGACGATTTATTATTAGAAGAAAATATCTATCTGAATCAAGAATTTGCTACAAAGGAAGAAGCAATCCGCTTTGCAGGTAATGCATTAGTTAAAGCTGGATATGTGGAAGAAAGCTATGTTGATGCGATGATTGACCGTGAGAATATAACTTCAACATATATGGGAAATAGTGTAGCTATTCCTCATGGTACAGAGGAAGCGAAAAAAGCAGTCATCCGTTCTGGCTTTACCGTTATTCAAGTACCAAATGGTGTTGATTTCGATGGAGAAAAAGCAAAACTTATCTTTGGGATAGCTGGAAAAGATGGTACGCATTTAGAAATTCTATCAGGTATCGCAGTGATTTGTTCTGATGAGAAAAATGTGGAACAATTAGTTCAAGCGAAAACAACGAAGGAATTATTGGCTATCATCAACAGTAAATAAAACACGGAATAGAAAGATGGGGAAACCTATCTTTCTATTCTGCTATTTCTCTTTTAAGAAATGAGAGGATGATATGTATATTACATCAAGGGAAAAATCCATTATAGACTTGATTGTAAAGACAGCAGGAAAGCATACGGTACATTCCCTTTCGGCGTATTTAAATGTTAGTGTTAGGACGATTCAACGGGATTTAAAATCGGTTGAAAAAATTTTAAAGCATTTTGAATTAGAGCTTAAGCGGACAAGTGATGATGGTCTGATTATTAATGGAAAAAATGAGCATATATACAAGCTCATTCAAAACTTAATCGATGTGAACCCAACGGATGAAACGCCAAAGGAACGAAAGCTTCAATTGCTAATTAAGCTTTTTCATGAAGGCGAATCATTTAAAATTCAAGTTTTATCGAAGCAATTAGGTGTCAGCATCACAACAATTACCGCATATTTAGATGATTTAACACAATGGCTAAATCAATTTAATATTACTCTTACAAGAAAAAAAGGCGTAGGTGTTGAAATTCATGGACATGAAACGAATATAAGAAAAGCACTAGCAAATTATTTTATCGTTCATTTTCATGAGGAAATCATTGAAAGTTTATATTTTTTACAAATGGGAAATACGGTGAAAGGTCCTGTACTCGGATATTTTTCACCAAAATATTTAGTGCTTGTCGAAGAGTTAATTAATAAGTATATTATTCATCGTCAAACAAGACTAGCTGATCATGATTATATTGGACTTATTATACATACATGCATCACTTTGCAGAGAACAGAGAATAAGTTTCTTATTCAAGAGGAAGGCAATGATTCAAATCGATTTTCAACAGAATTTCAGTTAATTCAAAAATTATGTGAGCAGCTCGAAAAGGATTTGAATATACCGTTAAAAGAGCAAGACCTTCAGTTTTTAACAGTTGTTTTGAGAGGATCAAAGCTACATGATGCTGATAAGATTGATTATGACAGCATTTTACTTGGGAAATTTATTAAGCACTTAATTCAAGATGTTTCCTCACAGTTAAATATAGACTTAACAAAGGATTTTTCGCTATTTCAAGGGCTTCTTGCCCATATGGAACCATCCATATTTCGTTTAAAGCAACAAATGGGTTTATTCAATCCATTGACAGGAGAAATTAAAAATAAATATCCTGTTTTATTTATGGCTGTTAAGGAAAGTTTAGAAAAAATTTTCAAAGATATTATCTTTCCTGATGATGAAGTTGCTTTTATCGTTCTTCATTTTGGATCTGCCTTATTAATGAGTGAAGAAAAGGTAAATATCCATGCAGTTGTTGTTTGTCCTACAGGAATTGGCACTTCAAAAATGCTTGCAAGTCGGATAAAAAAGGAAATTAGTGAAATCTATTCGATTGAAATCAAATCGATAAAGGATTTTGAAAAAGCAAATCCAAAAGACTATGATCTCATTATTTCAACAGTTAGGCTTCCGTACGCAGATTTGGACTATATTTTAGTGACACCATTATTGAATGATGAGGATATTGATAAGATCCATAGCTTTTTGAAACAAAGTCTAAAGAAAATAACAAAAGTAAGAGACTATGAACAACAAATTGATCACAAGGAAATTGTAACGAGCAATTCAACTCTTAATTTTAAAGAGCTTTTACAGGAAATTAAAGACGTACAAACTAGTATGGAAAAAATCCTTAATAATTTTCGAGTTTATCGGATGAAAAATGGAAGCGATCATTTTCAAATAATAGAGAAAATGATTGAGTATACTGTTCAGGATAATATCGTAACAGATGCTCAAAGTGTTTATCGTAGTCTCAAAGCTCGGGAACAAAAAGGTGGACTTGGTATTCCTAACACAAATATGGCACTTTTTCATTGTCGGGATGAGCATATTAATCAATTGATTTTTCAAATTTCCCATTTAGAGGAACCATGTATTGTGAGAGGAATGGATGGAAAGAAAATCCAAATGAAAAATTTATTATTAATGCTTGCTCCATTAAGACTAACTGTACGAGAGCAAGAAATCCTTAGCTTAATTAGTACAAGTTTAATTGAAAATGATATAGCAATGATGATATTCTCATCGTCTAATGAGGAATTAATTCGGAAGAAAATAGAAGATGTATTTTTAGATTATTTACAAACTAATTTGATAAAGGAATGATTTTATATGAAGAAAACGGTCCATTTTGGAGCAGGAAATATTGGTAGAGGTTTTATAGGAGCGCTATTTTCTCAATCTGGCTATCATGTTACATTTGTTGATATTGCTGATCAAATTATTAACCAGTTAAACGAGGAAAAGAGTTATCAAGTGAAGTTAGCAACAGATAAAGGTGAAACTACAAAAATTAATAATGTCTCTGGTCTAAATAATATGACGCAAGAAAATGAGGTTGTTAAAGCAATTCAACAAGCAACATATCTTACAACTGCAATTGGTCCGAATATATTACCAAGAATTGCCCCATTAATTGCACGTGGATTGAAGGACCGTGTGAATAGTCAAGATGAAAAACTATATGTCATTGCTTGTGAAAATCAAATTGGTGCGACTGATATATTAAGAAAACATATCCTCGAACATTTAGATGATGAAACAAAAGGAAAATTAGCTGGTCGAGTTTATTTCTTTAATTCCGCAGTAGACCGTATTGTCCCAATTCAAGATAATAAAGGTTCTCTAGATGTTTTAGTTGAGACATATTATGAGTGGGTTGTTGAAACGAGTGAAATAATTCCAGAAGTTCAAGGAATGAAAATTGTTGAAGATTTAGCTCCATATATTGAAAGAAAATTGTTTACTGTTAATACTGGTCATGCTGTAATTGCTTATTTAGGGTATTTAAGTGGTAAATCAACAATCGATCAAACATTGGCAGATGAAAAAATTGCGAAACAAGTTCAAGAAACACTGAAGGAAACAGGAGCATATTTAATTAAGCAATACGGATTAGATGAAACGGAGCATACTAAATATATTAACAAAATCCTCGAACGCTTTAAAAATCCTTATTTAAATGATGCTGTTACACGTGTAGCCCGTGGACCAATTCGGAAGCTTGGACCTGAGGACAGATTAGTTCGCCCTGCAACAGAGGCACAAAAGGCAGGGTTATCGTATTCAAACCTAGCAAAGGCAATTGCTGCTGCACTTTTATTTGATTTCAATGAGGATGAAGAAGCACAAAAGCTTCAAGCAATGATTAAGGAAAATGGTGTAATGAATGTGTTAAAAGAAATCAGTAAATTAGATGAGAATAATGAAGTAACGAAAGAGGTTATTCATCAATATGAAAAGTTGCAACAAGAAGTAAAATAATATAAAAAAGTCGGGTACGAATCTTTTCGTTCTCGACTTTTTTATGCAATTTATATTCGCGTAATGAAGGGGACTAAGCTATTTCGGTTGTCCTGTCTAATCTAGAATATGGATTAAAAGTATTGGCTCATTTCTTAAGGATTATTGTTTTTATCAATAATAGGTTGATTGTAGCTACTTTCGAGACTCCTGCATAGATGAGTGGGGCAGGTTAATGTTAAGCTAATACTCACGTGGAAATCAACCTGCTAAATAAAAAGCCACAAAGTTTACAAAAAAAGCCAGATAAAATTATATAAATAGAAAGGTAAAGATAACAGATTATGTCAAAATGAGTCATATGATCTAATGATAGATAAAAGCAATTTATTTATAGAAGATTCCCTATTTTAATTCTTTAAATAAAGGATGAAAAAAACATAATAAAATTAAAATAATTGGGAGGGAAAGAATGATTGCTAAAAAAGGCCTTTTTGAATGTAAGCGTAAAAAAGGAAACATGATAAAGTTAAATACAAGTGACCACCATATATTCCAGTTATTATCATAATGAAATTTTCCTCGATGACTAAAATCGAATTCAATTAGCCAAAAAGCAAAAATCCATACAACTATATAAATAGCTCCTTTCCAACCAGAGGGAAAAAAGCGAAGATACACGATAATCATTAGCGGAATAATAATAAATGAATAGATGATTTCAAGAAATGTATGATTTAACCAAGGTGTTTCAGGTGCATAAGACCATAAGGTATGCTGATAAAAAATAAAGTTATAAAGAAGATTGAAGATAATAAAAATTTGTATGGTCGGATAATATCCCTTAAATGTTTCAAAATCAATATAAAGTAAAGATAATATGAAAAGAACTATGATTATAAATAGTAAGTACATGGCCCGCCTCTTTTAAATGTCATCATTTTTACTCATCCCTTATGAGTATTCCACAAGTTATCTAAAAAAATCCAAATATTGTTAGAAAACGCGTTTAAGATAAAGACTTATTAAACTTTGTTGTTGATTTCAGCACGAAGGATACGCTTTCCGGGCTGCTCGGTAGTGTCCGCGCCTTAAGAGCCTTTTGCGTCTCCTATTGACAAGCTTCTCTAAGCAAGTGTCTCATGGTATACGTTCCACTCAATATTCTTCAATAGCCAAGATAAAAAGTTACAACGATAAAAATTCCTTTATTTCATTCATCCAAGTACTACAATTGCAAAAAAGTCTTACTCTATGCAAAAAATGATTAGCACCTAAAGCAATAATATCAAAAATATCTAATAGGTGATTATTTACCCTTGTTTTAAGATTAGATTAGAATCTTAAAAAGGAGTGAACAAGTAAATGGAGAAGCCTATTAACATATTCCTTGCAGGTGATTCTACCGTCCAAACATATAAGAAAGACGAAGTTCAAGGTGGATGGGGAGAATTTCTCGAAAATCATTTGCCAAACGAAATAAACGTGTTTAATTATGCAATTGGCGGGAGAAGCTCTAAAACATTCATTGAAGAAGGCAGACTGGATAATATGCTTAAAAATATGACAAAGAATGACTATCTGTTCGTTCAAATGGGGCATAATGACGCAACAAAAAACAGACCAGAACGCTATACAGATCCGATGACAACATATAAAGACTACATTCTCAAATATATCGACAGTGCGAGACATATTTCTGCTATTCCAATACTTATAACACCAGTTGCAAGATTGAATGTTGAAGATGAAGGCTTTAAAAATGATTTCTCTGAATATTGTCAAGCATTGCAGGAAGTTGCAGTAGAAAAGGATGTTCCATTAATTGATTTAATGAGTGAAAGTTTGCTTTTTTATGAAACGATTGGGTATGAGGCTACCTTTCAATTGTTTATGGCTTCAATTAATCATACAGATTTCACCCATTTTACAAAAAAAGGTGCAAATGAAATTGCAAAGCTTGTTGCAAAGGGGTTTCAACAAATAATGAAGGAATGCAATTAAAAGATAAATCAGTTATATGGGCAAAAGCTTATTTAAAAGGAAATCAAACGTATCTTCCATATATTTAAGAACGATTAATTTGATAACGGACTCTGAAGGCGATTCCTCTATATCGTCCTCATTTCTTACTCGTTTAAACAATGGATGCTTATAAAATTTTATAGGAGGTAAGTATATGAGTGATCAAATGATTCCTAGGCAAATGGAATTTCTTAATCGTGGATTAATTGCTATTAAAGTTGAAAGAGGTGTATACATCGGCTGGAGGCTTCTAGGCAGTGACAATGAACAAATTGGTTTTTATGTATATCGTGATGGTGAGATATTAAACGAAATGCCAATTTGTCATAGTACGAATTTTCTTGACGAGAATGGTTCTATTGATTCCACCTATTCGGTAATGGGAGTAGTAAACGAAAAAGAGCAATCAATATCTGAGAGTGTTCATGTGTGGGAACAAAATTATTTAACAGTGCCTTTACAACAGCCAAAAGATGGGATCACTCCAGACGGTATATCCTATACATATAGTGCGAATGATGCGAGTGTTGGTGATATCGATGGTGATGGGGAATATGAAATTATTTTAAAATGGGATCCATCTAATTCGAAGGATAATGCACATAAAGGCTATACAGGTAATGTTTTTCTAGACGCTTATAAAATGAATGGAACTCATTTATGGAGAATTGATTTAGGCAGGAATATTCGAGCTGGTGCACATTATACTCAATTTATGGTATATGACCTTGATGGGGATGGAAAAGCAGAAATTGCATGTAAAACCGCTGATGGAACAATCGATGGAACTGGTCAAATCATTGGGGATGGTTTAGCAGATTATCGAAATTCAGAAGGCTTCATTTTAGAAGGTCCTGAGTTTTTAACGATTTTTGATGGTGAAACAGGGAAAGAAATCGTAACAACAGATTATGATCCACCAAGAGGAAATGGGGCTGATTGGGGTGATAATGAAGGGAATCGAGTCGATCGCTTTCTTGCGTGTGTAGCTTATTTAGATGGTGTTCGTCCAAGCTTAGTTATGTGTCGTGGTTATTACACGAGATCTGTCCTTGTTGCTTATAACTATCATGAGGGTAAGCTAGAGAAGGTTTGGAAGTTTGATAGTCAAGATCCTGGTAACAGTCATTATGCAGGGCAAGGAAATCATAGTGTGAGTGTTGCTGACGTTGATCAAGATGGTAAAGACGAGATCATTTATGGATCAGCTGTCATTGATCATGATGGAAAAGGGTTATATTCTACTGGATTGGGCCATGGGGATGCGATGCATGTTGGAAACTTAATCCCTAGTCGTTCTGGATTAGAGGTCTTTCAAGTGCATGAAGTCCCTTCTAATTTTGGAACTGAAATTCATGACGCTCGTACTGGTGAAATTTTATGGGGATTACCATCAACGGGTGATGTTGGAAGGGGAATGGCTGCAGATATCGATCCTCGCTATGAAGGTGTTGAAGTTTGGTCATCAACGCATTGGAAAATAGGAGGAGATGGACTTTATAGTAGTAGTGGTGAATGCATCACAGAAAAAACTCCACAATCCTTTAACTTCACGATTTGGTGGGATGGTGATTTATTAAGGGAGCTCCTAGATCATGAGTATAATGAGGAAAGTGGTATTGGAATTGGGAAAATTGATAAATGGGATTATAAAAAAGGAAGACTTATCAATCTATTAACAGCTGAAGGAACGCGTTCGAATAATGGCACAAAAGGAAACCCGTGTCTTCAAGCGGATTTATTTGGTGATTGGCGAGAGGAAGTCATTTGGCGAACAGAGGACAGCAGCGCATTACGGATTTATACAACAGTTGAAATGACTGATTATCGCATAAGAACATTGATGCATGATCCGATGTATCGAGTAGCTATTGCATGGCAAAACACAGCTTATAACCAACCACCACATCCAAGCTTTTTTATTGGACATGGGATGGAACCCCCTCACTATAAACCGATATATGATGTGAAAACATCTAAGTCAATGGTAAAGAAATAGCAGGTGTTTGAAAAGTAAGTCTAATACTCCTTTCAAGTAAAGACCAATTTTTAAACGAAAATTGAAGGGTTTTTATCGCTATCTGAATTTTTGGTCTTAAAGATTTTATCAATATCATCTGAAAAGGAACGGGGGAATATTCTTGGCAAAGGGGACAAAGTCGAAAGCAGAACGAAAGATGTACAGAGATCCGTTAACAGATGTGAAAATAACGCAATTGACAGATCATTTTGCACATAGCTATCATCTTTATTTTACGAATAATGGTTGGTATGAAAATAACAGCAAATTATTATTTGGCTCTGACCGAAACAATTGTACAAATTTATATAGTATTGATTTAAACAGTGGAGAGATAACGCAATTAACTGATTTTAATCGAGAGCAAAAACCAGGAATTCAAGGAACTTTCATCAATCCTACTAAGTTAGAAGCCTATTTCATTGTTGATACATTTATAATCGCGATCGATTTAAAATCTTATGATGAGCAAGTATTATTCCAACTACCTAATGGATTTAAATTCAGCAATTTAAGCTGTACGGCAGATGGAACCCTACTATGCTTTGGATTAACTGAGGATTTAACAACCTCGATTAACAGCAATCTATCTGGTGGGTATGTAGGTTTTGCGGAAATGGAAGCTGCAAGACCATTAAGTAAAATCTGTCTACTAAATCTTATAACAGGAGAGGTAGAGGTAGTTCATGAGGAACATCGTTGGATTGGTCATGTTAATGCATCTCCAACACAGCCAAACATCCTTACATATTGTCATGAAGGACCTTGGGATATCGTTGACCACCGTATATGGGTTCTTGATTTAGAAAGTGGAGATAAATGGAAAGTTGCTACCGATGGAGATATGAAATTTGCTGGTCATGAGTATTGGCATGAAGATGGTATGACAATTGGTTATCATGGTTTTACACAGACGTTAGAACGGAAGGATGGCAAATTTTTAGGTTCTGTTAAGTATGATAATACAGAAAAGGAAGAGTTTGATTTTCCGTATCAAAACATGCATATTCATTCAAAAGATAGCGAATATATAGTTGGTGACGGGCAGCAAACAACAGCTTATCATGGTGAATTTTATCAAGATTGTTTGTTTCTCTGGAAAAAGATTAATGGCGTACTTGAAGGGCCACGAGTTCTTTGTAAACATCGTAGCAGTTTCCATATACAACAAATCCACGTTCATCCATGCTTTAGTCCAGATAAGAAAAATATCCTTTTTACGAGTGATCGTGATGGGTATGGGAATGTTTACCTCGCTGATGTGCCAATTTTTGAAACTTTACCTCTTCTTAATGAGGATAAGCTTTTAGTTAAAAAATGAAACTATTGCCTAAGCTCAATTAGTTTGTAGCTTAGGTTTTTTAATTTTTGATTCAAAAAATGATGATCTGTGCAAAAAAATCTAAGTGAAAATAGGTATAAAACAAATTTTTCGTGTTGTTTGAAAAATCACTATAAAGAATAATAGTTGTTGAATGTAATAGAGGATTGAAAGGATGTGGCTATATTGAGGTTAAAGTGGTTAAAAATGATTCCTAAAGGGGTAGTAGGTGTATCATGGGGAGTACCATGGGAAAAGGGAAAGCTTTATCTTGAAGACTCTATTTGTTTAGAAAATAAACATGGTGAAAAAATCCCTATCCAAAGCTGGCCGACAGCATACTGGTCAGATGGCAGCGTGAAATGGACAGGGCATAGTGCAGTGATAGACTCAAACGAAGACACTTTTGAATTAACAATTGGTGAGAATAAGAAAATAAATACAATGGTTTATGTCGAAGAGAAAGGGGATCAAGTAGTCGTCAATACTGGATTATTACAAATCCATTTAAATAAGCAAGGTACTAATATAATTGAAGAAATTTATCATGAAAGAAAGCTAGTTAGTAACGATATAAAGCTTATAGCTATGAAGGAATTGCGGGAAAATCAAAAGAATATGAACATCCGAAGGGAAGTTCCTTTAGAAAGTAAGATTCAACATATTGAAATAGAACAAAAAGGACCTGTAAAAGCAGTTATAAAAATTACAGGCAACCATTATGTCGAAGATTTCCAGAAACGTCAATCTGAACTTCCTTTTCAGTTAAGGCTTTATTTTTATGCTGGAACTGCATCAATGAATATTGTCCATACGTTTTTTTATGATGGTGACCCACAAGTTGATTTTATTAAAGGGATTGGGATCGAAGTTTCAACAATTGTTAAAGGGGAAGACTGGAATCGACATATTCATTTTGGTGGGGATGATGCGCTGTATACGGAACCTGCACAGCTACTTTTAACGAGACGACTTGGAAATGCTGATGGGCTATATGATAAACAAATCTCAGGAGAAATAGTCCAGCTTAATCAAACGAAAAATTGCGAATTACTCAATCATGTTGAACAAAATCCGATTTGGAATGATTTTAAATTAACACAAGATTCAGCCGATCATTACAAGATAATGAAACGAACGAATGAACAATGCTCATGGATAGAAGCAACACATGGCAAGCGAGCAAAGGGATTTGTTTATACAGGTGGAATAAATGGTGGAATTGGTTGCGGTATAAAAAATTTTTGGCAGAAGCATCCATCATCATTAGAGGTAGCGGGATTATCCACCGAAAACCCGAAAATTAGACTATGGTTTTGGTCACCAGATGTAGAAGCGATGGATTTACGACATTATAATACCAAGGCACATGTAGTAAGTGCATATGAAGGCTTTGATGAAATGCGGGCGACACCTTTTGGAATTGCTAATACGAGTGAAGCATTTCTAGAATGGTTTTTTCATCCACCAACAAAGGAGGAATTAATCAATAGAATGAATGATTGGCAGTCTCCTCTTTTATTAGTTTGCGAGCCTGAATATTACTATAAGACAAAAGCACTCGGTATATGGGGATTACCTAATACAACTCATCCTGTCAAAGCAAAATTAGAAGCTCAGCTTAATGAAGCAGTTAGCTTTTATAAAGATGAAATTGACCAACGAAGATGGTATGGCTATTGGCATTATGGGGATGTCATGCATACTTATGACTCTGTTCGACATCAATGGCGGTATGACTTCGGTGGATATGCATGGCAAAATACGGAGTTAGTCCCTAATATTTGGCTATGGTACGCATTTTTACGATCAGGTCGTGAAGATATTTTTATTATGGCAGAGGCAATGACAAGACATACGAGTGAGGTAGACTGTTACCATTTTGGAGAATATGCTGGACTTGGCTCAAGACATAATGTTGTACATTGGGGTTGCGGATGTAAAGAGGCAAGAATTAGTATGGCAGGGCTCCATAAGATTTATTATTATTTAACAACAGATGAACGGACAGGTGACCTTTTACATGAAGTGAGAGATGCTGATAAGACGATAGGACATTTAGATCCAATGCGAGAGTTTTATCCGAAAGACGGGCAAAAGACACATGCTCGAATCGGTCCTGATTGGGCAGCGTTTTGTTCAAACTGGTTCACTGAATGGGAAAGAACACAGGACAAACAGTACCTGCAAAAAATCATCAAAGGGATCAGCGGGTTAAAAACACTACCTTTACGACTTCTCTCAGGTCCGACCTTTGGATATGAACCAGAGACAAACGAATTAATTCATATCGGGGATGGAAAAGGTGCCTACCATATGGTAATTGCCTTTGGTGCTCCACAAGCTTGGATAGAAATTGCTCAAGAGCTCAAGGATGCTGAGTTTGAAAATATGCTTATTGAGTTTGGCGAATTTTATGTTCTTTCGAATGAAGAAAAACTATTACAAAGTAATGGAATCCTGTACGATAAGCTTTTTAGTTTACCTATGCTAGCTGCCGGTATGGTGGCATATGCAGCTGCTAAGAAAAAAGATCCAAACCTTGCAGAAACAGCCTGGAATCTATTATTAGACAATGAAATAAGTGAGATGTGTTTGCCAATTGAAAGGAAAAAGGTAAAAAGCTGGAGAACGTTAACAGAGGTTTCCGATATTACGACAAATACAACCTCACAATGGTGTTTAAACACAATAATCGCATTAGAGTTAATAGGTGAATATCTTCCAAATGATAAGAGCAAAAAAGTATTACTATGACAAAAATTTCATAAATAATGCAAAATCTCAGATATAACACGGGATAGACAAACGACAAAAAAATATAATTGTCAGAAAATTTCGTGAGGCTTAATGTGAAAGGAGAAATCAACCGCTTACAGTGTGTAAAACAACTTACATGAGATTTAAAAGTAAATGGTTGATTTAAGAGAACGAACAATTTTAGGGGGAATAAAATTGAAAAAGGCAAAAAAGTCATTATCAAAAAAAATTGTCGTACCAATGTTGTCAACAATGCTGATCACATCATCTTTAGCAGCATGTAGTAATTCAGACAAAGCTAGTTCAGATGAAGGGAAAGGTAGTTCAAAAAACCAAATTACAATTATGACTACCGCGTATTCTCCTGAGCCACCAAGTGAAGATAGTCCAGTATTGAAGGAACTTGAAAAGTTTACAGATACTGATATTAAAATGAATTGGGTACTAGATAGTGCATACCAGGATAAGTTAAATATTACACTTGCATCAGGTGATTTACCGAATATTATGATGATACCAACTAAAATACCAAGTTTTTTAAGTGCAGTTAGGGATGACGCATTCTGGGAGCTTGGACCATATTTAAAAGATTATCCTAACTTAAGTCAAGCAAATGAAATCACGTTAAATAATAGTTCAATCGATGGGAAAATATATGGAATTTATCGTGCCAGACCTTTGGGACGGAATGGCGTGATAATCAGGAAGGATTGGCTGAAAAATTTAGGATTGGAAACACCTAAAACAATTGATGAATTTTACAATGTATTGAAAGCGTTCACAGAGCAAGACCCTGACGGAGATGGCAAGGATGATACTTATGGAATGGTCATTTCAAAATATACCGGACCATTTGATGTCATGCAAACATGGTTCGGTGCACCAAATAAGTGGGGAGAGGATGATAATGGAAATTTACAGCCAGACTTTATGACAAAAGAATATATGGAAGCATTGAAGTTCTTTAAAAAGCTATATGATGAAGGCTTAATCAATGAAGATTTTGCTGTAATGGACCCGCAAAAATGGGGAGATCCTCTGCTTAATCATGAAGCAGGTGTAATCGTTGATGTTGTTGACCGTGCACATCGGGCTGAAGAAGATATGTTAGCTGCTGATCCTAACTTAAAAGAGCCGATAGATGTGTTTGGTGCAGTTGAAGGTCCAAAAGGAATGTTTAACTTACCGACATCTGGTTATTCTGGGATGTTAGCAATTCCGAAATCGAGTGTAAAAACAGAGGAAGACTTAAAAAGAGTCCTTACGTTTATTGATAAGATGAGTGAGAAAGAAGCACAAATTCTTGCTTACAATGGTCTAGAAGGTCGTCATTATGAAATGAAGGATGGAAAATTCACAGTCCTTACAAACAATAATGAAGCACTTATTAATGAATATACCGATTTAAACCAATTTCAAACAGGTATACCGGAAGACCGTTTTTTAACGGAGGAGAAAACACCATTGATTCAAAAAGAGGAAGAAGTAAAACTTGCGAATGAGGAGATTGTTGTACCAAATCCAGCTGAAGCATTGATTTCAGAGGTATATGCTCAAAAAGGACAGCAATTAGATAATATTATAAACGATGCAAGAATTAAATTTATTGTTGGACAAATTGATGAAGCAGGCTTTAACGAAGCAATTGAGCTTTGGAAAACAACAGGTGGAAACGATTATATTGAAGAAATCAATAAATTATACAAAGAGTCACAAAAATAAAAGCGAGATTACATGTTTACAAGGCGAGGTTATTCTCGTCTTGTAAACTCAAATGAATAAAAATAGTAACACAACGAATTCAAAACGTACTTCATAGGAAGGAAGGGAGAGAAAGTGGCTTCTTTAAAAACAGTGAAACCTGAATATCAAGCCTCACAACTACCAGGTGAAAAGCTAGTCTCAAATATTACTTGGATGCAACGGTTAAAACGAGATCGCTGGCTTTATTTATTACTTGTTCCCGGTTTATTATATTTTCTTATTTTTAAATATGCTCCAATGTGGGGAGTTGTCATAGCTTTTCAAGATTACTCACCCTTTAAAGGAGTATTTGCGAGTGATTGGGTAGGCTTTGAAAACTTTAAGGACTTTTTTCAAAACCCTGATTTTTTTCGCTTGCTCAAAAATACATTTATATTAGCTGTATTGGATTTAGTATTCTTTTTCCCCGCTCCGATCATATTAGCACTTATGCTAAATGAGCTAAGAATTAATGTATATAAAAGAACTGTACAAACATTTATTTATGTACCTCATTTTATGTCCTGGGTAATTATCGCAAGTATTACGTATATTTTCTTTACGACTAGCGGTGGTGTAGTTAATGAAATTGTTTCATTTTTTACTGGAAAGGAAATTAATTTCCTCTCGTCTCCAGAATGGTTTAGACCTTTAATTATGGGACAAATCATTTGGAAGGAAACAGGGTGGGGGACAGTTATTTTTTTAGCTGCTCTAGCAACGGTTGACCAAGAACAGTATGAAGCAGCGATTGTTGATGGTGCAGGTAGGTTTCGTAGATTATGGCATGTGACACTCCCAGCCGTTAGAAGTACAATTATTGTTCTGCTTATCTTACGTCTTGGAAACTTTTTAGATACCGGATTCCAACAAATTTTCTTAATGTCAAATTCGTTGAACCGCAGTGTTGCAGATGTTTTTGATACATATGTGTACTTTGTTGGTATCACACAAGGTGCATATAGCTATAGTACAGCTGTTGGTTTATTTAAATCTATCGTTGGGATTATCCTCGTTCTAGGTGCTAATAAATTAGCAAAGAAAATGGGGCAGGAAGGTATTTTTTAAATGACCAAGTGAAAAAAACTATCTTGGTTGTACGTTTATATTATAAGGAGGTGTTCGTATATGGCAATGCCAAAAATGCATAATACCCCCGCTGGAAGAGTATTCGATGTATTCAATTTTATCTTTCTTGGCGGTATTGCACTATTAATGGTATGTCCATTTTTATATGTAATTGCAGGATCATTTGCTACTGAAGCAGAATTAACGAGAAGAAGTTTCTTCATATTTCCGGAAACCTTCTCTTTAGAATCCTATAAATATATATTTTCAACAGATACATTTACAAGAAGCATCCTCGTATCAATTGGTGTAACCTTTATAGGAACACTCATTTGTCTGCTTTTTACTTTTACAATGGCTTATCCACTTTCCAGAAAACATTTAATGGGTAGAAGCTTTTTTATGAATATCATTGTGTTTTCAATGCTATTTAGTGGAGGGATGATTCCAACTTATTTAGTTGTAAAGTCATTAGGTTTACTTGATTCCTATTGGGCATTAATTTTACCTATAGCTATCAACCCTTTTAATCTTATTATTGTGAAAACCTTCTTCCAAAACATCCCTGTTGAATTGGAGGAGTCTGCAAAAATCGATGGCTGTACGGAATTCGGGATATTTTGGAGAATTATGCTACCACTTTCCAAACCAGTATTGGCTACATTCGCGCTTTTTTATGCGGTGGCAATTTGGAACGATTTCTTCAGTGCATTACTTTATATTAGTGACAGTACGAAATGGCCAGTACAGGTTCTACTTCAGCAAATTATCCTGTTATCACAATCGATGATCGGTGATGGGGCATCAATGGGAGCAGATTATGTTGAGCCCCCTGAGCAATCATTAAAATTAGCTGTAGTTGTTATTGCTACAGTTCCAATTTTAATAGTGTATCCGTTTTTACAGAAGCATTTTGCTAAAGGGATGCTATTAGGTTCAGTTAAGGGGTAAGCTGCTTGTGAATTCTTTAATAATAAATCAATGAGAGGGCAGATTTATTTTGGTAAGTTTTTTACCTTAAAACCTGTCCTTTTCTTTCCGTTTTTAACTATGTAACAGTCTTTTAAGTTGATAAAGAGATAGTTTTGAATAATTGTTATCTTTTGAATCTTCCCTTTTTATTAAAACCTTTCTATGACATAATAAAAGGGAAATTTTAAAACTAGGAAAGAGTTTTTTGAGCTAAATCCTTACTTTCTATTTATTTTCTTCAGGGTAAGGTCCTTACGCATTTTTTTATGAAACGGGGGGTTTTCATGTGGACAAAGGATGTAATAAATAGAATGAGAGAAGGGAAATGGAATGGGAGCTATTATAAAAAGAATTTTGTTCTCATCTTATTTATTGCAAGTATTCCAGGATTAATAACAGGGTTGCTTATATATTGGTTTGCTGTAGCTGCTGTTGAGGATGAGCTTCGCAGCCTTCATGTTGAGCAAATTGATCAAAGGGCAAAAAATTTGGATGAACAATTTAAGTATATTGAATATTCGCTCACTCGCTGGGCTATGGAGCCGCGTTTTAGTGAGTCATTAAGAAATATGGATTTTGTAAAGGAATTTTCTGAAACCTATGATATTTCAAAAACATTACTTCGTTTACAAGGAACACATCCATTAATAAAAGAGGTTGAGTTATATATAAACGGAAAAAAACCGATTCTATTTAATAGTGAATATAATGTTTTATCTGTTAAAGAAAAAAGTGAGTATATGAAGATTTTAGATGGGAAAAACCTAAAATGGGATTTAACTGGAGAAAATCAAACTTCCTTATCACTTGTACAAACTTTGCCAGCTGGAAGCAAAAATTCCTTTGGTTCTATTATTGTAAAGCTAAATAAAGAAAAAGCGTTGGATTTATTAAATACGTTAATACCATATGGAGAAGGGGCATCGTTTCTTTTAAATCAAGAGAAACAAATCATTTTGTCATCGACTAGCAAAGATGACGAAAAATTTGAAAGCGCTTTATTTGAAGAGGTTGAAAAAAATAAAAATCTTAAAAGCTCTTTCCAATTTAAATATGATCACACTATTTACTCAGTATCTGTTGGAAAATTAACTAGGGTCGATTCACCTTGGATGTATGTATCTGCCGCACCGATGTCAACAATAACAGCACCGTTGGTCATTGTATCACGAACTATATTAATAATAAGTGCAATTGCACTATTACTAGCATTTATCATGTCATGGCTTGCCTCCCGAAAAATTTATTCTCCGATAAGTAAGTTAATTACAAAGCTTTCAGGAGAGAATGCTCAGCATACTTTTGTGAAATGTAAACCATTAGGGAAAGATGAATTTGTTTTTATTGAAGAACAATGGGAGGAATTATCAAAGCATAGCCAATCATTACAAACTCGAATATCTGAGCAAATTATGGAAATAAATAAAAGCTTTATATTTCAGCTTGTACAAGGATATTTTTCACATTATAAAGAAGCAGATTTAAAGAAACGGATGATTCATTATGGATGGAAGGTTGAGGGGCAGAGCTTTTTAGCTATTGATGTTCAATTATCTGGATTATTTACTAATGAAGACCAATTTTCTACTAAGGATGAGAGTTTGGTTACATTTTTAGCTTCAAATATTATGGATGAGTTAGCGAAAGAGATGTTCGAAGACTATCATGTGATAACGATTGCGGATTTATCTGTAGGGCTATTAATTGCGTATCCTTCAGAACAAACGGTTAAAGAAGAAGTTGTAATATTTGCTAATAAAGTGACTGATACCATTAATCAAATTATAAAAATGAGAGTAACGGTGACGATTAGTGAGCCAACAAATCAAATTAAGAAAATCCATACACTATTTGAACATATGGAAAAGTGGAAGCGTCTAAGACTTTTCGAAAATAAAAATCAAATAATAGACTTAGAGAAACTTGAGTCGAGTTGTGATATCGAGACGTTTATTTACCCGTTTGCCCTTGAAAAAGAAATCATTCAAGCAATTAGGATGGGGCAAAAGCAGGATATAAGGTCGTTAATTAATCAGTTTATTGAGGAACTATCGAAAAATGGTTCAACGGAAATAAATATCCAGCAAGGTGTACGGCAATTATATAGTAGTATTCAACATGAAATTTTACATTCTGGAATACATCCACATGAATTGTTTAATGGAAAGGATATGTATGAAGAACTTTCGCAAATTTATAGTATGGAAAAGATTGTAGATTGGTTTATCTACCAAGTCATTCAGCCTTTTTCTGATAGATTAGAAGGGCGAATGAATATGGAATTAAAAAGAATCATTGAAAATGTGATAATCATTATCCAAGAAAATTATATGAAGGATATATCATTGGACAGCTGTGCAGAGGAAGTAGGAACTAGTCCATATTCATTAAGTAAAGCATTTAAACAAATTGTTGGTATAAATTTTATCGATTATTTAACACAATTAAGAATCGAGAAGGCAAAGGAGTTATTAACACATTCAAATATGAAAATTAATGAAATTGCCGAGAGTGTCGGTTATAGACATAGTTATTTTAATCGAATCTTTAAAAAACAAATTGGGATACCACCTAGCCAATATCGGAAAATTAATCAGGAAAACGAGTATATTCCTATGGAGAGAGATGGTGTATAAGCTACGCAGTCTATTCATGTCAAAAAAGTATGAATCTATCAAAAAAGTGATCATCCAAAAATAAGACAGGACAAGAAAGTATAATTGCTAGATGAGCAGTTGGTTTATATAGTTATAACAATATGAAAGAAATGGGAAGGGTGACTCAGTTGGCTATTCAGTTTATGAATGGAAACTGCATATTCGAAAATCGATTAGCAAGTTTTAGTGATATTGAAGGTTGGATTATTGAAGGAGAAGCAAATGTTCAATTTATTGATAATCGTCTCCATATTGAAAATAAATTGGATGCAGAAATTTACGGCGATAATGCTCATTGGGTTTTATGGTGTCCTAAAACCTTTCCAGATAAAATTTGCATCGAATGGGATTTTTACCCTGTGAGGGAACCAGGGTTGTGCATGCTGTTTTTCTCTGCTACAGGGAGAAATGGTGAGGATATTTTTGATGAAAGCCTTCCAAAACGTTCTGGAAAATACCCAGAATATCATTCAGGAGCAATTAATGCATTGCACTTATCCTATTTCCGTCATAAACATCAAGAGGAACGAGCTTTTAGAACGTGTAATTTAAGAAAGAGCTATGGCTTTCATCTTGTTGCAATGGGAGCTGATCCGCTACCACCAGTTGAGGATGCGATCCCACCTTATAAAATGAGAGTTGTGAAATATGATGGTGAAGTTCATTTTTCAATAAATCAATTACCTATATTTCAATGGAAGGATGACGGAAAGAAATTTGGTGAAATTCTATCTGGCGGAAAAATTGGCTTTCGACAAATGGCTCCAATGAAAGCAGCCTATGCGAATTTAAAGGTGTTTGAAGCAATAGCAGTTGATGGAAGTGATGAAGCATAACCTTAAATAGGGGGTTTTTAAATGCCTAAAGTAATGTTAACGTTTCCGAAAGGGAGACATAAGGTATTGACAATGAGCTATGATGATGGCAAAGAAGCTGACAAACGACTAGTAAAAACCTTTAATCAATTTGGTATAAAAGGAACATTCCATCTTAATTCTGGGCTTCTCGGAATTGGTGATCGCATTCATGAGGATGAGATAAAGGAAATATATGAGGGCCATGAAATTGCAACACATACGAAAACTCACCCGACAATTGCTCGCTCACCAAAAGAGCAATTAATTGAGGAAATTATGGATGATCGTAAGAAATTTGAAAGCATTGTTGAATATACAGTTAGAGGCCATTCTTATCCAAATGGTTCATATAACAAGCTTGTGAAAGATATCCTTCCATTTTTAGGAATTGAATACGGCAGAACTGTACATTCAACAGGTCAATTTTCTATTCCTAATGATTTTTATGAATGGAATCCTACATGTCATCATAAGCGTAATCTATTGGAGCTAGGTGAGACATTTATAAATCTTCATAAAAAACAATACTTATATATGATGTATGTTTGGGGACATAGCTACGAATTTGATTTAGACGAAAATTGGGGATTGATTGAAGAGTTTTGTCATTTGGTTGGTGGCAGAGATGATATTTGGTACGCAACAAATATCGAGATTGTGGACTATATAAAGGCGTTTCAATCTTTAAAGTTCTCAGCTCACAGTCACTTTGTCTTTAACCCATCTGCTATATCAATTTGGCTTAATGTCGATGAAAAGCAAATTGAAGTAAAAGGTGGAACAAGAACAGACCTTGTCGTTTAGTAGCTTAGAATCAAATGAATGAAAGGTTAAAACTTATCTAGTCTTAATATGGAGTTAACTAGCATTCTTTACTGACAAGGAGGGGGCATTATTGAATGGGATATCAGGTGGTTTGTATAAAATATCGGAATGGATTATGAAACTTGCCTATATAAATCTCTTGTGGATAGTTTTTACTATATTGGGAGTTATAATTTTTGGTTTTTTTCCTGCATATACTGCGATGTTAACTATTGTAAGGAAATGGATTATCGGTGAGGCTGATATACCTGTCTTTAATACATTTTTTACAGTATATAAAAAAGAATTTTTTAGAAGTAATTTTATTGGCTTGCTTCTATTGCTCATTTCTTATATCCTTTACGTTGATTTATCGATTGTAATGGAAGCAAACGGTATTATTAATCTTATTACCTTCCCAATGTTCCTTATAATAATTGGCTTTTTCCTGGCATCATGTTATACATTTCCAATTATTGTTCATTATGAGACAAAGATTGGTCAAGCATTAAAAAATTCGTTTATTATAATGGCGTTGTCACCATTTTCAACTATCATGATGATAATTGGTACTATTGCTATCTATTTTCTAATGACAACAATCCCAGGATTATTTCCTTTTTTCGGTGCAAGCACACTTGCGTTTATCATTATGTGGTCAGCGTTACTTGCCTTTTCTAAAATAGAAAAAAGACAAGAATCGTATACTCAGACGAGAGTTGAACAAGTAGAGAGCCAATAAAAGATAAAAAAAGAAGAAATAATGAAGAGACAACTCATAAAAATGCTTTTTTCGCATATCGTTACTAGGTATGAAAAACTGCATTTTTTAGTTGTTTCTTTTCTTAATTTGGAAACCTTTAAGGAATGATTCTCATTCTTTTTCATAAAAGAAGGGAGCATCAAAGCAAAAAGCAACTAATTTTTTTTGTTTTGAAATTATTTCGATTTCCGATATATCTATTCATTTCCTGTGATATAATCAATTATTGTAAAAATAAAACAATGTTTTTCACAAAGGGGAGGGGTTTGGATGGAGACTTTTAAAAAGCTGAAAATCTTTTATTGGCCATATAAAAGATATTTCTTTTGGTCATTGTTTTTTGTCATATTTATTACAGCTATCACAGTCGCTTATCCTATCGTATTACAATTAACAATTGATGAAGTCGTCTTAAAGGAACAGTATGAATACATACCATGGATTGTCGTTGGCTTCTTATCATTAATGGCAGTAAAAGGGGTATCCGCTTATTTTCATCAGTTTCTTGGTGATATGTTTGGCATTAACTCCGTATATCGTCTTCGCAATGAGCTATATGAAAAATTACAACGATTACCGTTTTCCTATTATGATAATGCGAAGACTGGTGATTTAATGTCAAGGCTTACTGCAGATGTCGAGGGCTTTCGCTTCTTTTTATCATTTGGCTTTGCAGAGCTTATGCGATTCTTCCTACTAGTATTTGGTACATTATCGGTTATGTTTTTTTATTCGGTGCCATTAACTTTGGTTACGATCGCGGCATTACCTTTTCTAGGAATTGCTGTTTATCAGTTTGATAAACGTGTTCATCCCGCTTTTCGTAATATTCGAAAATCCTTTGGTAAGCTAAATACGAATGTTCAAGAGAATATAAGTGGTATTCAAACCGTGAAGGCATTGTCTCAGGAGAATTTTGAAATTTCAAAATTTAACAATGCTAATGGAAATTATAAAGAAAAATATTTGAATACATCGCTTGTATGGTCGAAGTATTTTCCGCTTATGGAGTTGATCGGAAATATAAGTGTTGTTGCGCTATTGGCATTTGGAAGCGTTCTCGTTATGCAAGGTGGCTTACAGCTTGGCGAACTAGTTGCTTTTTTTAGCCTTGTTTGGTATTTAATGGGGCCGATTATGCACCTTGGTTTTACAATCAATCATTTTTCGCAATCTAAGGCTTCTGGTGAACGCTTACTAGAAATTCTTGAAGCAGAGGAGAAAATTCGAAACAAGATAGATATCGTAAATGTTTCTGGAATTGAAGGACATGTAACGTTTGAAAATGTTAGTTTACGATATAAGCCTGAAGACAGTTTAGCACTTCAGCATATTTCCTTTGATGCTCCTCCAGGTAAAACGATTGGATTGATTGGTGGAACGGGCTCAGGGAAAACGAGTATTACCCAATTGTTAACAAGGTTTTATTTGCCAACGAGTGGACGGATCCTTGTTGACGGCAGGGAAATAAGTGATTATTCATTAAAGACACTTAGAGAGAATATTGGTGTCGTTTTACAAGAATCGTTTCTCTTTTCATCAACTATAAAAGCAAATATTTCTTATGGAAGACCTGATGCATCAATGGAAACGATAATTGATGCTGCTAAAAGAGCACAGGCACATGATTTTATAATGGAGCTTCCTAATGGGTATGATACGATGCTTGGTGAAAGAGGAATGGGTTTATCTGGTGGACAAAAGCAACGGATTGCAATCGCAAGGGCAATTTGTTTGAATCCTCGAATCTTAATATTAGATGATTCTACAAGTGCTGTAGATATGACAACAGAGCTGCAAATACAAAAGGCATTAAAGGAAGTAATGAACGGTAGAACGACATTTATTATTGCTCATCGTATTTCTTCACTCAAACATGCAGATGAAATACTTGTGCTCGAAAATGGTGAAATCATTGAGAGAGGTAAGCATGAGGAGCTAGTTGAGAGGAATGGGTACTATAAACGGATTTATGATATTCAATATAAAGATCAGAAGGCTGTGCTTCAGTCAACTGTCGGGTAGGTGTGAAAATGAATAATCAAGAGAAAAAAGTATTAATAAAGGAAAGATTTCAATATTCAACAGACACAATTATTGACCAGCCGTTCAACTGGAAGCAGATGTGGAGACTATTAAGCTATTTAAAACCATATGTTAAAAATCTGCTTCCTTTAGCCTTCTTAGCAGTAATCGTATCAGCAATCGTCCGATTAGTTGCACCAATTTTAATCGGTAAATATACGTTGGACCATGCAATTAAGAACAATGACACTAGGTTGTTAACGATTCTTGTTTCAACAATAGCTGGGATGTATGTTCTGTCCTATATAGCCAATCGTTTTAGAATAAAATGGACGAATCAGTTGGGGCAAAATGTCATTTATGATTTGCGGAAACATTTATTTACACACGTTCAATCTCTGTCACATCGGTTTTTTGACCAAAGATCAGCAGGTTCAATTTTAGTTCGTATTATGAATGATATTAATTCCTTACAGGAGCTATTTACAAGTGGAGTTATTAATCTATTAATGGATTTTCTTCTTTTAATAGGGGTTGTCGTTTTACTATTTACGCTTAGCCCACAGCTGACACTCGCCATTTTAGTTATTGTACCGATCATGTTTTTTATTTCGACGAGCCTACGGAAAAAAATTCGTCGTTCATGGCAATCGGTGAGATTAAAGCAATCAAAACTAAATTCACATTTAAATGAGGCGATTCAAGGGATACGTGTTACGCAATCCTATACACAGGAGCAAGAAAATATCGCTTTTTTTGATGGTGTTAACACGGAAAACTTTCAGTCATGGAAAAATGCAACAAGAAGAAATGCGATGTTTACGCCAATGGTGGAGATGACAAATGCAATTGGTACAGCCATCTTATTATGGTACGGGGCAACCTTAATTGCAAATGAAACAATATCAATTGGTATCTTTGTTTCATTTGCATTTTATTTAGGAATGTTTTGGGAGCCGATATCAAGATTAGGTCAAGTATATAACCAGCTTTTAATAGGAATGGCTTCCTCTGAACGAATTTTTGAATTTATTGATGAAAAGCCAATTGTTAAGGATGCACTTAATCCAATTGAAGTAAATGAAATGAAAGGGAAAATTGAGTTTGAGTCGGTTGAATTTGCGTATGATTCTAGAAGAAAGGCTTTAAACTCTGTTTCATTTACAATAGATGCAGGTCAAACGGTCGCGTTGGTTGGCCATACGGGATCTGGAAAAACGACGATTGCCAACTTGATTAGTCGATTTTATGATGTAACAAGTGGGGAAGTAAAGATAGATGGAGTCAATATTAAAGATATTTCAATTGAAAAATTGCGTTCACAAATTAGTGTTGTTCTTCAGGATACATTTATTTTCTCTGGGACGATAATTGATAATATTCGTTTTGGTAATCCTTTAGCATCTGATGTGGAAGTGATTGAAGCCGCAAAAGCAGTTGGTGCGGATGACTTTATTCAAAAATTGTCAGATGGCTATTTAACAGAGGTTGAAGAGCGAGGAAATGTATTATCTGTCGGAGAGCGACAGCTTATATCTTTTGCAAGAACTTTATTAGCAAATCCAGCTATTATCATTTTAGATGAAGCGACTGCAAGCATTGATACAGAAACAGAAATAAAAATCCAAAAGGCATTAAAAACATTATTGCATGGTCGTACGGCGATTATGATTGCCCACCGGCTTTCAACTATTAGAGAGGCTGATAATATATTCGTTCTCGATCATGGAGAGATTATGGAGCAAGGGAATCATACCGAATTAATGGAGCAAAGAGGGATTTATTATGGGCTTGTAAAAGCTCAATTTCAAATGTTAGAGGTAGGTTAATATCCGAATAAAAAACGTCATCTTGACGTTTTTTATTTTTGGAAAATAAATGATGAAACTATTTCCGGATCTCCTCGTATTAGTTAATGAGTACATAAAATGGAGGTTATTAACAAATGGGGAATGAAACTGTACAAACGAAAAAGCCATCATTATTCGGTATGATTTTTAGCCCAGGTGAACAATTTGAGAGATTAAGAGAAAGGCCGGTTATTTGGGTACCGCTTATTTTGTTTACTTTAATTACAACAATTTTAGCTGTAGTAGTTGTATTAAATATGGATTATACTATGACTCCTGGCCTTGAAGAATCGTCACCTGAAGAATTAGAAATGATAAAGATATTCGGTGCTGTTGGTGGTGGGATTGCAGGTTTATTTTCGGTACCAATAGGATATCTTTTCTACTCAGCAATATATTTTTTAGCAGCAAAAATGGTGAAATCAAATGTTAGATTTAAGCAGATGTTTTCTTTAATCATTTTTGTGTCTTTTATTACTATTTTAGGCTCTATTATTAATCAATTATTAGCTTTAGTATTAGGTGAGGACCCAGCTATTATGTTTACTAGTTTGAATAGTTTTATTGGAGCGACAGGTCCAGTCGGAGCTATTTTAAACTCGATTGAAGTATTTAGCATTTGGTATCAAGTTCTTTTAGCCATCGGTCTTATTAAGGTAGCAAAGTTGTCAAAACAATCAGCAATTACTATCGTTATCGTTTTATTTGTTATCGGAATTCTTATCACTGCTGGAATAACTGCAGGTAGTAGTGCTCTAGAAAGACTGACACAAGTATAATGAAGAAAAAGGTATGGATAGCAATTGCTGTTGGCACACTTATTGTTTTGCTTATTGGTATAAATGTTGTTAAATCTTTAACTAAAGAAAACCCGACTGTTAAAACCGCAAAGGTAGAGGAACGAGAGATTACTGGAAATGTTATGGTTCCAGGAACATTATCGTTAAGTCAGGAGGACTTTTTATACTTAGATTCTGAGAAAGGAAAAATAGCGGAGGTACTTGTTAAGGAAGGAGACCAGGTGAAAGAGGGCACTCCTTTACTTCGTTACGAAAATGAACAGCTTGAATTAGAAAAGGAGCAAAATGCCTTGTCATTAGAATCGTCGTATTTGCAAATTAATCGATTAAAGGAGCAAATAGATGATTTAAAGGACAAGGAAGAAGAGCTTGCAAAGCAGGTAGGTGAAGAAGAGGCAGAAAAGCAAATTGATACTGAAAAAGAGCAGTTAGAAATCGATTTAAAGGTTGCAAATCTTGAAGCAAGACAAACAGATTTGCAAAAGGAAACGATTGAGAAGAAATTGGCTGAGCTTGAAGTGAAAAGTGAAATGGCGGGAACAGTACTTTCTATCGACAAGGAAGCAATTTCAGGAACGGTACAAACGCCAATAATACAAATTGGAAAAATCAATAATTATGTAGTGAAAGGATATATCTCAGAATATGATTCTTTGAAAATTAAAGAAAAACAACCTGTCACTCTTAAATCAGATGTCATTCCTGATCAAGAATGGAAAGGAACTGTTACAAAAGTAAGTTTATTACCTGAAAAAACTGAAACAGCTGTAGGTACTGAAGAAGCAGCTGTTCAATATCCTATCGAAGTCTCGCTTGATGAAAAGGATTTACCAGCAAAACCAGGCTTTAAGCTAATTATGGAAATTCAGACTGAAAAACGGTCAGTCAAAACGGTTCCGTTAGGTGCAGTTAAGCAAGATGGTGAAGCAAATTTTGTTTATATTTATCAGGATGGAAAAGCGATCCGTAAAGAGATTACGATAGGAACCGCTAGTGATGAGTATATGGAAATAAAATCAGGGCTTAATGATAATGAAGAGGTTATTGTAAATCCTTCAGATGCTTTAACAAATGGTGTGGAAGTGACAAAAAAATGATTCAACTCACATCTATTTCCAAAAGCTACAAAGTAGGAGAAGAAACTCTAGATGTTCTAAAGGATATCCATTTAAGCATCAATGAGGGTGAATTTGTCGCTATTATGGGTCCATCTGGATCGGGTAAATCGACGTTAATGAATGTTATCGGATGCTTAGATAATCCTACAAGTGGAACATATTTATTAGGGAATGAAGACATATCAGCATATAAAGATGAAGAGTTAGCAAAGGTCCGCAATCTCTCAATTGGTTTTGTCTTTCAGCAATTTCAACTGTTACCACGATTAACGGCATTAAAGAATGTAGAACTTCCAATGATCTATGCTGGTGTTGGAAGGAAGGAAAGAGAAGAAAGGGCTAAACTTGCCTTAGAAAAAGTAGGTCTTGCAAAACGTGTGAACCATTTACCAAATGAATTGTCAGGTGGACAAAAGCAACGTGTCGCGATTGCCCGCTCAATTGTCAATCATCCAAAAATCATTTTAGCCGATGAACCAACAGGAGCACTTGATACGAAAACGAGTATCTCGATTATGGAACAGTTTACTGAATTAAATAAAGAGGGTGTAACTGTTATTCTTGTTACGCATGAGCAAGAGGTTGCAGATTATGCAAAGAGAATCATAACGGTAAGGGATGGCCTAATTCTCTCCGATGAAGAACGGGGGAGATAGAGATGAGTTTACTAGAAAATATGAAGATGGCATTAAGTTCAGTTCTTGCACATAAGCTTCGATCAATTTTAACGATGTTAGGGATCATCATCGGAGTTGCATCTGTTATTTTAGTTGTAGCAATTGGGCAAGGTGGAGAGCAACTATTAAAAACCTCGATAACAGGACCAGGAAATACAATTGAGGTTTACTATGAGCCTAGTGAAGAAGAAATAATGTCAAATCCGAATGCTTTTCTGACAGCGGCGTTCACACAAGATGATGTAAAGGCGTTAAGTGAAATCCCTGAAGTGAAAAAAGTTGTCGCCTCCTCAACAGAGTATTTTCAAACACGTTTTCGTGAAGAAACGGCTGACACAAATGTATATGGAATTAATCAAGCCTACATTGAAGTTAACGGATTGAACGTTGAAAATGGACGGAATTTATTAGAGGCGGATTTTATTGGGGGAACTCGTGTCGGAATTATTAGCTATGAACTCAAAGAGGAAATGTTTAAGGAAGAAGACCCTATTGGTCAAGTCGTCTGGATTAAAGGTCAACCAATTGAAATTGTCGGTGTATTAGAAAAACCAACGGGATTGTTTTCCTTCGGTACGATGGATATCTATATTCCTTCAAATACATTTAAATCTTCCTTTGGTAAGAGTGATTTTAACCAAGTAACTTTACAAGCTGAAAATGCTGATGTTATGCGAGAAGCTGGAGAGAAAGCAACAACATTATTAAATACGAAACATAATGCAGAAGAATCCTACAAAGTGTTTAATATGGAGGAGATGGCAGAAGGTATCGGGCAAATTACAACGATAATGACATTAATTATTGGTTCGATCGCCGGAATTTCATTAGTTGTTGGTGGAATAGGTGTGATGAATATTATGCTCGTTTCTGTTACAGAACGGACAAGAGAAATTGGAATACGAAAAGCGCTTGGTGCTTCAAAAAGTCAAATTCTCACACAATTCCTCATCGAATCTGTTACATTAACATTAATCGGCGGAATCGTTGGAATACTTTTAGGAACAGTTGCAGCTAATATAGTTTCTATGTTTGCAGGCTGGCCATCACTAATATCTTGGCAAGTTGTGGTAGGAGGCTTGTTATTCTCGATGATAATTGGTGTTGTATTTGGAATGCTTCCAGCAAATAAAGCAGCACGATTAAATCCAATTGAAGCATTACGATACGAATAGAATAGATAAACGAGGATAGCTCAAAATCAAAGGTTCAGACCCGTTAAACACAATATACAGACTAATGGCGAGGTTAGTTCACTATATATTGGTGTTTATTAGAGGGGTCAGAACTTTTGAGTCACCCTCGTTTTTTTATTTGAAATAATCATAAACGATCAGAAATAGTCGAAAAATGAATGTTTTTGATTATTTATGAAAAAATATGATTGATTTTGACGGGAGGTGAAAGTATAATAAACGTGTAAGGAACGGATGTATTCGCTTACAGTGAGTGGAAATAAATAAGATGCTAGTTTTCTAATCTTTAAGTAGGACTTTATAAATAGATAATCCTTAGGTATTTCAGATTAAAAGATTTGCTTTGAATGATTGAACTCAATTTATATTCGAAATAAAAGTTCCGTAAGCTATATACAGAGTATTTTAGTTCTTTACTGTAAAAATAAATGCAATAAAGGTCGTGAATAAATGATTTACACCGTAACATTGAATCCATCAGTTGATTACATCGTAAGAGTAGAACAATTTGAAATTGGTTCCTTGAACCGAACAACTGACGATACTAAATTCCCGGGTGGAAAGGGAATAAATGTATCACGAGTTATGAATCGATTAGGAGTCGAATCAAGCGCTTTAGGTTTTATTGGTGGCTTTACAGGGCAATTTGTTAAAGATTTCCTTGCTAACGAAAAGATAAACACTAATTTTGTTCAAGTTTCTGGGGACACAAGAATTAATATTAAATTAAAGACAAATGTTGAAACAGAAATTAACGGACTTGGCCCAATGATTTCAGATGAGCAGTTAGGCGAATTCATGGAAGCATTTGAAAAAATGACGAAGGAAGATATCGTTGTGTTAGCTGGTAGTATTCCAGGAACATTACCACCAACAATTTATAAGAAAATTATTTCTTTATGTAAGGAAAAAGAAATTAAAGTTGTTGCGGATGTTTCAGGTGATGCATTGGAAGAGGTTGTCCAACTTAAACCATATTTAATTAAACCAAACCACCACGAGCTTGGAGATTTATTTAAAACTAACATTCAATCTCCAGAGGAAGCACTTGTATATGCAAAAAAATTAGTAAATCAAGGTGTTGAAAATGTAATCGTTTCTCTTGCAGAAAAGGGTGCTTTACTTGTTACTGAAAACGAATGCTATATTGCAAACGTTCCAAAGGGAAATGTGGTTAATTCAGTAGGTGCCGGAGATTCGGTCGTAGGTGGGTTTTTAAGTGCATTTACAAAAAACGCTCCGATAGAAGAAGCCTTTAAAATTGGCGTTGCTTCAGGAAGTGCTACAGCTTTTTCAATGGAGCTTTGTACTAAAGAAAAAATTGAGGAATTATTACCTCAAATACAGGTAAAAAAGATGTAAGGGGGAAGAACGATGAAAATAACCGAGCTTTTAACAAAAGAGACAATAAAACTAAATCTTGGTTCTGGCTCAAAAGGAGAAGTTATCTCTGAATTAGTAACCGTATTAGAATCAGCTGGAAAATTAAACAACAAAGAAGAATATGAAAAAGCTGTATTAAATCGTGAGAAGCAAAGTACAACTGGTATTGGTGATGGTATTGCTATTCCCCATGCAAAAACAAACGCAGTGAAAAGTCCTGCGATTGCTTTTGGACGATCTAAATCAGGAATTGATTATGAAGCACTTGATGGGCAACCAAGTCATTTGTTTTTTATGATTGCAGCCTCTGAAGGAGCGAACAACACGCATTTGGAAGCGTTGTCGAAATTATCTTCAATTTTGATGAAGCAAGAAGTGAGAGACCAGCTATTACAAGCAAAAATAAGTGAAGAAGTGTTATCAATTATTGATAAATATGATAGGCAAGATGAAGAAGAAGTAGCACCTGCGGGGAATAGTGGGAAAATCTTAGCAGTTACCGCTTGTCCAACGGGGATAGCGCATACGTATATGGCAGCTGATTCTTTAAAGGAAAAAGCAAAAGAAATGAATGTATCAATTAAAGTTGAGACAAACGGTTCAGGTGGGGCGAAAAATGTCTTAACAGATGCAGAGATTGAAGAGGCTACTGCCATTATTGTTGCAGCTGACAAAAATGTTGAAATGGAACGTTTTAAAGGGAAGCACGTAATCATTGTTCCAGTTGCTGACGGAATCAGAAAACCGCAAGAATTAATTGAACGTGCATTAAAGCAAGATGCAGCCATATATAAAGGAAATGGTGAAGGTAAAAAAGAAGATCGCGGTAGTGAAAGATCAGGATTTTATAAGCATTTAATGAATGGTGTTTCAAATATGCTCCCATTTGTTGTTGGTGGCGGAATTTTAATTGCCCTCTCATTTATGTTCGGTATTCATGCTTCTGATCCTAATCATGAATCTTATAATGCGTTTGCAGCAGCATTAAATACAATTGGTGGCGGAAATGCATTTGGGTTAATGATTCCTGTATTAGCTGGGTTCATCGCTTTAAGCATTGCGGATCGTCCAGGTTTAGCACCAGGTATGGTCGGTGGATTTATGGCAGCACAAGGTGGAGCAGGATTTTTAGGTGGACTAATTGCAGGGTTTTTAGCAGGTTATGTTATTGTGCTATTGAAAAAACTATTATCAGGTCTTCCAGCTTCATTGGAAGGGATAAAACCAGTTCTTCTTTATCCAGTACTAGGGATATTTTCAGTTGGAATGATTATGTATTTTGTAGTAAACAAACCTGTAAGTGAATTAAATTTATTAATAAGTGATTTTTTAGGTGGTTTAGGTACAGGAAATTTAGTGTTGCTTGGCTTAATTCTTGGCGGAATGATGGCGATTGATATGGGTGGTCCAATCAATAAAGCGGCATTTACTTTCGGGATTGCGATGATTGACGCTGGGAATTTTGCTCCACATGCAGCTGTTATGGCAGGTGGAATGGTTCCTCCTTTAGGAATTGCACTTGCTACAACAATTTTTAGAAATAAATTTACAAAACGTGAACGTGAGGCAGGTATTACTTGCTATATTATGGGAGCTTCATTTATTACTGAGGGGGCTATTCCATTTGCAGCCTCTGATCCAGCACGTGTTATTCCTTCAGTAGTCGCAGGTTCAGCAGTTGCCGGAGCGTTAGCAATGTTCTTTGGAAATGGTCTTCGTGCCCCTCACGGTGGAGCTTTCGTAATACCACTTGTCGAAGGGAATCCAGTATTATATTTTGTTGCAATTGTAATCGGTGCTATTGTTACTGCGATTTTGTTAGGAATCTTAAAAAAACCAGTAAACGAATAAACATAAGGGCTCAAGTCTTGAAACGAAGATTTGGGCCTTTTTTCTATTATAATGGAAAAGTTAACGAAATGAATGTTGGGTTTATACTAACTCTCTATGGATCTTCGAATATGTAATTTTGTATTGATAAAAAAAATAGTGCAATGCTAATAACGTAATTACTCGAAAGCAAATTTAACATGCTAATATAGAATAATAATAAATATGTTACGTCTTCAAGATTACGGATAGATGAAATAAACCTACCGCAAAAAAACAAACCCCATTTTTTCACTTTATATGATTATTTTGTAAAAAATATAAAAAGTTAAAGGATTTTTTTTATTTATAGCAAATAATTAGTCGTAAATAGGTATAATGGAGATAAGCATTTAATTAGGAGGATTCAACCATGGCACGAACTGAAACAGTATCTTCAAAATCAAAAATTTGGGAATGGACGAAGGCGATTGTTTTTGCACTTGGGCTTGCGCTTATCATTCGTTTCTTTATATTTGAACCATATGTTGTTGAAGGATCATCAATGGATCCGACATTAAAAGATGGAGATCGCCTTTTTGTAAATAAAACATTGAAATATATCGGAGAAATTAAGAAGGGAGATATCGTCATAATAGAAGGGAAAGAAGAAAATATTCGCTATGTAAAAAGAATCATTGGTTTACCAGGAGACAAGGTTAGTGCAGAACAAGGAGAAGTATATGTTAACGGAAAGAAGATTTCAGAGCCTTATTTAGCAGCTAATGAAGAGGAAGCGGAAGAAATGGGCTTGCTTCTAACGAGCGATTTTGAAGAAATTGAAGTTCCCGAAGATAAGTACTTCGTTATGGGAGATAATCGCCTTGATAGCATGGATAGCCGCAATGGACTTGGATTAATAGAATCAGATAGAATCTTAGGTAAATCGGAATTTATTTTTTTTCCGTTAAGTCATTTTAGTAAAACAGAATAGCGATAAAAAAGATAGAGGAAAACCTCTATCTTTTTTTTAAAACAGCTCAAAGGTGCTTGATGAAAAAACTGGATACACAAGCGAAATAGCTCATTCTTAAATTTATATAACGGACAGGGAACTTTTACTTTTCTTTGTAACATTTTTACATATGGTTCGACTACTTCTGTAAGCGTTAAAAAAATTAAAAAGGATGATTTAGATGAAAAGAATTTTCTCAATCATTTCTCTTAGCTTACTGATTATGTTATTTACAGGTTGCAGTAACCATTCAAGTGAAGAAAACAGTCAAGCTGACAAAGCGCCATCAGAGGCGGAGTCGAAAAGCAGTCTTACTAATCAAGCAGAAGTGGAACAAGATGTAAATATGAAATCAGAAACTGAAGTTAATATGGACCAAAAGGATAATGAAACAGCTGAGATAAAGGAGATGAATCAACAGGCAAGAAAGGTTATTTACACAGCAAACCTGTCTATTAAAGTTGAAAGTTATGAGCAAACATTAAAGCTTATTCAACAAAAATTATCTGAAGCAAACGGCTATATTGTTAATTCTAATTCAAACTCTATCGGTGAAGATGAAGGTTTAGAGGGGACAATTACTGTCCGAATTCCACAAAATAAATTTGAATCATTTATACAAGCTGTTGAAGCTGGAAGTACAAAGGTAATCGAGCGAAACATTACTGGACAGGATGTAACAGAGGAATTTGTAGACTTAGAATCTCGCTTGAAATCAAAGCAAGTTGTAGAAGCGCGTTTATTAGACTTTATGAAAAATGCAGAAAAGACAGAAGACTTGTTAAAAATTTCAACAGATTTGGCAACTGTCCAAGAAGAAATCGAACAGATAAAAGGGAGGATGAATTATCTTTCTAATCAAGTTGAGCTATCTACGGTTACAATTTATATGACACAGGATTCGGTAAAAGTGCCATCACTTGATAATGAAAACTTAAATACTTGGGAGAAAACGAAGGAACAATTTATGAAGAGTTTAAACTTTTTATTGCAGGCGGGCTCTAGCTTATTTGTCCTTTTCGTAGGAAGTCTACCAATTCTTATCCTAATAGGTGGTTTACTCTTTCTATTTTGGCTTCTTGTAATAAAGAGACGTAAACAAAATGGAAAACCACCTAAAATTGATCAAACTAACGATTAAATCGCAAGGAGCGTTAATAGTAACATCGTGACAAAAACAGTTCCTAAAACCATCAAAACACTTATTAAAATGGACATTTTTTTATCAATTGGCAAATAGTTCGAAATAAATTTTTTCGTAGAAAAATTGATAATAATATAAAGGAAGATTACCCCGATAATGAATGTCAATCCTTTTGATTGAAAACCAAGAAAAGCAAAATAAAGACCTGATATAAAGATAAGTAGGCAGTATTCGATTAATGTATGTAATTTCATGATGAACTCTCCTTTCACTAATAAATTATTTTATCATATCTTCTTTAAATCGACTAAATAAGGAGGAACAATTGTGTGAAATGTTGAATGTATAAAATAGGAAATTATGAAAATGAGTGAAGGGGGATTTTTCCAAAAGATGAATTCGATAAAAGCAGTTACGAATATGCTCTTTGATGAGCTAGAATTAGCGGTTAAAACAACTACAAATTTACTATTAAAAATAGAGGATAAGCAATGGGGATTTAGACCAACTAAAAATATGAGATCACTAGAGGAGCTTGTTCACCATTTAATCGCAATTCCACGCTCTGATTTAACCTGTCTCATGCTGGAAAAAAGTATGGAGGAATATGAAAAAGTAGAAAAGGAAATCGCGGAGGTTAATGATCGAGAAAAGTTAGGAGAAATGATGAAGGAGAACCTTAGCGTTTTAAAAAATTACGTCAACTCACTTAGTGAGGATGAGCTATTGAATAAAAAAACAAAGCCATTTTACTATGAACAAGGCGGCCATGTCCAAATAAAATGGCTAATGGAAATCGTTACTCATACGTATCACCATCGTGCACAGTTATTCAATTATCTTAAACAGTTAAATCATCCTGTTAATATGTTTGATTTGTATTAACTGTAAATCATGATGTTACCAGAAAAATTTATTTATACAATAAAATCAGTACATAAGGAACATGGTGAACGGTGGTTACGTAAATTTCCAGATTTAATTAAAGAATGTGAGGAGCAATGGTCGATTAAGGTCTTATCTCCATATGAATTGTCCTATAATTTCGTCGCACCAGTTCTTCATAAGGATGGTAGAAGGATGGTTCTGAAGCTCGTTGTCCCGGGAAATGATGCATTACATAATGAAGTAGAAGCTTTAACATTATTTGATGGTGATGGAATTGCAAAAATAATCGACTATGATTTAAATAAAGGGTTAATGCTCTTAGAATGTATTGAGCCTGGTGTAAAGCTTTCAACGATCAAAGACAATAAACAAGCGACGATGATTATCGCTAAAGTAATGAAGAAATTATGGAAGCCTGCACCTGAAAATACAAAACTCCCTACCATTTTTCAAAGGATTAATGAATTTTCTAACATCCGAAAAACACACCCTAATGGAATCGGACCAATAACAAAAGAAATGCTGATTGAAGCGGAAAAATTATATGCTCATTTAGGGAGCACGATTAATCAATTATCTTTGCTTCATGGTGATTTACATCATTACAATGTCCTCGCTTCTGGAAAGGAATCATGGGTTGCGATCGATCCAAAGGGGTTAATTGGTGAAAAGGAATATGATGTGACGCAATATATGTTGAATGAACTCCCAGAACAAAATGTAGAGGAAACGATTACGGAACGACTCGAACTATTTGCTAAACAGCTTCATTTATCAAAGGAAAGAATGATTAAATGGTGTTATTGTCATACGATATTAAGCTGTTATTGGGATATTAAAGACTTTGGAAAGGCATCAATGAAATGGGTCATCGTCATGAATATTTTTAGGAAAATGAAGAATATGTGATAAAATCCAACGTCAAATGAAAGAGTGGTTCAACATTACAGTGAACCACTTTTTCTATTGGGTTTTATAAAATTTTTGTCATTCGTTTTTAGAACATTGAGGTGAGAGACTCCTGTAAAAAGAAGCACGCAGAGTACAAAAGGAATCAAGAAGATTACGAGATGATTTAAGGGGTAAGAGAAGCCGATTATAAAGAATTTATTAAAATCGCTTATAAAATATTGATAATGTTGTTAAAAACTGTTAAAAATAGATTGTTATACTTATTGAAGTAGATTCAGAGGAGGGGTTACATGACAAAATCATTTATTACAGTAAATGAGGGGAAAAACACACATTGGCGGTACATAAGCTCGCTTCTCGTCATATTAGCATTTATGCTTATTATTGGAACAGTTGTCTATTTAATTGCAGTGTTAATCGCAGGACTAATTAACCCTGATTTGATTAATTTCGATGAAATGGTCAATGAAGGGGTCCTTTTAACAGATCCATTGGTGGATTTTTACCTTTATCATATCGTCAATATCATTACAGTTCTGGGAATTTGGCTAGCGGTAAAAACGATTTTAAAAAGACGTTTTATTTCACTTATTACGCCTTATAGTAAAATGAATTGGTCTAAAATATTTTTTGGTTTCTTTATCTCACTAGCTATATTGGCAATATTTTCAATACTAGATTTTGCACTTTTCCCAAACGATTACTCTTTTAATGAATTTGATGCATCACGGTTTGCATGGCTTGTCGTCGCATGTTTCTTATTAGTACCAATACAAACAACATCTGAAGAATTATTATTTAGAGGTTTCTTATTGCAATGGGCCGGGAAAATCACGAAACATCCGCTTATCCTCACAATTATTATTGGTGGGATATTTGGGAGTTTGCACTTTTTTAATCCCGAGATGGAGCATGGAGCATTTTGGGTAGCGGTTGATTATTTAGCAATGGGCTTTATTTGGACATATATTACAGTGAAAACGAACAGTTCAGAATACTCAATAGGAGCACATGCAGCAAATAATATGTTTTTATGTATTTTCCTCACAATGGAGGACACAGTTGTTGGGGATATTCCTTCGTTATTTGTTGTGACAAATGTTAATGCGATGACATCCGCGATAACAACAGTCATAACAGGGCTAATATTCATGTTTATCGTTTTACGGAGACAAAAACGGAAGGAAGCGTAATTTGAATAACTCATTTTTGATTAATTATGCTAATCAAAAAGCTGTTTGAAAATTAAATATACATTATTTTAAGCCTTGTCTAACAAGGCTTTTACTATGTAAAAGGCATAATGAATTTTAAAAATTATTTTTTAAATTATCTCATTTGTTGTTTTCTTAATTAGTTTTTCGCAAAAAGAAACACTATATATTGGTGATAGTATAAAAATCTTTTAGTAAGTGTTATAATTGGAGAGGATGTTTAAAGTATTGGAGGCTGTTTCATGATTCAAGTTACAAATGTTAGCTTACGATTTGGAGATCGCAAGCTTTTTGAAGATGTTAATATTAAATTTACTCCGGGAAATTGTTACGGTTTAATCGGTGCAAATGGTGCTGGAAAATCAACGTTTTTAAAGATTCTTTCAGGTGATATAGAAGCTCAAACTGGTGAAGTAAGCATGGCACCTGGTGAACGATTAGCGGTATTAAAGCAAAACCATTTCGAATATGAAGAACATGAAGTACTTAAAACGGTTATAATGGGGCATAAACGTCTGTATGAAGTTATGCAAGAAAAAGATGCTATTTATATGAAAGCTGATTTTACAGATGAAGATGGAATGAGAGCTGCTGAGTTAGAAGGAGAATTTGCAGAACTAAACGGTTGGGAAGCTGAAAGTGAAGCTGCAATCCTGTTAAAAGGACTTGGGATTTCTGAGGAGTTTCATTCGAAAAAAATGGCTGATTTAACTGGTGGAGAAAAGGTAAAGGTTTTATTAGCACAGGCATTGTTTGGTGAGCCAGACGTTCTATTATTGGACGAGCCTACTAACCATCTAGATATTCATGCGATTCAATGGCTTGAAGAATTTTTGATTAATTTTGAGAATACAGTTATTGTTGTTTCCCATGACCGTCACTTCTTAAATAAAGTTTGTACACATATCGCTGATTTAGATTTCGCGAAAATTAAAATTTATGTAGGAAACTACGATTTTTGGTATGAATCTAGCCAATTAGCATTGAAATTATCACAAGAGGCGAATAAGAAGAAAGAAGAAAAAATTAAAGAGCTGCAAAATTTTATCGCTCGATTTAGTGCAAATGCATCTAAGTCTAAACAAGCTACATCTCGTAAAAAGTTATTAGATAAAATTTCCCTTGATGACATTCAACCATCATCACGCAGATATCCTTATGTTAACTTTACACCTGACCGTGAAATTGGGAATGATGTCCTACGAGTGGAAGGACTTTCTAAAACAATTGATGGCGAAAAGGTATTAGATAACATTAGCTTTATTATGAATAAGGAAGATAAAATTGCGTTAGTTGGTCGAAATGAAATTGCGATTACAACTCTATTTAAAATTTTGGCTGGCGAAATGGAGCCAGATAGCGGTACGTTTAAATGGGGAGTTACAACATCGCAAAGCTACTTTCCAAAGGATAATAGCGAATATTTTTCTGGTAATGAACCAAGCCTAGTGGATTGGTTACGTCAGTATTCTCCAAATGACCAAAGTGAAAGCTTTCTTCGTGGATTTTTAGGTCGTATGCTTTTTTCAGGTGAAGAGGTATTGAAAAAGCCAAGTGTATTATCTGGAGGAGAAAAGGTTCGTTGTATGCTTTCTAAAATGATGTTAAGTGGGGCAAATGTTTTATTATTGGATGAGCCAACAAACCACTTAGATTTAGAGTCAATTACAGCTCTAAATAATGGATTAGTTGCCTATAAAGGTGCTATGATATTCACTTCACATGACCATCAATTCGTTCAAACAATTGCTAACCGAATTATCGAAGTGACTCCAAACGGAATTGTTGATAAACAAATGACATATGATGAGTTTTTAGAAGATGCAAATGTTCAAAAGCAAGTAAAGGAACTTTATGCTTAATTTATAAAAAGGATGGTGGCTCAAAACCAAAGGTTCAGACCCTTTTGAGTCACCCTCTTTTTCATGTCTCGGAATTTTTTACAAAATGAGAACTTTTAGACATTTTCTATATAAAGTAAATGTATAGCAATAGCAATGGAGTGATATTCTGTTGAAAAATAAGTTTTTCCTTTTTCTGTTTTTTTTAGTAATAAGTTTATATGGTTGTCAAGCGACTGAAGAGCCTGTAGTAGAGGAGATTGTGGAAATTGAAGGAACTGAAGTAACTCCTGGACAGAAAATTCAATCGAACGTTAAATTTGATGTAAACTTTGAGCAAATTGACGCAGAAGTAATTGAGGAGGAAAATGCCATCATTCTTCGTATGGAAGGTGATGAGTTATTTAACTACTATGAAACTGAATTTCCGAAAGAATCAAACGATAAGAATGAGCAAGTAAACCATGACAGAGCTATTGAAAACTTTAATCATTTAGTTAAAGTATTTAGCGAATTACCGAATAAAACAAAGGTAAATATCAATGCTTATACTGATGACAAAGATGACGACAATTTTAATATGAAGTTAACGAAGGACCGAGCAAATTATTTAATGGAGCAGTTTCAAACTCAGCAACAATTGAATCATATTGAATTTATTGCTACAGGGTATGGAGAAGCAAATCCAATAGTTCCGAATTCTGGGAACCCTGAAGATCAACTCAAAAATCGTCGCGTCGAATTTGTTATAGAGCCTTAAATTTTCCTTTTAATCTATACTTATTTATAAATCAACAAGTGGCTTCAAATAAAAAACACATTGAGAAAAATAACTCAATGTGTTTTTTATTTGAAAACTATCTCTTTTGTTATTCATTTGACTCTAAAGCTTTTAGATCTGCTACTAAATGTTGGTGATTAAGATTTTCCCCTATAAAAACGAGGGTATTTTTCCGTTTCATTTGTTCCTTCATATATAGAGGCATGCCATATGAATATTGAAAAAGAAATGGTAGCTCAGAATGTGTAAAGGTAATATAACCTTTAATTCGATAAATTGTTTCTGGCATATCTTTTAAAAATTGTTCAAACTGTTCCAAAGATACAGGCTTGTTAAATGTATGTACATAGGTTCTCATATGTAAATGCTCTTGTACATGTGCTTGTTCATGTTGTCTTTTAAGTGGCTTTTGCATCGGTTTTAACTGTGTTAACGGAACGCTTGCGAATTCAGTCATTAATAGTTTACTTTTGCTGTTTAAAGCTTGAATTTCCGCAACTAAACTTGCCTTTTTCATCTCTGAAAGTTGATCGGTTTTATTCAGCAATATAATATCTGCATGCTGTACTTGCTCAAGTAGCAGCTTTCGGAGCTGTATGCTTAAACTTGAACGACTTTCCCAGCGCTTTGCATCAACAATCGTTATAATGGCTTGTACAGAAAGCTTTTCAGCAAAAATTGGTGACAAACAAGAGTCTAATACTTCTATAGGATGAGCAACACCTGTTGTTTCAATATAAATAGCATCAAGCTCATATTCACGTAGCATATTATCTAGTTGTACTTCAAGCTGACCTTGAATCGTACAACAAACACAGCCATTTAACAATTCTTTAAGTGGTGTATCTTTATCAACTGCATTCGAATCAATTGAAACTTCTCCTAATTCATTCATAATCACAGCTATTTTTCGCTGATTCTGTTTTTCCTGACTCAGAATATTTTGCAATAATGTTGTTTTTCCTGCACCTAAAAATCCTGATAAAATATAAACCTCGACAGGCTTCATCTATTTCTCCTCATTTCAAAAAGATCTAAAAGGGGATCGTCATCAGATCCCCAACTTAATTAAAATGCCCATGTTCCATTTCGGAAGATTGCTTCTTTTGTTCCGTCCTCTAAAATTCCGTCGATATCCATTTCTGCTGATCCGATCATGAAATCAACATGTGTAATACTTGAATTCACCCCGACCTTTTCTAACTCTTCACGAGACATCTTTTTACCGCCTTCAACACAGAAAGCATATCCATTTCCAATAGCTAAGTGATTAGAGGCATTTTCGTCAAACAAAGTATTGTAAAACAGAATACCTGATTGTGATATTGGCGAATCATGTGCAACAAGGGCGATCTCACCTAAATAGTGTGAACCTTCATCTGTTTCAACTAATTGCTTTAATACTGCTTCACCCTTTTCAGCTTTGACATCAATGATTCTGCCATTTTCAAAGGTTAACGAAAAATTATCAATTAAATTCCCACTATAGCTTAGTGGCTTTGTGCTTTTTACGACACCGTTAACTCCATTTCGTAAAGGCACAGTAAATACTTCCTCAGTTGGCATATTTGCCATAAAGAAATTTCCCTTTTCATTCTCACTACCTGCACCAACCCAAGTATGTGTGTCATGAAGTTCAATGGTTAAATCGGTTCCAGGTGCTTTGTATTGAAGCTTTTTGTATTTTTTACTATTTAAATAATCAACCTTATTGTGTAGATTTTGATCATGCTCTTTCCATGCTTTTACTGGATCCGGCTGATCAGTACGAGTAGTTCGGAAGATTGCTTCCCATAGTTTTTCGACTTGCTTGTCTCCAGCTTCATTCGGAAAGACTTTTGCAGCCCAATCTTTGGAAGCAGCGGCAATTACTGTCCAACTTGCTTTATCTGCTTGCAGATAATTTCGGTATTTTGTAAGAGCTATCCCTGATGCTTTAGCAGCAGCTGCAATACGTTTCGGATCAATTCCACTTAAAAGGTCTGGATCAGATGATATAATGGACATAAACGCACCATCATTTTCAGCTAATGTTTCAAGACCCTTCGCTTTCCATTCAGGGTATTCGCTTAATGCTTCTTCAGATGCAAGCTCATAGCGAGTTCTTGACACAATGTCATCATGCCATTCAACATATACATTGCGAGCACCTGCCTCATAAGCTTTTCTTACAACGATCCGAACAAATTCTGCTACCTCTGTTGAAGCATTGATCGTTAAATTTTGATTAGGTTGGATATTAACACCTACGCGAACAGCAAGTTCAGCGTACTTTTCTAGGTTTTGTTGAAATGTTGACAATATGATTTACCTCCAAATAATAAGATATGGTCAAATACAGACAGTTTTAGAAAATCTCAGATTATTTCTTAACTGTTATGATTTATTTTATCAAAATAATCATTTATAGGAAAAGAAATAGCAAATAAAGCTAAATTACTTTGAGCTGCGTTAAAAAATTATTAAAATAGAAACATCGAGGTGAAGATATTGAATTATTTAGACGATCAATTTATTTTAACAGTAAAACAAAAAGAATTATTAGAAAAAACTACGAAGCTTTCAGACGAATTTTCATTACGTGCTGACCATTATGACAGAGAGGGATTATTTCCTTTTGAGAATTTTGCCCGTCTTAAGGAAGAGGGATATTTAAAGCTAACAATTCCTAAAAATCTCGGTGGGGATGGAGCATCGCTATATGACTTTTTACTAGTCCAAGAAAAAATTGCCCAAGGTGATGCTGCAACTGCTTTGTCATTAGGTTGGCATTTAGGGCTGTTAATGAATTTAAATGAATCAAAAAAATGGAAATCAAGTACGTATGAGAGAATTTGTCAGGAGGTTATTTCAGGAAATAAATTAATCAATAGTGCTGCAACTGAGCCAAACTCTGGGAGTCCTGCTCGGGGAGGGAAGCCTGAAACGATTGCTAAAAAGGGTGAAAATTGTTGGATTATTACAGGGAAAAAGATTTTTACATCACTTGCGCCAGCATTAGATTATTTTATTGTTCCTGCAACGATAGAAGAAACAGGTGAAATTGGCGATTTTCTCGTCCCAAGAACATCAAATGGTTTAACAATTGAGGAAACATGGGATACGTTAGGTATGCGAGGGACTAGAAGTGATGACTTACTTTTAGATCAAGTAAAAGTGCCTTTTGATGCTTTAGTCGAACGTAAGGAAAAAAAAGAACGTCCTACTGCACAAGGATGGTTATTGCATATACCAGCTTGCTATAGCGGAATTGCAATTGCGGCAAGAAATGAAGCAGTTAAATTTGCGAAAACATATCAACCGACAAGTCTTCCACATCCAATCATGCATGTACCTGAAGTGCGTAGGAAAATTGCTGAGATTGACCTAAAATTAACAACAGCACGTTCACTTATGTATCAAATAGCTAGAAAATGGGATGAGTCAAAAGAGGAACGTGCATCTTTAGCCTATGATTTAGCAATCGTCAAAACAAGCGTGACAAACATGGCTGTAGAGGTTGTCGATATAGCTATGAGAGTTGTTGGCGGTCAAAGCCTTTTCACATCAAGTGCGTTGCAAAGACATTATCGGGATGTACGTGCAGGTTTACATAATCCACCTTCAGATGATATTACATACAAACTATTAGCAAATCGTGCATTTCGTGAATAGTTAAAATAAGTAAAAGCATTCAAGAATAGATTTCAGAGCCTATTCCTGAATGCTTGATTATGTAAGGGAAAGTGAGGGTAATAAATGTCTATTTTTATAGCTCGTTTATTTGTGCCCTAGAAAACTCTTCCTCATATTAACATGTTAAATTTGAATAGGTAATGCAGTCTTTTTCAAATGTCATTACTCCCCCTGAACTTGAACAACTTCATGATTATTTGAAGGACCTGCTGGCATGTTTGCGAGTGAAACGCTCATTCCACCCATAATAATAACCGCTAAAGTCAAACTAATAATAATTCTTCTACTAAAATCTTTCACAAAGAAACCTCCCAATTTTACACACTTATTCGAAAAATGAAATTGCTTTAAATTGTATCAATGTTGTTATGGAATTTAAACCAAAGCTAGTATATTCATAAAGCAATATTTTGATGTGTATAAATGTGTAAATTTTTTGTAAAAAAAGAGGTTAGGTAAAAGTGGCTGTTACACATGCTTCTATAACAATTGTAACGAGGCTTAAGCTTAACGAAAATCTCGTAAATGAAAAGCGAACATCGAGCTTTGTCAAAGCCATTAAAAAAATCCGAACTTATATGAAATTCAAATTTCAAATAATAGTTCGGATTTTTTTCGTCTTATAATTAAATTTAGAAATCAAACCTCATAAGCAGCTATCATAGTAATAAATGCGAATGAGGATAAGTATATGAGGCTTGATTTACTTATTCTTGTTTATTTTGCAGCTTTTAGAATTTTATTAATTACTGTTAATGATTTTCCAGTGCCGATTGCAACTGATTCTAGTGGATTAGGTGCGATATGGACAGGAACAACAATTTCTTCACTTAACCACTCTTGAATTCCTTTCATAAGTGCTCCTCCACCAGTTAAAATGACACCACGATCGACAATGTCTCCACTTAATTCTGGAGGACAGTCCTCTAAAGTAGCACGAATTGCTTCTAAAATGTGATAAAGTGATTCTTTCATGGCATCCTGCATTTCATAAGAAGATACTGTAATGGTTTTTGGTAAACCTGTTACCAGATCACGACCACGTATATCCATAGTTTCTTTTTCGTGTTTAATTAATGCATAGCCAATTTCCATTTTCATTTGTTCGGCTGTTCGTTCACCAATTAGTAGATTGTATTGTTTACGAATGTATTGAATAATGTCTTCGTCTAATTGATCTCCTGCAATACGAATTGAGTGGCAGGAAACGATTCCACCAAATGAAATAATGGCAACTTCTGTTGTACCACCGCCGATATCGACGATAACGTTCGCAATTGGCTCATCTACTGGTAGGTCTGCTCCAATAGCTGCGGCAACTGGTTCTTCTATTAAATGGACCTCTTTTGCACCCGAGCTTTTTATTGCATCTTGAATTGCTCTACGTTCAACTGAGGTTGCTCCAGAAGGCGTACAAACAACAACAGTTGGCTTTCTCATTGACATGCCTAATTTACGAGAAGTAAGCTTCATGATGTATTTTAACATGTCTGTTGTGACATCATAGTCAGCAATAACCCCATCCTTTAAAGGTCTAACGGCAACAATTTTTCCTGGAGTTTTACCGATCATATTTTTAGCTTCAGTTCCTACAGCCAAAACTTTATTTGTCTCTGAGTCGATTGCTACAACTGAAGGTTCATTTAATAAAATTCCTTTGTTTTTACTATAAACTAATATATTTGCAGTTCCTAAATCTATCCCTAGCTCTGTCATAGATAACATGATATATCAAACCTCTTTTCTCCTTCTTTCTTATAAAATATGTTGAACTTTGTTGTTTTATGGGGAGTGTCATCATACTGAAATATAATCGTTATCAGATTGATAAAAAAGATCCATATTTTTATCTAAAAAGAAAATTTTTCTCAATAAAAAGAACTCTTACAGGCAATATTTAAATGTTTCAGCATGGAGAATGAAAAAATACTAGAAAAAGACTGAACTTTCATAGTCGAACCTGTGTATGTGAAACATGTTATACTATTATTGATGAAAATAGATAAAGGACTAGAACCACAAGGAGCTAGAATTGAATATGTTACAAAAAGCAAAAGAGCAATTAAAAGAATATTTTGGTTATTCATCATTTCGAAAAGGGCAAGAGTCTATCATTGAAAATGTTTTAAAGGGTAAGGATACGTTGGCGATTATGCCAACTGGTGGTGGTAAATCAATCTGCTATCAAATCCCAGCACTACTTATGGATGGTGTAACTATCGTCGTCTCTCCACTCATTTCATTAATGAAAGACCAGGTGGATGCTTTAGAAACAGTAGGGATCCCTTCAACATATATTAATAGTAGCTTAACAATTAATCAATTAAATGAACGTCTAGAAGATATCCGAAATGGGATTTATAAAATTGTATATATTGCTCCAGAGCGCCTTGAATCTGCCTCCTTTTGCTCAATCATTTTAGATTTGCATGTATCTATGGTCGCAGTAGATGAGGCACATTGTATATCACAGTGGGGGCATGATTTTCGACCAAGTTATCGAAGAATCAATAATATGATTCATGATTTTGAACAAAAACCAATTGTTATTGCTTTAACTGCAACTGCAACAAAGGAAGTTACAAACGATATATGTCAATTATTGGATATTAATTCAGACAATACATTTGTAACAGGTTTTAGACGTGATAACCTACTTTTTAATGTGATAAAAGGTGAAAATAAACGGGATTTTATCACAAAATATATTAAAACAAACGAAAATCAAGCAGGGATTATTTATGCAGCTACAAGAAGGGAAGTAGATGAGCTTTATCTATTTTTAACGAAAAATGGTGTAAAAGCAGGTAAATATCATGCTGGTTTATCTGAAAAGGAACGTACTAAACAGCAAGATCAATTCCTATATGATGAGATTGACGTTATGGTTGCAACAAATGCATTTGGGATGGGGATTAATAAATCAAATGTTCGTTATGTTATTCATCATAATCTCCCTAAAAATATCGAGGCATATTATCAGGAAGCAGGACGTGCAGGACGTGATGGTGAAATAAGTGAATGTACGATATTGTTTGCTGGTCAGGATATTCAACTTCAAAAGTATTTAATTGAGCAGACAACTTTAAGCGATGCAAAAAAAATACTTGAGTATCAAAAATTACAGCAAATGGTTGATCTTTGTCACACTGAAAGATGTATTCAAACATATATCGTTGAATATTTTGGGGAGGAAACTCCTGAATCAGATTGTGGGAAATGTATGAACTGTCGTGATACACGAAAAAAAATTGATGTTACCGATGAGGCGTTAATGGTATTTTCATGTATTAAAAGAATGGACGAACGTTTCGGAAAGACATTAGTCGCCCAGGTTTTAAAGGGATCAAAAAACAAACGGATTAGTCAATTTGGGTTTGATAAGCTTTCCACATATTCCTTAATGAAACATAAAACGGAGAAGCAGATTGTTGAATTTATAGATTTTCTTATTGCAGAAGGATATCTATCATTATCAAATGCCCAATACCCAATCTTGGAGCTAACAAATAAAGCTCGAAAGGTAATAATTGAGAAACAGCATGTTTTTAAGAAAGAACAAGTGAAAATACAAGCGATTGAAGCTAATGATGCCCTATTCGATGTTCTCAAACAAGTGAGACGTAACTTAGCCTCACAACTTTCTGTGCCTCCATATATTATTTTTTCTGATAGCAGTTTAAAAGATATGAGTCAGAAGTGTCCAACAACAAATGATGAGTTTTTAGAAGTAAAAGGCGTTGCAAAAACAAAGCTTGAAAGATATGGAGAAGCATTTTTACATGCAATCCGAGCATTTTTACAACAGGATACTGTTTCAGAGTTAGAGGAGATAGATACAGTTGTAAAGCAAACTAAACAAAATATAGATACTGATAAGACAGCTAGTCATGTTTTGAGCTATCAATTATTTAAAGAAGGATCGACAGTTTCAGAAATTAGTAAAGCAAGAGGCTTTACTGAAATCACAATACAGAATCATATTATTCGTTCAATAACAGAAGGTCATCCTATTGAATGGGAAAAAATTGTGACAGCTGAGCAGGAAACAATGATAGTTGAGAAAATATATGAGCTAGGAACAGAGTTATTAAAACCATTAAAAGAGGCACTACCGCATGAAATTAGTTATTTTCAAATAAAAGCTACGATTTGTAAAATGAATTTGGAGTCAACGACTATAACTAAATAGACGACAAGCAATGGTCCAAATCGTGAGTGAAAACGATTTGGACCATTGTTATATTCATATTAAAAAAATTAATATTGTTCAAGTTTAAATAAATTTATTTTTTATATTCTTTCATAGGTTATTTTCTTTAACCCGAATTTTAATAAGCTAGGTAAAACACTAATAATAAATAATAATCGTATAAATTGTAAAGAACTTACGACTGCCGGGTCGGCACCAATGCTTGATGCAGTTAATACCATCTCAACTAGTCCACCTGGAGCAAATGATAACATCGCTGTGCCTGTATCCAAATCAGTGAATAATGTAAATAAATAACCAATTCCAAAGCTAGCCCCTATTAGAAGAAGTGTAGTTAAAAAATATAATCCGCAATATTTTCCACCAATTTTTAAATCCTTAAACGTTATCATTAAACCAAAGCTTATACCAATTGTTAATTGTGCAAAAACCAACACAATATTAGGGAAAGACGGTAATGAAATACCGATGATATTCATCATTGCTGTTGTCAGAAGGGGACCGATCACGTATGAAGCAGGTAAAAATGATTTAAATAGGTAACCACTTAAACCAGCAAGGATAAACCAGCCGAACGAAAAAAAGGAAGCATTGTTTGTGATTGTATCAATCAAAGTTCCACGTTGTTGAGGTTCAAACATATGCAATATAGTAAACGGTACAAAAAATACGACAGTAAGCAGTCTTACTGTTTGAAAGATGGTTACTAAAGAAGAATTTGCATTTAACGATTCACTTGCAGTAACCATTTCAGTTAAACCACCGGGAATAGATGCAAATATACTTGTGTTTCGGTCAATTTTAACCAATTTGCTTATCATTAATCCATTTATGATACTAAAGGAAATTAAGACGATCGTTGCAATAAGAAATGGAGCTACATAAGGAGCAACCGTTAAAAAGGTATCCTTAGTGAAAGAAAGTCCGAAACTTATTCCTAAAATACTTAAAGAAATATTTTTAAAAAGCAATGGTTGTACATACTGAGTTTGCTTTGAATTAAGAGAACGTAAAGTAATGAGGAAAATCATTGGACCCAATATCCAGGGGAGTGGAATATTGAGTGCACTAAATATTAGGCCTCCACAACTACCAATAATATATGGAAAGAGTGTTACGTATAGCTTCTTCATGTGTAACCTCCAAAACTTTTTTGTAACAGTAGTATTTTATCATAAGAAAGAGTTGGTTTATATTATCTTGGCTGCCCCCTGTCAAAACGTATAAAGTTATGGTACGATTTTTTATAGGTTAGAAAAATATAAATCATTTATTATTAATTCGTTAATAGTTATAGCGTCTAGTAAACTTATACAATAAGACTACAAGTAATCGCTCTTTATGTTTTTAGATTTCTCTTATGTAACGTCATGCTATAAGACGCTGCAGCACTTCTTATTATCGGTGATTTCATAGGTTTTGGAGGTTATTATTTTGAAAAAAGAATTTGCAGTAATTGGACTAGGTCGATTTGGAGGTAGTATTTGTCAGGCATTAAGCGATGAAGGTTTAGAAGTAATGGCAATAGATATAGATGAAGATAAGGTAAATGCTTATGCAAATATTGCTTCACATGCGGTTGTAGGAGATACAACAGATGAAACGGTATTAAAAAGCCTTGGAATTAGAAATTTTGACCATGTCATTGTTGCTATAGGTGATAATATACAGGCAAGTATTCTTACGACAATTATTTTGAAGGAGCTAGGGGTAAAGGATATCACTGTTAAAGCTACTAATGATTATCATGAAAAGGTATTGTCGAAAATTGGGGCCGATCGAATTGTACATCCTGAAAGAGATATGGGGAAAAGAATTGCTCATAAAATTGTTTCTAATAATGTTCTTGATTATTTGGAGTTATCTGATGAGCATAGTATTGTCGAGATTAGTGCAAATGAAAAAATCCACGGTCATTCCATTATTGAATTAGATGTTCGGGCAAGATATGGAGTAAATATTGTAGCGATTAAAAGAAACAAAGAGATTATTGTATCTCCTCAAGCAAATGAAAAAATCCAAAAGCACGATGTATTAATTGTAATAGGGGCAGATAGCGATATTAATCGTTTTGAAAAGCGTTTGCTCGGTGATTAAAATAAGGGTGTTGACAAAATTGTCAACACCCTTTATTCAATACTTGAATATTTATTACACTTCCATAATAATTGGAAGAATCATTGGACGACGTTTCGTTTTCTCGTATAGGAATGGAGCTAACGTGTCTGTAATTTCATTTTTAATTTCAGACCATTGACTCGTACGACGCTCCATAATTTTATTTAAATGTTTCGTTATAAGTGATTGGGCATCATTAATTAAATCTCCAGATTCGCGCATATACACAAAGCCTCGAGAAATAATATCAGGACCTGCAGCAATTTTGAAATCCTTCATATTGATGCTTACAACTACAATAACTAAGCCTTCTTCTGAAAGAATACGACGATCACGTAAAACGATATTACCAATATCGCCGATACCACTACCGTCAATGTAAACTGACCCAGACGGGATTTTACCAGCAACACCAACTTCATGGTCACCAATTGCTAACACTTCACCATTATCCATAATGAAGCAATTTTCTTCCTTAACACCACAATCAACTGCAAGCTTAGCATGCAGTTTTTGCATCCGGTATTCTCCATGAATAGGCATGAAGTATTTTGGTTTCATTAATCGTAGCATTAATTTTTGCTCTTGTTGGCCACCATGACCAGATGTATGAATATCATTCAATGATCCATGAATTACTTCAGCGCCAGCACGGAAAAGCTGGTTAATTGTTTTGCTTACACTTAACGCATTGCCAGGGATTGGTGAAGATGAAAAAACAACATTATCCCCTGGAATAATTTGTATTTGACGATGTGTTCCATTCGCGATTCTTGATAAAGCAGCCATTGGTTCACCTTGACTACCTGTACATAAAATACAAACACGGTGAGCTGGCAATCGATTAATTTCATGTGCATCAACAAATGTATCTTTCGGACAATTAATATAACCTAATTCTTGACCTATTTGGATAGCTGCTTCCATACTTCTACCAAAAACAGCTATTTTACGGTTTGATGAAACAGCTGCCTCAACTACTTGTTGGAGACGATGAATATTTGATGCAAACGTTGCAAAAATAATTCTTCCATCAACTTTCCGGAAAATTTCCTGAATACTATCACCAACTCGTCTTTCGGACATCGTGAAATGAGGAACTTCACTATTTGTACTATCAGATAGTAAGCAGAGAACACCATCTTTGCCGATTTCTGCCATTTTTGTTAAATTTGCCGGTTCACCAACAGGAGTAAAGTCAAATTTAAAGTCGCCTGTATGTACTATATTGCCTGGTGGTGTCTTTACAACAATTCCATAAGAATCAGGGATACTATGTGTCGTTCTAAAAAAAGTAACCGATGTTTTACGGAACTTTATTATGTCATCTTCCTGAATTTCAATTAATTTTGTTTGGCGCAATAGTCCATGTTCTTCAAGCTTATTTCTTAAAAGACCGAGTGCAAGTTTTCCACCGTATATTGGTATATTTACTTGGCGTAATAAATAAGGAATACCGCCGATATGGTCTTCATGTCCGTGCGTAATAAATAAGCCTTTAATTTTATCCTCATTTTTTGTAAGGTACGTGTAATCAGGGATTACATAATCAATTCCTAGGAGCTCATCCTCAGGAAACTTAATACCAGCGTCAATTAAGATAATTTCATCTTGAAATTGAACACCGTACGTGTTTTTACCAATTTCACCGAGTCCGCCTAAGGCAAAAACAGCTACTTGGTCGTTTTTAACAAATTTCATACAATCAAATCTCCAATACTTTAAAGTTTTCGCTTTGTTCTTCGTAAGCTAAATACGCTCCATCAATAGGAGTTACGAATTCAATATTATAAGGACGGTCTTTTAATTTAGAGCGAACTTCTCCTTCAGAAGTAGCATTAATATAAAGAGTGTTTGTTCTTTCGCGAACAGGTACCTCTGTAATCTTGTCCTGAAAATATACTTTGAAAATCATTTGCCAAATCTCTCCTTAACTTCCGTATGTTAGACTAACTTTTTCTATTATATTCGATAATGGCGAACAAGCCAACCCTAGTAGGGAATATGCACAAAACAATTTATCATATTATTAAAGTGAAATTCATTAATAGTAACAAAAAAATCGAATGATTTACAAATGTATTTTGAAAAATGAACAATAAAAATAATGATTTTCGCTTTATAATTTATCAGACGAGAAATTTATCGGTTTTATGCAATTGTTTTACGTTTTAATAAATGTTTCCATTGTTTTCTTAATGAATCTTTAAGTTTTTTTAGCATTATGACTACCTCCCACATTTAAATTGTGATATTTCCGCTCAAGATGTGCTGCTTTTACTGATAGTATATGTAAAGCGTTCGAATCATTTACATGGGTAATCATGGAAAAAGAATAATGTGCAGTTATTCTTTTGTTCAAAGTCGATTTCTTTCATGTTTCCTCAGAGATATAGGTTGAAAAATAAAAAAACGTGACTATATAAAATGTACCCTAGTGATGGACATTTTATAAGGTCACGTCTTTTTTTATTCACGATTATCGACCAATTGCAATAGCGTTTTCAGGTTCTAAAAATGGATTTTCATCATTAATATGGTCATAAAACATAACTCCGTTTAAGTGGTCTATTTCATGTTGGAATACAACTGCTAGTAATCCTTTTAAACGAATATCGATTTGCTCGCCTTCAAGTGTAGTAGCTTTTACACGGATACGTGCATATCGAGGAACAATACCAGGTATTGCTCGGTCAACAGATAAACAACCTTCACCGTTACTTAAAAAGCTTTTTTCAATAGAATGGCTAACAATCTTAGGATTAAATAGTGCATAGCTATGTTGCACACCTTTTTCATCCTCAACATATATCGCAATCATCCGTTTTGAAACATTTATTTGTGGTGCGGCAAGGCCAATACCCGGACGTAGATTATATTTTTCTGCAACTTCAGGGTCTTGACTATTTTTCACGAATTCAAGCATATTTGCAAGAATTTCTTTTTCCTCTTCTGAAGCAGGTAGAATGACTTCCTCAGCTACTTTACGCAATGTAGGATGTCCTTCTCGTATAATGTCTTTCATCGTTATCATGATGTAACACTCCTTATTTGATAAACGTTTGTAATTCAAATTGCTTTTTAAACAATAAGTTAAACGATTCAGTAAATAAATTATAACGGAAGAAATAAAAATCGGGAAGAAATGAGTATAAATCATTTTCTTTCATTTGGGCTTTTTTCGTAGTTAGTCTGATTAAATTCATCGTACAGCAGGTGGTGTGCCTTCTTGTAGGACCCACCAATCCGACACATCCTGTAGGAGGCTGTCACTTACGCTGCAATCTTTACAAAGTATAGCTTAAAACATAAATATTTTGAAAAAGATTTTATTAAATAGGTATAAACTAATTGTAAGATAACTACATCTGTTTAGTTACTATTTATCATTCGCGAAATTTATTTTTTAGTACTAAAATTTGAATAACATAGGTCTAATCTCGATAAATAAATCATATTTATGACAATATATTTAGCCTTTAAAAAAGGACAACCTTCTAGAAGTATGGCAAAATTAAATAAATATGTAAGTAGTTAATCGGATTAAATGAAAATAATAGATTACTAATTGTAAAAATGTCTTTTACAGATTATAGTAGAAATGAAATGATAGGGGGAATACTTTTGTTGTTTAACTATAAACATAAGCGGATTTTTATTTTGTTTATTTCTTGTCTTTTCGTCACTCTTTTAGCAGGCTGTTTTGGTCCATCTCCTGAAGAGAAAATATATACCACTCTTGAGGAAGTTGTTAAGCTTGAGGGTGAATTTGAAAAACAACAATCACCGCTTTTAGAATTAGAGAAAAAGGAATCTGAAATTTATAATCAAATTATGGATTTAGGTATGGATGAATTTAATAAGGTAGTAGAGCTTTCAAAAGAAGCCGTGACCCTTGTTGAAGACAGAGAATCAAAAATTGACAGTGAATATGAAAGCATTATGGCATCAAAAAAGGAATTCGAATCCATTGATGAACAGATTGAGCAAATTGAGGATAAAGATTTGTTAGAAAAAGCAAACCAGCTAAAGGAAACAATGGAGGAGCGTTATTCTGCATATGAAGAGCTTTATAAATTATATAAAAATTCTATTACGTTAGATAAAGAGCTATATACAATGCTACAAAAAGAAGATTTAACTATTGAAGATCTCGAAGCACAAACGGCGAAAATTAATGAAACTTACCAAAAAGTGATGGAAAAGAACGAGTCGTTCAATAAATTTACTGAACAGTATAATCAGCAAAAAATGGATTTTTATAAAGCTGCAGAATTGAATGTTAAAGAAACTGATGAATAAAAAATAAAAGCCAATCTTTATGATTGGTTTTTTTATTTATAAATGTATTATGAACTAAGTAGCTTCACATGTAGGAAACATTTCTTTTGTTAAAATAATATTTTATTCAAAAAAAATCGATATAGGCAAGTATCGTTAATAAATCGTTTACTATGACGTAAGGAATACAAAAATGAAATTTTAAGTAAATAAAAAGCGTTAGATGATTCAGACTTTTTCGAAAGATAAACTGTACTATAAAAAACTATAACAGATTTCCTTTTTGTAATAATACAGATATAAAAGAAAGGTTAAATTTTAAATCGTAATAGTTAGAAAAACTTTTAAAAAACCTTATGCAAACTAATTGACGGACGTAAAAACATTGGTGTAAACTTGATAATGAATTATTCATAGTTGTATTAGTTCATAAATTATAGCAACTAATACAGAATATCGATTCTCATTTCTTAAACCATACATAGAGAGATTAACTCATCTCATGAGTGGTAAATTAAGTAGGTAGGTATGAATTCAAAAAAATGTGTCATGAAACATAATTTAGGGTAACCTAATGCTGTGCTTAAAGGAATTCTCTTACTAACTAAAAAAGTTAAGGTCATAAGAGGATAGTAGTATCATTTACAAAATCTACTTCCAATTATGCTCCGAAACAAACACTCTTAAATAAGGAAAGGAAGAGGTTATAAGATGGCTGCAAAAACTAAAAATGCTGTTGTTGACAGTAAAAAGCAGTTTGAAGCGATTTCTAAGCAGTTCGAAACGTTACAAATTTTAAATGAAGAGGGTAAAGTTGTTAATGAAGCAGCTATGCCTGATCTTACTGATGAGCAATTAAAAGAATTAATGCGCCGTATGGTTTACACACGCATTTTAGACCAACGTTCAATTTCTTTAAACCGTCAAGGTCGTCTAGGTTTCTATGCACCAACTGCTGGTCAAGAAGCTTCTCAACTAGCATCACAATTTGCATTAGAAAAAGAAGACTGGATTTTACCTGGATATCGTGATGTTCCACAAATCATTTGGCATGGACTTCCATTGTATCAAGCATTCTTATTCTCTAGAGGACATTTCCACGGCAACCAAATGCCTGAAGGTGTAAATTGTCTTTCACCACAAATCATTATTGGTGCTCAATATATTCAAACGGCTGGTGTAGCTCTTGGATTGAAGAAAAAAGGCAAACAAGCTGTTGCAATCACTTATACTGGTGATGGTGGAGCATCTCAAGGTGACTTCTATGAAGGAATTAACTTTGCTGGTGCATTTAAAGCTCCTGCAATTTTCGTTGTTCAAAATAACCGTTATGCAATTTCAACACCTGTAGAAAAACAATCTGCAGCACAAACAATTGCACAAAAAGCTGTTGCAGCTGGTATTGTAGGTGTTCAAGTTGATGGTATGGATCCGTTAGCTGTATATGCAGCTGTACGCGATGCTCGTGAACGTGCAATTAACGGAGAAGGTCCAACATTAATTGAAACACTTACTTTCCGTTACGGACCACATACAATGGCTGGTGATGATCCAACTCGTTACCGTACAAAAGAAACTGAAAATGAATGGGCAGCGAAAGACCCATTAGTACGTTTCCGTAAGTACCTTGAAGCTAAAGGTATTTGGAATGAAGAAGAAGAAAATAAAACAATTGAACAAGCTAAAGAAGATATTAAAGAAGCGATTCAAAAAGCTGATAAATATCCAAAACAAAAGGTTACTGACTTAATGGAAATCATGTACGAAGAAATGCCAGCTAACCTAAAAGAACAATATGAAATTTACAAAGAAAAGGAGTCGAAATAAGCCATGGCACAAATGACAATGATTCAGGCCATTACAGATGCTCTTCGCACAGAGCTAAAAAACGATGAAAACGTCCTCGTTTATGGAGAAGACGTTGGCTTAAATGGTGGCGTATTCCGTGCAACGGAAGGACTTCAAAAAGAATTTGGTGAGGATCGTGTATTCGATACTCCGCTTGCTGAATCTGGTATTGGTGGTCTTACAGTTGGACTTGGTATTACTGGATTCCGTCCAGTAATGGAAATTCAATTCTTCGGATTTGTTTACGAAGTAATGGATTCTTTAAGCGGACAATTGGCTCGTATGCGCTACCGTTCAGGTGGTCGTTGGAATGCACCAGTTACAATTCGTTCACCATTCGGTGGATTCGTACATACACCTGAATTGCATGCAGATAGCTTAGAAGGATTAGTTGCTCAACAACCTGGTTTGAAAGTTGTTATTCCTTCTACTCCATATGATGCAAAAGGATTGTTAATTTCCGCTATTCGTGACAATGACCCTGTTGTATTTTTAGAGCATATGAAATTATACCGCTCATTCCGTGAAGAAGTACCGGAAGAGGAATATACAATTGAAATTGGTAAGGCAGATGTTAAACGTGAAGGAACTGATTTATCAATCATTACTTATGGAGCAATGGTTCATGAGTCATTAAAAGCTGCTGAAGAATTAGAAAAAGAAGGAATTTCTGTAGAAGTTGTTGACCTTCGTACAATTAGTCCATTAGATATTGATACAATTATTGCATCTGTTGAAAAGACTGGTCGCGCTATGGTTGTACAAGAAGCTCAAAAACAAGCTGGTATCGGTGCAAGCGTTGTTGCAGAAATTACTGAACGTGCAATTTTAAGCTTAGAAGCACCAGTTCTTCGCGTTGCAGCTCCTGATACTGTTTATGCATTTACAGAAGCAGAAAACGTTTGGTTACCAACATATAAAGATGTTATTGAAACAGCTAAGAAAGTTATGAACTTCTAATTTTAGATAAATAATCACTTGCTTAATACAAATTTACTTTTTGTAAAAGCTTAAAAAATAGCACTGCATGAATGAGAGATTTATCTACACTCATCTCATTCATGCATGTGGATAAATGAATGATGTATTAAGCAATCATCTCACTTTATTACAACAAGGAGGTCGAATGATTTGGCATTCGAATTTAAACTGCCTGACATCGGAGAAGGTATTCATGAAGGTGAAATCGTTAAATGGTTTGTTAAACCAGGTGACAAAGTTGAAGAAGATGATGTACTAGCAGAAGTACAAAACGATAAAGCGGTTGTTGAAATTCCTTCACCTGTAAAAGGAACTGTAACAGAAGTAAATGTTGAAGAAGGTACAGTTGCTACAGTTGGTCAAACAATTATCACTTTTGATGCACCAGGATATGAAGATTTGAAATTTAAAGGTGACCATGGTGATGACGAGCCGAAAGAAGAAGTGAAGCAAGAAGCTGCTGCACCAGCTCCTGAAGCTGCTCAAGCAACTGCTGAAGCTGAAGTTGATCCAAGCAAACGCGTAATTGCAATGCCATCAGTTCGTAAATATGCTCGTGAAAAAGATGTTGATATTCGTCTTGTTTCAGGAACTGGTAAAAATGGACGTGTAATGAAAGCTGATATTGATGCATTCTTACAAGGTGGTACAGCACCAGCTGCTGCAACAGACGCGCCAACTGCAAAAGAAGAAAAACAAGCTGCACCTGCTACAATTGCTATTCCTGAAGGCGATTTACCAGAAACTCGTGAAAAAATGAGCCCAATCCGTCGTGCAATTGCAAAAGCAATGGTTAATTCTAAGCATACTGCTCCACACGTAACATTAATGGATGAAGTAGATGTTACAAAGCTTGTTGCACATCGTAAGCAATTCAAAGCTGTTGCTGCAGAGCAAGGTATTAAGTTAACTTATTTACCATATGTTGTTAAAGCTCTTACTTCAGCACTTAAAAAGTATCCTGTATTAAATACATCATTAGATGATTCTACAGATGAAGTTGTTCAAAAGCATTACTACAACATTGGTATTGCTGCAGATACTGAAAAAGGTCTACTTGTACCAGTTGTTAAAAACGCTGAGCGTAAATCTGTATTTGAAATTTCAGATGAAATTAATGGATTAGCTACAAAAGCACGTGATGGTAAGCTAGCTCCAAACGAAATGAAAGGTGCTTCTTGCACAATCTCTAATATTGGTTCAGCTGGTGGTCAATGGTTTACTCCAGTAATCAATCATCCTGAAGTTGCAATTTTAGGTATTGGTCGTATTGCTGAAAAACCAGTTGTTCGTGACGGAGAAATTGTTGTAGCTCCTGTTTTAGCTTTATCATTAAGCTTCGACCACAGAATGATCGATGGAGCAACAGCACAAAATGCTCTTAACCACATCAAGCGTTTACTAAATGATCCACAACTAATTTTAATGGAGGCGTAATCGATGGTAGTAGGTGATTTCCCAATTGAAACAGATACTCTTGTAATTGGAGCAGGTCCTGGCGGATATGTAGCTGCAATTCGTGCTGCACAATTAGGCCAAAAAGTAACAGTTGTAGAAAAGGCTACTTTAGGTGGCGTATGTTTAAATGTTGGATGTATTCCTTCTAAAGCGTTAATTTCTGCAGGACACCGTTATGAGCATGCGAAACATTCAGAGCAATTTGGAATTAAAGCTGAGAATGTAACAGTTGACTTTTCTAAAGTGCAAGAATTCAAGCAAGGCGTTGTGAAGAAGCTTACAGGTGGAGTTGCTGGATTACTTAAAGGTAATAAAGTAGATGTTGTATACGGAGAAGCATATTTCGTTGACAGTGAAACTGTAAAAGTTATGGACGAAAAAAGTTCTCAGACATATAAATTTAAAAATGTAATTATTGCAACAGGTTCTCGTCCAGTTGAAATCCCAACATTTAAATTCTCTAAACGAGTTATCGATTCAACAGGTGCGTTAAATTTACCGGAAATTCCGAAAAAGCTTGTTGTTATCGGTGGTGGAGTAATTGGTATCGAGCTAGGTTCTGCATATGCTAACTTTGGTACTGAAGTTACATTTATTGAAGCTGCTGACGATATTTTAGTTGGTTTTGAGAAGCAAATGACTTCAATTGTGACTCGTAACCTTAAGAAAAAAGGTGCTGAAATTTTCACAAAAGCATCTGCTAAAAGTGTTGAAGAGTCTGAAACTGGCGTTAAAGTAACATTTGAAATCAATGGTGAAGAAAAAGTAGTTGAAGCAGATTACCTTTTAGTTTCTGTTGGTCGTCGTCCAAACACTGATGAGCTTGGTTTAGAACAAGTTGGTGTTGAAATGACTGAGAGAGGTATCATTAAAATTGACAAGCAATGTCGTACAAATGTACCTAACATTTATGCAATTGGTGATATCGTTGAAGGTCCTCAATTAGCTCATAAAGCTTCATACGAAGGAAAAATCGCTGCAGAAGCAATTGCTGGAGAAAAAGCAGAAATTGATTATTTAGGAATTCCTGCGGTTGTATTCTCTGAGCCTGAATTGGCTACTGTTGGTTATACTGAAGCAAGTGCAAAAGCAGAAGGTATTGAAGTAGTTGCTGCGAAGTTCCCATTTGCTGCAAATGGTCGTGCGCTATCTTTAAATGACACAGATGGTTTCTTAAAACTTGTTACACGTAAAGAGGATGGATTAGTTATCGGTGCACAAATTGCTGGTCCAAGTGCATCAGATATGATTTCAGAATTAAGCTTAGCAATCGAAGCTGGAATGACTGCTGAGGATATTGCGATGACTATTCATGCTCACCCAACATTAGGTGAGATTACAATGGAAGCTGCTGAAGTTGCTATTGGTAGTCCTATCCATATTGTAAAATAATATATAAAAAAACTATTCCTTGTTATTCAAGGGATAGTTTTTTTGAGAGCTATATAAAAAGGAGATTGCAGTTTGAACTGTAATCTCCTTTTTTAGATAGGTTTGTTGATTACCACTGGAGGCTTTAGTGTTTCGCTGGGGTAGTGCGAGAGCCTGTTCTAAGTATGCTCCTATGGCTTCGGTCACCGTATGATATACGCACGCCTCTCTAAGGCAGGAGTCATATACTTCTTCAACTACAATCAGCAAACCCTTTTAAGCAAGTCTTTAAATCAGAAATATTAAAGTATTGTCTTCCGTAGTACTCAACTAAAGTTTTTAGAAGGTACTGCATTAAAGCTGTCTTGAAGGTTAATTCCAATTCTAATAATGTTCATTTGCTAGTTCTCCACAAATGAACTACTAGCTTTTTATTAACATTAAGAATACATGTTATATGAGAATCTAGCATGTATGTATTATATTTAGAACAATTAAACACTTTGTTAGACTGCGTTTAGACGTTTGCTTCTAGCTTCCATTATTTGATAATGCCTGAACAATTGGATTTATAATTTCTTCCTCTGTTTCAACATATCCTTCTATTTTTGCGACCACTTCCTCGTTTTTATTGATAACAATAAGGGAAGGATAGACATCAATATTATATTTCCATTCAAGGCTTTTTTTTGAGGCGAATTCTATATTGTATAACTCTGGAAACTCATTTTTAATCTGTATTAAAGCATCGTAATATACTTCTTCTTTTTCCACGTCTTTATTATCAGAAAAAAATAATAATTGAATATCTTCAGTTGTGTTATCATCAGGAATTGTATTAGAAAAAAGTTGATTTTCACATGAAGAAAGTAGTATGACTGGTATAATGAAGGCAATGAGTATTGAGCGTTTCATCCTTGCCCACCTCTTTTATTTATTCTCACATTAGGTCTTATTCAGTGTAAAATTACAAGTCTAAATGGCTAAAAACGATTCTTCACTGTTAAATTAAACCTATTTTATCATAAATATTGGATTTTCCTCCTATTGTCACCTAAATGTTACAAAATTGAAAAATTACCCGGTAGGCTATTATTGAATTGAAACTAGTCTGAAACAATGGATGATTTTAGAAGAAAATGAATAGACTTTTATAAGTGATAGGAAGGGGAGAAGGGGATGTGAAGTTATGTTCCAGTATATATTGTTATCATCTTATTCTATGGAGTAGTTATTATTTAGTATCGTGGTTATCAAAAAAGGACGGTCTTATCTCGAAAACAATCCTCTTAACAATTTTTTTCTATTTGGCTTATTTAATCGCATTAACACTAATAAAGTCTAGAAGAGATGCAATTGTTATAACGTTGGTGAGTTTATCAATTTTTATGCTATGTTCACAAATTATTTTCCACTTATTTATTAAATAGTTAGAAAGAGTATATTTATACAGTTATCATATTTTCTCACGAATTTTTATTATGTCCTCAAAATATTGAGAAAAACTCTTTAAATATGTTATATATATGTTCTTAGTAAGTTTCGAAGGTCATATTATTAGATATAACGATTCGTTAAACGCTTTCATTTGCTTTGAAAGTGAATATTTGATTGAAAGGGGTATGGGCATGTGTACAATTGTATGTCAAAACTGTAACTCTACAATCGGCCATCTAGATGGGGAGAAAGTCACAACGTTATATGGAAAATGTGATCATCACGAATGTAGGAATGAAAGTCGGAAATAAGTGAATTAATAGTTAAAACTGTACATTAAATAAAAAATGTGAGGAGAATTTCCTCACATTTTTTGATTTGCAATACACTGATTGAAAGCTTGTTTATTTAATTGCGCGATGTTCCTTTATTACCCTGATTGTTTTTAAAGATGGATCTTCTGGACCTTGAACTGGTAATCCAACCTCAAGGTTTTTCTTAATATATGTTAGATTATCTTCTGAAATAATCTCACCTGGAATAAAAATCGGTATTCCTGGTGGGTAAACCATAATAAACTCGGCAATGATTCTACCCGCAGAGTCATTAAAATCAACAACCTCTGTTTCAGAATAAAAAGCATCACGAGGTGTTAAAGCTAAAACAGGGATATCTGGTAATAAAATGTGAGCTTTTTCATTTGATATATTTTTGGTTTTATGAACACTAGTCGAAAGCTCCTTAAGTGCATGGACTAATGTATCAACATCCTCTTTTGTATCACCTGGTGTTATGATACAAAGAATATTATAGAGATCTGATAATTCAACTTCAATTTGATAATTGTTCCGTAACCAATTCTCTACATCGTAACCGGAAATTCCTAATTTATAAACAGGAATGATTAATTTTGTAGGGTCATAATCAAAAGTTGCTTTCGTCCCTAATATTTCTTTTCCAACACAATATATGTCATCAATTTCATTTATTTTTTCTCGAGTGTAATTAGCTAATTGAATCGTTCTTTCAATTAATTCATGACCTTTCGTTGCTAACTGTTTTCTTGCAACATCGAGTGATGCTAATAATAGATAGGATGTAGATGTCGTTGTTAACATGCTCAAAATAGATTGTACTCGTTGTGGGGAAACTAACCCCTTTCTTACATTTAATATGGAGCTCTGAGTCATCGAGCCACCTAGCTTATGGACACTAGTTGCCGCAATATCTGCTCCAGCCTGCATTGCGCTCATCGGTAAATCTTCATGAAAATGAATATGAACTCCGTGTGCTTCATCAACTAAAACAGGAACATTATATGAATGGGCAATCTCAACAATTTTTTTTAAATCTGCAGAGATTCCAAAATAAGTTGGATTAATTACTAGAACCCCTTTTGCATCAGGATTTTGTTCTAATGCTTTTTCAACAGCATCTATCGTAATTCCGTGTGATATTCCTAATTCTTTATCGATTTCTGGATGGATAAATATAGGTATTGCACCTGAAAAGACGATAGCACTCATAATGGATTTATGAACATTTCTAGGAACAATGATTTTATCACCAGGTCCACAAACGGCCATAACCATCGTCATAATTGCTCCGCTGGTCCCTTGTACTGAAAAGTATGTATAGTCAGCACCAAACGCCTTAGCTGCAAGCTCCTGAGCCTTTTTAATTATCCCTTTTGGTGCATGTAAGTCATCCAAAGGTCCGATGTTGATTAAATCAATTGATAATGCATTTTCACCGATAAATTGTCGAAACTCTGGTTCAATTCCAGCTCCTTTTTTATGGCCTGGTATATGGAATTGAATAGGATTTTTTTTGGCATGTTCAACAAGACCAGTGAACAATGGTGTTTCGTTCTGTGACAAAGTTTTTCCACCTTCTTTTTAGTAATCATTTCATCTATTTTTTAGGACAAACTAACTGCCTCTTATGAATTTTAGGTTCAAAAATTACAATTATTATGATTGCCTAAATATCTATATGGCTGCCTGACCTGTTATAGCTTAATACACAATTTGTTTTATAAAAAACAAAAGAATTATACCGTTATCAATAAGGACAGTCAATAAAAATAAATTGATAGTACTATTGTTTTACAAACTGACTACTCCCATTCATCGTAAAATAGGCTTAAATTTGTATTCTCTTTACTTGCTTTGATAAAATAATGAAAGTGAAATGCTAAGGATGGAGTGAGTATAGATGGATTATCAATATCCTATTTCTTTCGACTGGAGTACAGACGAAACAGTTGATGTTATCCAATTTTTTCAATGTATAGAACAAGCATACGAAAGAGGAATTGAAAGAAAAAGTTTAATGGAAGCATATCGTAGATTTAAGGAGATTGTTCCAAGTAAAGCAGAAGAAAAAACGATTGGAAATGAGTTTGAGCAAGTAAGTGGTTACTCAATTTATCGTGTCATAAAGAAAATGAAGGAAGATGATAATGATAGCGAGACTATTAAAATGTAATAGGATATGAGAGAGGAGTTTTTTAGCCTACTCCTTTTAAGTTTAAAGTCACTCATGAACAATTCTTCTATACATGAGTGACTTATTTTATACCTAAGGCTTATAGAAAATCATGAATGATATGACAACTTATATAGTGGAATAAGGGTATGAAACGTTTCAATTATATAAGCAAGTAATTTTTCTCCATCACGTAGCAGTTCATCATTAGCTGGAATGTGACGTCCTATTAAAAATTCTGCTTTTTTTACATCTCTAAAACGCTCTAAAGCACCTTTTAAATCGATTTCTGTTATTGGCTTAGCATCTTTCTTAGTATGGTCAAGTGACACAAAGTAATCATCTGGAACAAGTGTAGAAATTGTATTTGAGTTTTCTAAAAAGTTTACAGCCATGACCTCTTTATTTGGTAATTCGTAGATATAAGCTAACCAGACGAAAAGATGATCATCGAATAAGCCGACTTGAAAATGAGGATGTTGTTTATAACCTCGTTTATTGTCTGCAATTGCCAGCCAAGTATCCTTTGGCGGGTTTATCGTTCTTCGGGCATGCTTCGCAATATGCAGAAACATTTCTTTTTGTAGTGAAGCTGCTAAGTCATCTGTCAAAATTTGACCAATTTCTTTAAACTTTGGTTGGATTCTTTCCCTTATTGCTTCCATTCGGTCTTCTAACCCATCTATTGTAAAGGTTTCAAAATCTTTTGCAGTAAAGCCGTTAAAATTCACGTAATGATTCCTCCTGTTTGTTTTCTCTATTCTACTATTATATATCGACAAGCTTCTTTTCGGTAGTAATATGTACTTTTAACAGTTATGATTCATTTTGTCATAGGCAGTTAGGTGGATACACAATTTCATACTCATAGTTCCAACTGATTTTCCTTTTACATACTATATAAAAAAACGATAGTATCCTAATTAATGAATTCTTGAGACAACTGAATGGTGACAAAAAAATTAAAGTTGGATAGAAAGGGGCGGTAAACAAATGAAACAAATTGTGAAAACGAGTGGTCAAAAAACCAGCAACAATCGTATTGGGGTGTTAAGACTCGAACTTGATTATGAATTAGCCACCCTTTATGAAGCTATGCAGAATAAAGATGCAAAGAAAAAAATAGAATGTAAGCAAAAATTGGAAAAACTTCGGAAAGAGTGGATGAAGCTCCAAGCTTAGCTGTTGGAGATGAAATGAAGCTACAAACGAACCTAATCAAGGTTCGTTTTTATCTGCGTTTAGCAAATGGTCTTGCTTGCTTTCCGTCCTTTCTTTTAATACAGTATTCTTATAAATGAAAAAGTGCTATATAAAAAGAAAAGAGGTTGTTGCATGATAAATTGGAAGGATATAGATCAAAAAGCAAAGCAATGGATAATAGAGGCTGGAGAAAAAATACGGCATTCATTTGATTCATCTCTTTCCATTCAATACAAATCAAATCCTAATGATTTAGTAACGAACATGGATAAAGAAATTGAGCAATTTTTTATTAGCAGGATTCAAGAGACCTATCCAGAACATCGAATTTTAGGTGAAGAAGGTTATGGTGATGAAGTGTCATCAATGGATGGAGTTCTTTGGATTATTGACCCGATTGATGGAACGATGAATTTTGTTCACCAACAGCGCAACTTTGCCATATCAATTGGAATTTATGGGGATGGAGTTGGTTACATAGGTTTAATTTATGATGTCGTACATAATGAATTGTATCATGCGTTTAAAGGTGAAGGCGCTTTTATGAATGATATTCCTTTACCAAAACTTGATAAAGTAGAGATAGAAAAAGCGATTTTAGGAATCAACCCTGTATGGGTAACTGAAAATCCACGAATCGATTATCAACTAATTGTACCAATTGTTAAAAAGGTAAGAGGCACTCGCTCATATGGTTCTGCAGCTCTTGAATGTGCTTACGTTGCCGCTGGTCGTTTAGATGGTTATATGACAATGAGACTCGCACCATGGGATTTTGCGGCAGGATTAGTATTAATTGAAGAAGTTGGAGGAAGTATTTCAACGATGACTGGAGAGAAGCTTGATATTTTATCAAAAACCTCGTTCTTCGTAGGTGAAAAACATCTTCACAAGCATATTATTGAGGAATATTTAAACAAATGATGAATTCTCATTCTTTTTCTTGGAGAACGCTTGAAATAGAAAAGGATTTACATTTTTTTAATGAGCTAGTAGATTCAAGTCCCGAATGGAGCAAAGAGGAATGTGTTCCTGAACAACTAGAAACATATCTCTCAAATTATAGTATGTATAATGGCGTTTGGCGGGTTTGGGAGCTTGATGAAGAATTAGTAGGGATTTGCTATGTATTGGAGTGGTCACCTTCAAATGAAAAGCCTTGGCTTGGAACAATTCTTATTCATCCATCATTTAGAGGGCAAGGTTTTGCCCGAAAAATAATTTCGATGATTGGTGAGGAATTAAAAGAGAGGAGCCATAAAGCGTTATTTGCTGCGTGTCCTTCAAATCAAAGTTCTTGGTTGTCATTTCTTGGAAAATGTGACTTTGAACAATATAAATTTGAAATTGATGACCATACTTCTCAACAATATATACTTACTGTGAAACCTTTATAAAGATTGTTAATCCTTAAAATAAGAGGTCACTCAAGACTATTTAATTAAGGATTAACATTCTTATTTTCAGTCTAATAGTCCTTTTTCTCTCATTCTTTTTTTTAGGATAAATCCAAATGCCATAACTGCATTTAATAATACGATTGAGAGAAGGACTCCGAGTAGACTCCGTTCACCAACTGCTATTCCAATCCCGATCATACTCAAAGCTGCAACACATGCTAAAACTAGAAAAATCCACTTGCCAATTTTCATAAAACTTCACTCTCCTAAGTTGTGAAGAAAAAATTTAAAGTATCTTAATATATAGTTTACATAAAAACTTATCACTTTTCTACATTGTTTGTGGTATAATATCCAAGGTAATTTTTATTTATTTTTAAATCAATTAGAATACTGCGAAAAGACTTACCGTATTACTTGTCAGAAGTATGGAAAACCTTTAAGTAGATCCTATTTGAATATACATTTTGGGAGATGAAAGAGTGAAATTACGAAACGATATTCGCAACATAGCTATTATTGCCCACGTAGACCATGGGAAAACAACTTTGGTTGACCAGCTTTTACACCAATCTGGTACATTCCGTTCGAATGAACAAGTAGCAGAACGTGCGATGGATTCCAATGATTTGGAACGTGAACGCGGGATTACGATTTTAGCGAAAAATACAGCAATTAATTATAAAGATACTCGTATCAATATCATGGATACTCCAGGACATGCAGACTTCGGTGGCGAAGTTGAACGGATTATGAAAATGGTTGATGGGGTTCTATTAGTTGTTGATGCATATGAAGGTTGTATGCCACAAACACGCTTTGTATTGAAAAAAGCACTCGAGCAAAATTTGACTCCAATTGTTGTTGTAAACAAAATTGACCGTGATTTTGCCCGCCCGTCAGAAGTAGTTGATGAAGTTCTTGACTTATTTATTGAACTTGATGCAAATGAAGACCAATTAGAATTTCCAGTTGTTTTTGCATCAGCTATTAATGGTACAGCTAGTACAAGTCCAGATCCTGCTGATCAAGAAGAAAATATGGCTTCACTATTTGATGCAATCGTTGAGCACATTCCTGCTCCAATTGATAATAGAGAGGAGCCTCTACAATTCCAAGTAGCTTTACTTGATTATAATGATTATGTAGGACGAATTGGTATTGGTCGTGTTTTCCGTGGAACGATGCATGTAGGTCAGCAAGTAGCATTAATGAAGATTGATGGTTCTGTGAAAAACTTCCGCGTTACGAAATTATTCGGCTTCCAAGGACTTAAACGTGTTGAAATTCAAGAAGCTGTTGCTGGCGATTTAGTCGCGGTTTCAGGTATGGAAGATATAAACGTTGGGGAAACAGTATGTCCTGTTGAGCATCAAGAAGCTTTACCGATTTTACGTATAGACGAGCCTACATTACAAATGACCTTTGCAGTAAATAACAGTCCATTTGCTGGTCGCGAAGGGAAATTCGTAACAGCTCGTAAAATTGAAGAAAGATTATTATCACAATTACAAACTGACGTAAGTTTACGAGTTGAGCCAACCGATTCCCCAGATGCATGGATCGTATCTGGACGTGGAGAGCTTCACCTTTCAATACTAATTGAAAATATGCGTCGAGAAGGTTATGAGCTTCAAGTATCAAAACCTGAAGTAATTGTAAAAGAAATTGATGGTGTTCGTTGTGAGCCTGTTGAACGAGTACAAATTGACGTACCTGAAGAACATACAGGTGGTGTAATGGAGTCAATCGGTGCTCGTAAAGGTGAAATGATTGATATGATTAACAATGGGAACGGACAAGTTCGCTTAATTTTTAATGTTCCTGCTCGTGGGTTAATAGGATATTCAACAGAATTTATGTCATTAACACGTGGCTTTGGTATTATCAATCATACATTTGATAGCTATCAGCCGATGCAACCAGGAAAAGTTGGTGGACGTAGACAAGGGGTTCTTGTATCAATGGAAAACGGAAAATCAACGACATATGGTATTCAAGGAGTTGAAGACCGTGGTGTTATTTTTGTTGAAGCCGGTGTCGATGTATATGAAGGAATGATTGTTGGGGAACATACACGTGAAAATGACTTAGTTGTTAACATTTGTAAAATGAAACAACAAACAAATATTCGTTCAGCTACAAAAGACCAAACAAATACAATGAAAAAACCTCGTATTATGTCGTTAGAGGAAGCATTAGAGTATTTAAACGAAGACGAATATTGTGAATTAACCCCTGAGTCCATTAGACTTAGAAAGAAAATATTAGATAAAAATGAACGTGAAAAAGCAGCGAAAAAGAAAAAGTTAGCAGGAATTTAACGATTTCTTTGAATAAGAGTGCACATAGTACGTTAATCTTGCTTACTATATGCACTTTTGATAATTGATTGTGCAGATGGCTGATTCAACTAAAGAAAGTTATCTTAATGTTACGTGTCTAGTCCGATAGACAATAATAATTTTTGAAGATAATTTTAGGTGAATCAGCTATTTTTTTAGGTTAATTTTATTGTTTTTATAAAATGTGAAGGAAATAAGGAGGGGGAAAGGTGGAAATAGAAGAAAAATTATCATTTTTTCCTAGCTTGTATAAAGTTACCGAAAATCCAGACTTAGGAATGTGGCTGTTGTACATCACAATTTTTGTGTTATCAGTGGTTGTTTATAAACTGGGGTTTGCCAAAAAGCTTCCGATATTAAAATCCCTTATCATTTACATATTTCTAGCATTAGGATGTACCGTGCTAACTTTCTTAGGTATCTTTTTACCAATTGCAGAAGGGTTAGTTGTCGCTGCATTAATCTTAATCATTTACAAAATTAGACTTCACCAATCAAAAAAACAAGATGCCAAAGAGGTATAAGAAAAGCTGTCTTAACATTTGTCCTTTAAGTAATAGGTCATAAGTTAAGACAGCTTTTTATTGTTGTCAAGTTGATAGCTTTCTATAAGGATGGCTTTTAAAGAGAAGGACTCATACATAAGTAAATTCGCAAAAAGAATATATTCGCAAATAGCTTAATGATAGTCTAATTAAATAAAGTTACCAAGAGTCTTCCGTTTTTTTATCCTGATAAAGCCTAAATTTCCCAGTTGCGATACGAGCGTTTGTTTTCGCTTCAATTCGTTCATTACATTCTCTACACATATATGTATGGATGGGACGATTTCTTAATCGTTTTGCCATTAATGTTTCATCTTCAATATTTTCAACTTTATCACAAATTACACACTTTACCTTCATTCGACACCTCAAACCTTTTGCAATTTTTTAGTCGTACGTTTTAATAAGTATATCATGTTACAGGTTAAATAATGAAGAACCAGAGAAAAAATGAATGTGACTTGTGATAAATTTGGAGAGTGAAAGAAGGGATGAAAGGGCTAATTTGATAATTAGCATGATAACAGTTTGAGGAGGCATTCTTAGGTGAAAGGTGTAAATCCTCATATGGGAGCTTAGAATTGTTATATCTCTCCCAAATTTAGTTTTACTTGACGGATAGCTCCTTTCAGATTGCCTCCTCATCTCTTTGTTTTAACGATGCTTCTGATTATTTGATTGATCCTGTTGTTCTTCTTCTATTTTTTTCTCATTTTTGTTATTTAATTGCTCGTCATTTGTTTCAGTTGGTTGTTTTTGTTGATTATCAAGTGCATCATTAGGTATTTCAGGTATAACGCGTCCCACAATTGCGGCAAGTTCATCTAATATGCCAACAATTGGTCGACCTTCTTGTATTTCTCTTCCCATTTCACGAAGGCGTGCGTTTGTATCAGCATCTGCGATTACGACAGCATTTGCACCATAAGGGTCATGCCTTAAGCTTTCCGAAACTGTATATTTTATTGATTCAACTTTATTTCGATCCAATTTTGAATTGACATCAATGCCAACAACAGCAAAATCCCCTAATACAACCGCAGTTGCATCATTGACCTCTGGTATTCTGTTAGCCAAATTTACAAGGTGCTTCGAGATTTCTTGTCCAGTTTTTCGGTCTATATTATTTTCATCTACACTGTTTTTTACTTTAATTGGTGTCCCGTTATTAAGTGAATCGTCAGTATTGGGTGCACCTTGATTTACATTACAACCAGTAAGAGCAAGGGTTAGTAGTAGTAAAGCAAAATAAATTATTTTCATGAAATCACTCCTTAATTCTGCAATTGAATCCATTTATAGAACATTCATTGCAGTTTTTTTCCTTGCTTTTTAATTTTATTGTCTAATAAACCTTCTATCTTTATTCATCCTTTCATATATTTTAGCAACGCTTCATTCACAGCTTGACTTTTTTTACGAACTAATTGTTTCACTCCATAAAAAAATAGCACGGAGTAGGAGGCGGAGTTTTGAGGAAGATTTATGTTCTAGACACGAATGTATTATTGCAAGACCCAAATTCAATCTTTTCCTTTGAAGAAAATGAAGTAATTATCCCAGCAGTTGTTTTAGAGGAAGTAGATTCAAAAAAAAGGTATATGGATGAAATTGGAAGAAATGCTAGACAAGTATCAAAGCTAATCGATCAATTAAGAGAATCTGGAAAACTCCATGAAAAAATTCCGTTGCCAAATGGTGGTTCACTTAGAATTGAATTGAATCATCGTTCTTTTCAGCAACTTCAAGAAATATTTGTTGAAAAAACAAATGATAACAGAATTCTAGCTGTTGCAAAAAATTTGTCTTTGGAGGAGCAGACAAAGGAAAATGGCCGAGCTGTTATCTTAGTAAGCAAGGACACGCTAGTTAGGGTAAAGGCAGACGCTATTGGTCTTATAGCCGAGGATTTTCTAAGTGATCGAGTAGTCGAAATTGACCATATATACACTGGATTTCTTGATTTGTACATTAGTAGTGACAATTTAAATCGGTTTTATGAAAAGAACGAACTTATTCTTTCAGAAATAACAAATCATCCTTTTTATCCAAATCAATTCGTTATTATGAAGGATGCGTTAGGTGGTTCATCATCAGCAATTGGAAAGGTTGATCAATCAGGTAAAAAGATTCAACGTCTCGTTTTTGACCATGACCATATTTGGGGAATAAGACCGAGAAATGTCCAACAAACAATGGCATTAGAGCTACTTTTAAGGACGGATGTTCCATTAGTAACGCTTATTGGCAAAGCTGGTACTGGAAAAACATTATTAGCCCTCGCAGCAGGTCTTATGCAGACGGAGGATTTAGGAACTTATAAAAAGCTGTTAGTTGCAAGACCAATCGTTCCGGTTGGAAAGGATCTTGGGTTTTTGCCAGGTGAAAAAGAAGAAAAATTAAGGCCTTGGATGCAGCCGATTTATGATAATTTGGAATATCTATTTAATACTAAAAAACCGGGAGAATTAGATGCGATTTTAGCAGGTATGGGGTCGATTGAGGTTGAAGCTTTAACATATATTCGGGGGCGCAGTATCCCTGAACAAATTATTCTCATAGATGAAGCGCAAAACCTAACTAAGCATGAAGTGAAAACAATTCTGACAAGGGTTGGTGAACGGAGTAAAATTGTCTTAATGGGAGATCCTGAACAAATTGACCATCCGTATCTTGATGAATACAATAATGGCTTAACATATGTTGTTGAGAAATTTAAGGATCAACCAATTGCTGGACATGTAAGACTTGTTAAGGGAGAACGGTCAGGGCTAGCACAACTAGCAGCTGACATACTATAAGAAAGCGAAGGGGGAGTTATGGAGCCCCCTTTTAAAGTCTATACGTAAATAATTTAAGGGGGCTTTATTAGATACTTAAACGACAACAATTTCCTTTACATTTTTTATTGGGTTTGAAAAATTTGAACCATCTCCATAATAAATATGTATTGGACCATCCTCCCTTAGAGGTTTTCCATTAATACTAAACCCGAGAACAACATTAAGAGCTATTTCAATTGGTAATGAAATCTTTCCTTCTTTCGTCATAAAATTGACAGTTGTGGCATCTTCAAGAATAACAGCGTTTTCAAGGAAAGGCTTTAATGGAATACCGAAAGTACCATTTAGCACTTTTTGTTTTTCATAGATTTTTTCAGTTTTAAGTGTAGGGGGATGAATGGCTCCTTCTCTAATTTCACGTTCCCAATGTTTTGAAGTTGCCTTCGTGTATTCTTCAATTTCATCTTTTGTTATAGCTTCTTCTGTGAAATACGTTGTTAAATCAACCTTTCTGTCATCGAAGATCCAAACACCAGGATCTAATGTGATTTGAAATTGAACTTTACCTTTAATCATTACGATTGATTCCATAAACGACACTCCTTTATAACGCAAGTATAACCTTTTTTATCACAAATTGTCACATAATATTAATTAGAAACTATCAACAAAAATCTGTGTATTTTTTACGAAAAATCGAAGTTTATATTGATTGTCCTTGCTTTTTCAATGATTTGGTTATAATATTAAATCATAAGTAGAGGGTAATCGCTCGGAAACGGAGGGATTCATTTGGCGTCTGAGATTGCTATTAATCATCGTGAAAAAGCACTTGCGTTACTAAGGGCAGATGCTGAAAAAATCATGAAATTAATAAAGGTCCAAATGGACAATTTAACAATGCCTCAGTGTCCTCTTTATGAAGAGGTTTTAGATACACAAATGTTCGGTTTATCTAGAGAAATTGATTTCGCGGTACGATTAGGCTTAGTTGAGGAACGTGAAGGAAAAGAATTGCTAGATACACTCGAAAGGGAGCTCTCAGCTCTACATGATGCATTTACAGGCAAATAATGATCAAAACTCAAACTAACTAGGTAGTAAGTTTGAGTTTTTTTATTTCTCTATCAGTTTTTAAAGGAAATTAACTTTTTTAGAGCGAAGATATAGTAAAATAAAAGCAACGTACGATAATGACAGTAGTAAGGAAGAGATATTATGGTAAAGAAAATTCTAAAATCTTATGATTATTCATTAATACTAGCGATCATTTTACTTTGCGCGTTTGGCCTTGTAATGGTCTATAGCTCAAGTATGATTACAGCTGTTGCTCGATGGGGATTAGAACCCGATCATTTTTTTCAAAGGCAAAGGCTAGCCCTTTTGGCGGGAGGTTTAGCTTTTTTAGTGATGATGATATTACCATATCGGGTTTTTTTGAATAGCACAATTTTAAAAATTATTGTTTTTGGTTCAATAGGATTACTCAGTTCCTTATTTTTTATTGGACATGTTGCTGGTAATGCGAAAAGCTGGTTGAATTTTGGTGGGATGAATCTTCAACCAGGTGAATTTGTAAAACTAAGTGTAATTATATACCTTGCTGCCGTTTATGATAAAAAACAATCATATTTAAATGAATTTAGCAGAGGGGTTTTACCACCGCTTATTTTTACAGGGATCATCTGTACGTTCGTTATTATTCAACCTGATTTCGGTACAGCCTTTATTATTAGTATGATTGCTGTTTGTATGATTTTATGTTCTGGAATGGGAATGAAGAATATTCTAAAGCTCGTTTCGCTCGTCTTTATTTTTGGAGGAATGATGGTTGGCTTCTTACTGATAAGGGGAGTTAACCTCTTCAGTCAAGAACAGTTAAGCCGTTTTAGCGGTGTCATTGATCCATTTGGAGATGTACAAGGTGATGGTTATCAACTAGTTAATTCTTTCTATGCTATAGGAGCTGGAGGCTTAAAGGGTTTAGGATTAGGACAAAGTATCCAAAAATATGGCTATCTACCTGAATCACATACTGATTTTATTATGGCGATTATTGCAGAGGAATTAGGGATTTTAGGCGTAATCTTTGTATTAGTTCTCCTCACATTTGTTATTTTAAAAGGATTTCAAATCGCGAGGAAATGCCAGGATCCCTTTGGAACGCTTCTTGCTGTAGGTATTTCAAGCATGATTGCAATTCAAGCTTTAATTAATTTAGGGGGTCTAACAGGCTTAATCCCTATAACTGGTGTCCCACTTCCATTTATCAGCTACGGTGGTTCGTCGATATTGCTTTTACTTCTATCGATGGGTTTATTAGTAAATGTGTCAATGTTTACAAATTATCGTGATACATATCAAAAACCTAAAGTAAAAGAGGAAAATAAAAAGCCAACAATCGTAGAACCAATTCAACATAGACATCATCGAAATCATAGACGAAACTCTTCGTTCAGATAAAAGAGGATTTTAACAAAAAGCTCAATTAATCTTTGTTGTTGATTTCATCACGCTGCATTCGCTTTCCGCTGGCGGTCCGGGAGCCTACTCGAAGAAAGCAAGCTCTTGAGGACTCCCTTTGACATGTTTCTCTAGGCAGCAGTCTCATGTCTACGGCTCTGATAAACTAAGTGCTTAAAAATCAACAATAATCTTTAAAATAGCCTAACAAAAAAGCAGGAACCTTATAATTTGGTTCCTGCTTTTTTAAAAATTTAATTGTACTTAGAGCGGCCAACAAGTAGTAGAAAGTAACTTAGAAGACCGAATAGGCATGAGATAATTAATGCATGCGCTAATGCAATATAGAGATTTAATCCGGAAACTACTGTTAAAGCACCTGAAATTACTTGTAAACAGATTAAAATAAAGGCAATTATCCAGCCCCAATAAATAACTTTTTGATGCTTATGATATTTTATTGCTCTCCATGTTACATAAGCTATCCAAATGAAGATTAATGCTGCAGCAGCCCGATGTCCCATTTGAATCCATTCATGTAAAGTGGTTGGCATCCCGCTAGCCCGTCTGCTGCATAGAGGCCAATCTGGACATGCTAGGCTCGCTTCTTTATGTCTTACATAAGCGCCTGTATAGACGACAAAGTAGGAATAAATAGTAATCCCGATCATATGGAACTTCATCTGATTATTAATTACGAGAGAACTTGCTTCAAACTTTTTATCAACTTCGAATATTAGCAATGTTAACAGTAAAACAGATGCAAAGGAGATTAATGATATCCCAAAATGCAAAGCCATAACTGCATCCGATGAACCCCACATTACGGCAGCTGCACCGATAAGTGCCTGCAAAATTAGGAATAAAACAGACAAAATTGCTAAAAATTTCGTTTCTCTAATATGGCCGATTTTTTTCCAAGCCCAAATTGCGAGAAGGACTACTGTAATTCCTGCGAGCCCACTTAATAGTCTATGGCTTAATTCGATGACTAACTCAAAGGTAATTTCACTAGGTACAAATTCACCATGACATAATGGCCAGGATTTTCCGCAGCCATCCCCAGACTCCGTTTTTGTAACAAGTGCTCCCCCAAGTAGGACAAATAACATAATGATTGTCGTAAACACGGCAAACCATTTTAGTGCACGTTGCAAAATATGTTCACCTTCTTAATAACTTTATTAGAAAAATTAATAGTAAATACTCATCGTATAGTACACAATGTATAGGAAAAAGACAATAAATATAAGGAAAAGTTCACAAAGTTATTGGATATTACTGCATGGACATGAATTAAGCAACGAGAAAAAATCTTCTATTTTGATTTCTTTAATATATTAAAAAAGGTTGAATATTTAAGAGGATTTTGTTAGAAATAGAGAAGGGGTTTTGAATATCTCTCATTTTCGTTTAAAGTGTAAACGGTTTATTTCCAAAGACTTTCTTGGGATTATATGTTAAAATAGAAAAACTTGCACTTTTCACAAAATCTATTCACAATTTCGACAAAAATACTTCATGATTTGTTCACAAATTAAGTGAGAAGTATGTTTTAATATCTAGAGGACTATTTTAAAAAGCATAGAATTTATAGTAAGTGCAACCGCCTTCATTTTGTTGAAGTTATAGTCTTTTTTTCTGAAATGATTTTTACTGTTTGTTTTGGTATTAGTACATAAAGGTTATTTGGATAGTCTACTGATTAGCAGGCATGATAATGGTAAGTTAAAGTTTATTTGGCAATTGATAAAAATAGTGAGAGTCCTACTTATTCTTTTATTAAATATTATTTATTAGTGGTGTATTAACCGCTATTTAGTTTGAAATTCTTTCTTAAAAAGAATTTATTAATAAATAAGTTCCTTACTAAAGTATTATAGGAATTTTTAAATTACTGAAAGAGGGGTTTGATTTAGCTATGAGAAAAAGGCTGACAAAATGGCGTCTATTATCCTTATTTGCGGCATTGACGCTTGTCCTAGCCGGCTGTGGTGAACCGTTTCTTTCCACGCTTCAACCTGCTGGTGAGGTAGCGGATATGCAATATGACCTTATGGTGTTAAGTACACTTATAATGGTTGTTGTCATTGCAGTCGTAACGGTAATCTTCATCTATGTAGTCGTAAAATTCCGTCGACGCAAAGGTGAAGAAAACAATATTCCTGTTCAAGTTGAAGGGAATCATAAGCTAGAAATCATTTGGACTGTTATTCCTATTCTATTATTACTTGTCTTGACAGTCCCAGTTGTCTCTGCAACATTTAAGCTTGCTGATGTAGATGCAATTGAGGATAAAAATCGTAAACCTGAAGATGCCATCGTCGTTAATGTACGAGCAAATCTTTATTGGTGGGAATTCGAGTATGCTGATTATGGAGTTGTAACTAGCCAAGAGTTAGTTGTACCAACTGATGAAAAAGTTTACTTTAACTTAGAATCAAATCAAGATGAGGTAAAACACTCATTCTGGATTCCATCAATTGGCGGAAAAATGGATACAAATGTTGATTCAAATATCGAAAAAGGAACAAATGTCAACCAAATGTGGTTAAAGTTTGATTCCAAACGTGCTGATCAAGCTGGGGAATATTTTTATGGGAAGTGTGCTGAGCTTTGTGGACCATCACACGCATTAATGGACTTTAAAGTAAAAGCCATTTCTAGAGAAGAATTTGACCAATGGATCTCGGAAATGGAAAATAGTAAAGCTGTTGCAACAACAGATTTAGCGAAGCAAGGTGAGCAATTGTTTGAAGAAAAAGGATGTATTTCATGTCATGCTGTAACACCTATGGACGAACGTCCTGCTGCAGCTCGAACAGCTCCGAACTTGGCAACTTTTGGTGAGCGTTCTACAGTTGCTGGAGTATTGAAACATAATGAAGAGAGCATCCGCAATTGGTTAAAAGACCCTGAAGCTTATAAGCCAGCTAATAAAATGACTGGTACTTATCCAGAGCTAAATGATGAAGAGCTTGATGCATTAACTGAATATTTAATGGGGTTAAAAGTTACTAGTAATTAAGTAGATATTACTCTGTAAAAGAAAAGGGAGGTAACACTGTGAGCACGTTGACTCAGAAAAAAGGGGTAGGTGCAGTCTTATGGGATTATTTAACAACCGTTGACCATAAGAAAATCGCTATCCTTTACCTGATAGCCGGTGGCTTCTTCTTCCTTGTTGGTGGATTAGAAGCATTGCTGATCCGCATTCAGCTAGCAATTCCGAATAATGATTTTGTTAGTGCTGGTGTATATAACGAAATTTTAACTATGCACGGAACTACAATGATCTTCCTAGCTGCAATGCCTTTATTGTTCGCACTAATGAATGCCGTAGTACCATTACAAATTGGTGCTCGTGACGTTGCATTTCCATTTTTAAACTCGTTAGGTTTTTGGTTGTTCTTCTTTGGAGGAGTTTTCTTAAACCTAAGTTGGTTTTTAGATGGAGCACCTGACGCTGGTTGGACTTCTTATGCATCTTTAGCAATACAATCTGAAGGCCATGGCGTTGATTTTTATTTACTAGGGCTACAAGTATCCGGTCTAGGGACACTTATAGCTGGTATTAACTTTTTAGTTACAATCATTAACATGAGAGCACCGGGAATGACTTATATGCGCATGCCGTTGTTCACATGGACAACTTTTGTAGCATCAGCACTTATTTTATTTGCTTTCCCTGCACTTACAGTAGGTTTAGCATTATTAATGTTTGATCGTTTATTTGGAACTGCATTCTTTGATGCAGGTCTTGGAGGAAACACTGTTATTTATGAACATTTATTCTGGATTTTCGGTCATCCAGAGGTATACATCTTGGTTTTGCCAGCATTTGGAATTTTCTCTGACATTTTACCGGTATTTTCAAGAAAACGTCTGTTCGGATACTCATCAATGGTATTTGCAACAGTATTAATTGGATTTTTAGGATTCATGGTTTGGGCCCACCATATGTTTACAACTGGTTTAGGTCCAATTGCAAATGCGATATTCGCTGTCGCTACAATGGCGATTGCTGTACCAACTGGAATTAAGATTTTTAACTGGCTTTTCACAATTTGGGGTGGATCGATTAAATTTACCTCTCCGATGCTTTGGTCAGTAGCTTTTATACCTTCATTCGTCATGGGTGGGGTAACAGGAGTAATGCTTGCAGCAGCAGCGGCTGACTATCAATACCATGATACTTATTTCGTTGTTGCCCATTTTCACTACGTAATTGTTGGTGGGGTTGTGTTCTCAATATTTGCCGGTACCGTTTATTGGTGGCCAAAAATGTTCGGTAAAATGTTAAATGAGTTTTTGAATAAAGTTACGTTTGTATTTTTCTTTATAGGTTTCCATTTAACATTCTTTATTCAACATTTCCTTGGTCTATGGGGGATGCCACGTCGAATATTTACATTCTTACCAGGTCAAGGCTTAGATATGGCAAACTTTGTAAGTACAGTTGGAGCATTCTTTATGGCAGTAGCAACCATCATTTTATTGATTAACATCATTTACACTTCAATTAAGGGAGACAAGGTTGGAGATGATCCTTGGGGTGATGGTCGTACACTTGAGTGGGCGGTTGCTTCACCTCCAGCGGAATATAACTTTAAACAAACTCCACTTGTACGTGGTTTAGATGCATTATGGGTAGAAAAAATGGCAGGAAATAAAGGGATGACTCCTGCAGAGCCGCTAGGTGATATTCATATGCCAAACGGATCAATCTTACCATTTATTATGTCTTTAGGATTATTCGTTGCATCATTTGGATTACTTTACCGCGAAGACTATGGTTGGGCATTCCCGCTAATCATTGTTGGCTTTATTATTACTTTCGGTGCAATGTTCTTCCGCTCAATAATTGATGATCATGGATACCATATCCATAAAGAAGATTTACTTAAGGAAGAAAAAGGAGGGAAAGCATAATGGCAAATGTTGAAGATAAGTTAACAGCTGAAAATTTTCCGGCATCGCCTGAAAAAGCTACCCTCGAAGGTAAAAATAAATTTACAGGTTTTTGGTTGTTCCTAGGAGGAGAGACAGTACTTTTTGCTAGTCTCTTCGCAACATTCTTAGCATTAAGAGAATCCTCTGCAGGAGGGGCAACAACACAAGAACTATTTGATATACCATTGACTTTTGCGGCAACAATGCTGCTTTTGACATCAAGTTTAACTAGTGTTTACGCAATGTACCATATGAAAAATTTTAATTTTGGCAAAATGCAATTGTGGATGATTATTACCGTACTATTAGGATTAGCTTTCCTTATTTTGGAAATATATGAGTTTAATCATTATGTACATCATTTTGAATTTACAATTACTAGTAGTGCTCTTGGCTCTGCCTTTTACACATTGGTTGGAACACATGGAATGCACGTAGCTTTCGGTTTGTTATGGATCACTACTTTAATTGTTCGCAACGCAAAACGTGGCTTAAGCTTGTATAATGCACCAAAATATTACGTTGCAAGCTTATATTGGCATTTTATCGACGTTGTATGGGTATTCATCTTTACAATTGTATACTTAATGGGAATGGTGGGATAATTTGATGGCAAATAATCATAATTCAACAAACCCAAAAGTAGATTTAGTTTATCGCCGTAAGAAAAATGCTGAAGAAATGAAACATCAAGTAATTACTTTCGGTATGATGATTTTCTTGACGATTGTTGCATTTATCGCTGTTGGATATGATGGAATTGGTGAATGGTTTAAAGTTCCATTTATAATCACACTTGCAGTAATTCAGGTCATTTTCCAACTTTATTATTTTATGCATATGAGTCATAAAGGGCATGAAATGTCCGCTCTATTCCTGTTCTCAGGTGTATTTGTAGCTGCGTTAACGGTTTTGGCTTTTACTACAATTATTTGGTGGTAATGAATTAATTTAAGAGCAATTAGCTTCTTGCTAATTGCTCTTTTCATTACATTCAAAGCTTTCTATGGAATAAGCTTAGGATGTATGTGTTCCAGGATTTTGTCAAAGATCGTTCATTGATAGTGAAAGTTTGGAAGTGTATAATATTTTTGAAGGACTAGCGTTAAGGAGCTGAAAAGTTAATGGGCTTTGAAATATTTGGATTTCGTGCGTTGTGGAGTCCTTATTATTTATCTGTAATGGTTTTACTCTTGGTTTTATATTTTATGATTATTGGACCATGGAGATCGAAATTTAAGGATAGTTCACCTGTTTCAACAAAGCAGCAAATTTTATTTGTTTCTGGGATTGTTGCCTTATACATAAGTAAAGGAAGTCCTGTTGATTTACTTGGGCATATTATGTTTAGTGCACATATGACACAAATGGCTATTTTATATTTGATTGTACCACCTTTACTTATCTTAGGGATTCCAGATTGGTTATGGAAATCTGTCCTGTATCGTCCTATTATTAAGCCGGTATTCAAGTTTTTCACAAAACCAATTCTCGCTCTAATTGTATTTAATGGTGTATTTTCAGTCTATCATATTCCATTAGTTTTTGATTTTGTAAAAACGGAACCGCTTTATCATGCATTAATGACGACGATTATCTTTATAGCTGCTATATTTATGTGGCTGCCATTGCTCAATACCCTACAGGAATGGAATTCGCTTTCCGGGATAAAAAAAATGGGGTATATTTTTGCAGATGGTGTATTATTAACTCCAGCATGTGCATTAATTATTTTTTCGCCTGATCCACTTTACCTAACATATTCTGACCCACAAGCGTGGATCAATGCTTTACATTTATGTGTGCCAGGGGATATGCTTGCAGGGTTAAATTTAACAGGTCCGGAAATGTTTAATACATTGCCATTAGTTGATGATCAGCAACTTGGCGGAGTACTTATGAAAATTATTCAAGAGATCGTATATGGTTCTATTTTAGCGTATGTCTTCTTTGAATGGGCGAGAAAAGAACGTCTTAAAGATGAACTTGAATTACAGGAAGACTATAGACCTGAACCAATAAAATAAAGAACATTGGGCTGATTGAATTATTAATCAGTCCAATGTCTTTGCTACATAGGCTATGTTATTTTCAATCCTGACTTTTAGTATGTTCTTAATGAGAGATTCCTTTAGGATATAGTGCCATAAGTGTCAATGGGGAAACCCAGTAGATGTTAAGAGCGCCTAAACGTTAGATTAAGAACTGAAACAAACAGTCTTGAATAACATGGTCAATACATATAATGAGAGGATTGAAAATGAATACATCATTACCTTTATTGCCTACGATTAGTACTACTTTTATCGTTCTTAGTGCAATATTTGTTGCAATTGGCTGGTATTTAATTAAAATTAGAAAAATAGATTTACATATAAAGGTTATGACCTTGGCAGCTATTTTTGCTGTTTTATTTTTCATCATTTACGCTTCACGAACAATCTTTATAGGGAATACAGCATTTGGTGGTCCTGAGAATATTAAAATATATTATACTTTGTTTTTAATATTTCATATTTCTTTAGCTACTATAGGAGCGGTATTAGGGATTATTTCTCTTATTACTGGTTATAAAAAGAATTATGAGAAACATCGTAAAATTGGTCCCTTTACAAGTATTGTTTGGTTTCTAACTGGTATTACAGGAGTAGCAGTATATTTATTACTCTATGTAATTTATCATGGAGGGGAAACAACCTCTGTAATTAAAGCAATCTTAGGGTTTTAAACATAATTTTAAGGTGGTAAAGAATAAGATATTCTATACCACCTTTTTTAATGTTTTTTTAGGTGAAGGAAAGTTGTCGGTATGCATATGAAATCGGTTAGTTGAAAATTAGGAAACACACCAAGCAATAACGTTTAACTTATTACATTAGCAATAAAATTACAGATCAACCAATGATATTTAAATTGGTTTCATTCGTAACTCTTTTTATGATCGTCATATCAATAAGAGGGGAGAGAATGTATTGATTGAAATTTTAACTAATCGGTTAATGCTTATTCCTTGCTCATTGGATATTGCAAAATCGTTAGTATTTCATCGAAAAGAATTGGAACAGAGATCACCAATAGAGTTTCCATTAAATTGGCCATCACCTTATGTTAAAGGTTTTCTTCCATACTACATTGAATGTTTAGAAAAAACGGATGAAGAAAGTTATGAGTGTGGTCTTTGGCTAATTATTAAGTTTGAAGAAAAGAAAATAATTGGTGATATATTAATGCAAGGTAAGCCAAATAAGGAAGGCATTGTAGAACTATCTTATCATGTAGATGAATTGTATAGTGATGAAAGTATTGCATATGAAGCTGTAGATGCATTTATTGATTGGTTAACTTATCATAAGTCGGTTAAAAAAGTGATTATGGAATGTTCAATTGCACAAAATCAAGCAATTCGTTTATTTAACAGATTAGGGATGATCTGTTCAAAAAAAGATGGTGAAATCTTAGTTTGGGAAATTCAGAAAAAGGATTTGCAATAATTTTTGTAGAACGTATTGAACGAAATATGTAACTATTAGGAAAACAATAAAAAAGCAAAGGGAATCTTTGCTTTTTTATTGTTCAGATAATGGTGAAAAGTAGTATAATTGCTTGCAACATCTTTAATCCCTGAGTCACATCCCTAATACGTTTCTACCAGAGCTAATCGCTTACAATA
>JAPSLL010000067.1 GCA_031180805.1 Bacillus sp. (in: firmicutes)
CTTCGCAGGAGAGTGTGAAATGACCGTAGGATTTGGCTTCTGGAGCTAGATATAAAGAGCGTTAAACTAAGTGAGTGAATGAATATTATAAATCGTTATCTAGTTTTGAAGGAACATCCTTCAAACTTTATATTTATCTGGTGACGATGGCGAAGAGGTCACACCCGTTCCCATGTCGAACACGGAAGTTAAGCTCTTCAGCGCCGATGGTAGTTGGGGGTTTCCCCCTGTGAGAGTAGGACGTTGCCAGGTAATTGCATTATTCCGCAGTAGCTCAGTGGTAGAGCTATCGGCTGTTAACCGATCGGTCGTAGGTTCGAATCCTACCTGCGGAGCCATTGCTTCCATAGCTCAGTTGGTAGAGCACTTCCATGGTAAGGAAGAGGTCACCGGTTCGAGCCCGGTTGGAAGCTTAGAGAAAAAGTAATTGGCCCGTTGGTCAAGCGGTTAAGACACCGCCCTTTCACGGCGGTAACACGGGTTCGAATCCCGTACGGGTCACCATTCTATAACATTTTAATTTATATACTACTTTGGAGGATTAGCTCAGCTGGGAGAGCATCTGCCTTACAAGCAGAGGGTCGGCGGTTCGATCCCGTCATCCTCCACCATATATATTTATTGAGAAATAAATAACTTTATATACTTAATATGCCGGTGTAGCTCAATTGGTAGAGCAACTGACTTGTAATCAGTAGGTTGGGGGTTCAAGTCCTCTCGCCGGCACTGTTTCATCCATGGAGGGGTAGCGAAGTGGCTAAACGCGGCGGACTGTAAATCCGCTCCTTCGGGTTCGGCAGTTCGAATCTGCCCCCCTCCACCATTTAAATATTCATAATTAGATAAACGACGAGAAAATGGAAACCATTTTGTAAATTGTTTGTCTTTGATTTTGTTTAAAAACAGTTATGAATAATATTATTAAATGTTGTTTATAATAAGTTTTACATAACAAGTTAATAATTGACATTTTCAAAAGAGATATTAATGGGCTATAGCCAAGTGGTAAGGCAACGGACTTTGACTCCGTCACTCGTTGGTTCGAATCCAGCTAGCCCAGCCATTTTTAGAGCCATTAGCTCAGTTGGTAGAGCATCTGACTTTTAATCAGAGGGTCGAAGGTTCGAGTCCTTCATGGCTCATTTTTGCGGAAGTAGTTCAGTGGTAGAACACCACCTTGCCAAGGTGGGGGTCGCGGGTTCGAATCCCGTCTTCCGCTCCAATAACTACTTCTTTATATCGGGGCCTTAGCTCAGCTGGGAGAGCGCCTGCTTTGCACGCAGGAGGTCAGCGGTTCGATCCCGCTAGGCTCCACCATATTTTAATTAAATTACAACATGACGTTCAAACCATAATGATAGTTTATGGTTTTTTTATTTGTCTTTAAATATTATGATGAAATGCAAATGAATAAGTATTCTCTCATATACTATGTCTACCAATATTGTTCTGATGTTTGGGTAAGTAATTTTTTTCCAATCACTTTTCTCTTTATAATGTTTAGTTATCATAAAAAGGTTCCCTATATACACCAAAATTTGCTAAAATGGAACTATTCGATATTTTTTAATAAAAGACTTTTTAAAACAAAGTGGGAATTGAACATTTCTATGTTTAATATAAACTGTACTAAAACAGATCGAAAAAAATAAAAAAATATTGAAACCAAATGAATTTCTAAACGTATATAAAGAGACCCGCAGAGTGCGGAGGTATGGAAAATGGAAACGTTAGTAAAGAAACGAATTAAACAGGTGAGAAAAGGCGACCAGAATGCATTTGCTGAAATTGTAGATCTTTATAAGGATAAAATCTACCAATTATGCTATCGTATGCTTGGTAATGCACATGAGGCAGAGGACATTGCTCAGGAGGCTTTTATTCGTGCATATGTTAATATTCATACTTATGATATGAATAAAAAGTTTTCTACTTGGTTATACAGAATTGCAACAAACCTTTCAATTGACCGAATACGGAAAAAAAAGCCTGATTATTATTTAGATGCAGAGGTGTCGGGTACTGATGGCTTAACAATGTATTCGCAAGTTGCAGCAGATGTAGTTTTACCAGAAGATGAACTTGAAACAATGGAGCTTCAAAATACGATACAAAATGAAATCTTAAAGCTTCCTGATAAATATCGTACTGTCATCGTTCTTAAATATATTGATGAGCTTCCACTTAAGGAGATTAGCGATATATTAGATATCCCAGTAGGGACGGTGAAAACGAGGATTCATAGAGGACGAGAAGCATTAAGGAAGCAATTAAGGCATTTATAATGAGGTGAGATATATGAGCTGTTCTTCAGAAAATGTTCAGCTTTTGCATAGATATATGGATCAAGAGCTAACTAGTGTAGAGGAAGAGAAGCTAAAAGAACATTTACACACTTGTAAAGATTGTTCACAGCATTTCCATGAGCTTGAAAAGGCTGTTGCACTTGTTCAAAGTACATCCCATATTGAAGCACCGATGGATTTTACACAGGCTGTAATGAACAAACTTCCCAAAGAGAAGAAAAGAGTTTCTTGGAATCGCTGGTTAAAGGGTCATCCATTATTGGCGGCAGCTTCATTGTTTGTCCTTCTGATGACTGGTAGTTTGTTTTCAGCATGGAACGAAGATAAGCACTTTAGTGTTTCAAAGCAATCTAATCTTGTGGTAGAGAATAGCAAAGTGACTGTACCTGAAGGAGAGGTTGTTAAGGGAGATGTAACTGTTAAAAATGGAACTCTCTTGATCGAGGGGAAAATTGAAGGAGACGTAACAGTTATTAACGGAGAAAAATATTTAGCCTCAGCAGGGCATGTGACAGGGGATATTGAGGAAGTTGATGAGATGTTTGAGTGGTTATGGTACCATATAAAATCAATTTCTAAAGATGTCGTTAATGTATTTAGCTAAAAATCCAGGTCATCGATTGGTGGCCTTTTTTACTTTTTTATTTTACAAATGATATAATAAGATGCATGTAATTTAAAATATAGTACAGGAAGATATAATTCATTAGATAATAAAGCTATTTGCTATCTAATATCCTTATTTTGATTGTGCTTTTTCTACATATAAAGAGTGAAACTCATGGAGGACGAGTGAATGGGATATGAGGACATACCAGTATTACATTACCTCGGCATAGCTGTTGATATTCTCCTTGTATGGTATGTTATTTATAAATTAATTATGGTTGCAAGGGGAACTAAGGCTGTACAGCTATTAAAAGGAATTACAGTAATAATCGTAGTCCGCATGTTAAGTCATTACTTGGGATTAAAAACATTACAATGGTTGATGGACCAAGCACTAACATGGGGGTTTCTAGCCATTATTATCATTTTCCAACCAGAGCTGCGCAGAGCGTTAGAACAGCTAGGTAGAGGGCGATTATTTTCTCGAGGTGGTATACCTGGAGAAGACAATTTAGAAGTTACTGTAGAAGCAATCGTGAAAGCAACAGATTACATGGCAAAGCGACGAATAGGTGCTTTGATGACCATTGAGAAAGAGACAGGGATGGGTGACTATATTGAGACGGGGATTCCATTAAATTCAATGATTTCCTCAGAGTTACTAATAAATATTTTTATTCCTAATACACCGCTACATGACGGTGCTGTGATTATTCAAAAAAATCAAATTGCTGCAGCGGCATGTTATTTACCTCTTTCTGAGAGTCCATTTATCTCTAAGGAACTTGGTACAAGACATCGAGCAGCGTTAGGAATAAGTGAGGTAACAGATAGTCTTACAATCATTGTTTCTGAAGAGACAGGTAATGTATCTGTAGCTAGAAATGGTGAGCTTCACCGCAATTTATCACAGGAAAATTTAAGGGAAATACTAGAAAGAGAGTTAGTTTCAACAACAAAAATTGTTTCCTCAAACCGTTGGCAATGGAGGGGAAAGAAAAATGGATAAGCTATTTGATAATCGTTGGGTAATGAGAATCATAGCGCTATTTTTGGCATTAATGTTATATGCTTCTGTTAACATAGAATCTAACTCAGAAGATAAGCAAGGTGCATCAAATGCAGGGGCCTCGACGACCGTATTTTCAGATGAGACTACTGTCACGGATGTGCCTGTCATACCATACTTTGATCAAGAAAACCTAGTTGTAACGGGAATACCAGAGACAGTTGAAGTTAATTTACAGGGGGCAACAGCCTCTATAACAAAGGCAAGACAGCTTAGAGATTTCGAGGTATATGCCGATTTATCGAATCTATCGATTGGTACACATCAAGTAAGGCTTCAATATAAGGACATTGCTAATGATTTAAAGGTTAGTATTAAGCCTTCGGTAATCACAGTTACAATAGAGGAAAAGGTTACAAAGGACTTTGAAGTCGGGGTAGATCTTTTAAATGAAAATCAATTAGAAGAAGGCTACCTGTCAGATAAGCCGATAGTAAGTCCAAAAAGTATTCAAATTACCGCATCTGAAGATATTATTGAGGAAATCTCAAGTGTTAAAGCTAAAGTGGACCTTCGAGGTGGAAATGAAACGATTAATCGAGAATCAACTATAACTGTTTATGATAGTGAAGGAGAGGTAATACCGGTTGAAGTGGAGCCTTCCGTTGTTGATGTAACAGTTCCGATTAAAAGCCCGAGCAGAGATTTACCGTTTAAAATTATTAGGGAGGGCGAACTGAAGGAAGGCTTGAGCATATCAAGTATCGAATCTGAGACAAAGGAAATTACTGTTTTTGGTCCGGAGAATGTTATAAATAAGCTTGAATTCATTGATGGTATAACTGTCGATTTAAGCAAGATAACAAAGGATATAGTTTTAGAGGTAGATGTGCCTTTACCAGAGGGAGTAACGAAAGTGACACCTGAAAAGGTAAAACTAGAAATTAATGTAGATGAACAGGAAGAAAAGGTGTTTTCAGATAAGCCGATTAATGCAGTTAGCTTAACAGATGGAAAGACAGTAGAATTCCTTGACCCCAAAACTGGTGAAATGGATGTAACTATATTAGGAGCACCTAATGTTATAAAGGATATAAAAGAATCTGATGTAGAGGTTTATGTCGATCTAACAGACCTAAGTGATGGAGAGCATGAAGTTGAAGTGAAGGTAAATGGTCCGCAAAACATCACGTGGTCATTACAAAAGAAAAAAGTAAAAGTGAAAATATCTTCAGCCTCACAAGGCGTGGAATAAAGGAGCGAAACCAATGGGAAAGTATTTTGGAACAGATGGTGTACGCGGAATTGCGAATAGTGAACTAACACCGGAATTAGCATTTAAAATTGGCCGATTTGGTGGATATGTTTTAACGAAAGATACTGAAAGACCAAAGGTGATAATTGGTCGTGACACTCGTATTTCAGGGCATATGTTAGAAGGAGCTCTTGTAGCTGGATTGCTATCTATTGGCGCTGAAGTTATGCGCTTAGGCGTTATTTCAACACCAGGTGTTGCATATTTAACGAAGGCACTAGGAGCTCAAGCTGGGGTTATGATATCAGCTTCCCATAATCCAGTTCAGGATAATGGAATAAAATACTTTGGACCAGATGGTTTTAAACTTTCAGATGAGCAAGAGAACGAAATTGAAGCGTTAATGGATCAAGAAGAAGATACTTTACCTAGACCTATTGGGGAACATTTAGGGCAAGTTAATGATTACTTCGAGGGTGGTCAAAAATATCTTCAATTTTTAAAACAGACAGTGGATGAAGATTTTACTGGTATTCATATTGCACTAGATTGTGCTCATGGAGCAACTTCATCATTAGCTACTCATTTATTTGCAGACTTAGAAGCGGATGTTTCAACAATGGGGACTTCACCTAATGGTTTAAATATTAATGACGGGGTAGGTTCAACACATCCTGAGGCATTGGCATCCTTTTTAAAGGAAAAGAATGCAGATATTGGTCTTGCTTTTGATGGAGATGGTGACCGTTTGATTGCAGTAGACGAAAATGGTGACATTGTTGATGGTGACCAAATTATGTATATTTGTGCTAAATTTTTAAATAGTGAAGGTCGACTTAAGAAAAACACAGTAGTTTCAACTGTAATGAGTAACCTAGGCTTTTATAAGGCACTTGAGGAATATGAAATTAAGAGTGTACCAACTGCAGTTGGCGACCGCTACGTTGTCGAGGAAATGAAAGCAAATGATTATAATCTTGGTGGAGAGCAATCAGGACATATTATTTTCCTAGACTATAATACAACCGGTGATGGATTATTAACTGGATTACAGCTAGTTAATATTATGAAACGTACAGGCAAAAAGTTATCAGAATTAGCAAATGAAATGAAAAAGTATCCACAATTATTGATCAATGTAAAAGTAACTGATAAACATCGTGTAACAGAAAACGAAAAGGTAAAGGCAGTCATTGAAGAGGTTGAAAAAGAGATGGATGGCAATGGCCGTATTTTAGTTCGTCCATCTGGTACAGAGCCATTAGTACGTGTAATGGCTGAGGCGCCAACAGAAGAATTATGTCGTGAATATGTAGACCGAATTGTTTCTGTAGTAAAAGCTGAGATGGGATTAGAATAATGTGAAAGGGCGGGGATTCCCGCCTTTTTTATTAACAAGTTATTTTATATAATCATATGTTAATTGTGTTAAGAGATCTTAACAAATAGTGTTTAGGTTGGAAAAGTCATTGACGAAGTAAATTGTTCTGTTGTATCATTAAATTTGTATTTTTTTAAATAGAAAGGTGGGTAGTAGGTTAGATTATTATTAATAATTAAAGCGCCTGAACTAAGTGAACGTTAAAAACTTAGTTGACGAGGATGGAGGTTATCGAAATTTCGGCGGATGCCTCCCGGTTGTTGGTTACAGCCGTAAGTTTTTCCTTAAACCAAAGAGGCAACTTTTTGTACAAAGGGAAAAACGTAGCCTTCCAAAAAAAATGAAAAACATGTGTGAGGGGACAGTGAATGTCTCCGATTAAATGACGTCCTGTCCCTTGGAACACCAATGGGAGGAAACGTATATGTGCGGAATAGTAGGATTTATTGGACAACAAGACTCTAAGGATATTTTATTAAAAGGTTTAGAAAAATTAGAGTATCGTGGATATGATTCAGCAGGAATCGCTGTAATGAATAAAGATGGAGTGCATACGTTTAAAGAAAAAGGCCGTATTGCAGAGCTTCGTGAGATCGTAGATGAGAATGTAGAAGCTCATACTGGAATTGGTCATACACGATGGGCAACACATGGTGTGCCAAGTCGTGTCAATGCACATCCACATCAAAGTGCATCTAGTCGTTTTACGATTGTTCATAATGGTGTTATCGAAAACTACGCGATTTTAAAACGTGAATATTTACAAGATGTTCAATTAAATAGTGATACAGATACAGAAGTTGTTGTTCAAGTTATTGATCAATTTGTTGCAAAAGGATTAGAGGTTGAGGAAGCGTTCCGTCAAACGTTATCAATCTTAAAGGGATCTTATGCGATCGCATTATTAGATGAGCAAAACCCTGATATGATTTATGTAGCAAAAAACAAAAGTCCACTTCTTGTAGGTCTTGGTGATGAGTTTAATGTTGTAGCTTCTGATGCAATGGCAATGTTACATGTTACAGACCAATACTTGGAGATTATGGACAAAGAGATGGTCTTCGTTGAACGTACATCTGTTACAATTAAAGATTTACAAGGAAATGTGATTGAACGTGCTCCTTACAAAGCTGAGCTTGACGCAAGCGACATTGAAAAGGGCACATATCCTCATTACATGTTGAAAGAAATCGACGAGCAACCAGTCGTTATTAGACGAATCGTTGAAAAGTATCGCAATGAAAATGGTGGATTAACAGTTGATAAAGAAATTATCGATGCTGTTAATAGTTCAGACCGTATTTATATCATTGCAGCAGGAACAAGCTATCATGCTGGGTTAGTTGGAAAACAATTTATTGAAGGTTGGGCGAAAATCCCAGTTGAGGTTCATATCGCAAGTGAATTCTCATACAATATGCCATTACTTTCTGCTAAACCATTATTTATTTTTATTTCACAAAGTGGTGAAACAGCAGATAGCCGTGCAGTTCTTGTACAAATTAAAGAGCTTGGTCATAAGGCATTAACAATTACAAACGTTCCAGGATCAACTTTATCACGTGAAGCTGATTTCACTATGCTTTTACATGCTGGTCCTGAAATTGCCGTTGCTTCAACAAAGGCATACACTGCACAATTAGCTGTATTATCAATTCTGGCAGCTGTAGTAGCGAATGGAAAAGGTCAATCTTTAGAATTTGACTTAACTAAAGAACTAGGTATTATCGCAAATGCTATGGATGTTCTTTGTGGTCAAAAGGAAGAAATGGAAGCAATTGCTACGGAATATTTATCAACAACAAGAAATACCTTCTTTATCGGTCGTTCTGTTGACTATTATGTCGGCCTTGAAGGTGCATTGAAGTTAAAAGAAATTTCTTATATTCAAGCTGAAGGTTTCGCTGGAGGCGAGCTTAAGCACGGAACAATTGCCTTAATTGAAAATGGAACACCAATCATCGCTCTATCAACTCAAGAGCATGTGAACTTAAGCATTCGCGGTAACGTAAAAGAAGTTGTTGCACGTGGAGCAAACCCATGTATCATTTCTATGAAGGGTCTTGAAGAAGAGGATGACCGTTTCGTTCTTCCAAGCATTCAAGCCGAGTTAGCTCCATTAGTTGCTGTTGTACCACTTCAACTTATTTCTTACTACGCAGCATTACACCGTGGCTGTGATGTTGATAAACCACGTAATCTTGCTAAGAGTGTAACAGTAGAGTAGGAAGAAAAGCAGCTAAAGCTTTATTATTATAAAATTTGTTTTAAAAAACCTTTTACCAAAAATTATGGGTAAAAGGTTTTTTATTTGAGGATAAAAAACTAATTTAAAGGTACCATCTATTGTGCAAAAGAACGCAGCTATCATATAATTCAATAAATAAAATAATATACATTTTGGAGAATTTAAGGTATTTGCTTGTTGACAAAAAATAGTAAAAGGAATATATTAATGTCAGTTAGTACTGACAATATATAGGAGGTAAATTTATTATTTATGGCTTCAAATCGAAAACAAGAGACAAGTGAAAAAATCATAACAACAGCAATAGATCTTTTTTCTGAATATGGATATAAAGGAGTAACAACTGAAGAAATAGCAAGGGAAGCTGGTTTTAGCGAAAAGACGCTTTTTAGACATTTTCAAAGTAAACAAAATTTATTGGAAAAGGCGATCGATCGATATCATTACGGTGAGGAAATGCGAACTATTTTTGAATTTAAACTTGTCTGGAGTTTGAAAGAGGATTTAGAGTTAATTAGCCAAAATTACCATCGAATTATGTTTCAAAATCGAAAGCTCCTAAAAATGCTTATGAAGATAGGGGAGAATGTTCCTGGAATACACCAATATTCTCATAGACATCCTGAGCTATTGAAGGAATATTTGACAAACTATTTCGAAGAGATGAAGAATCGAGAAAAAATTATTCCGATTGATGCGGAAAAAATGGCGATTACGTTTCTTTATATGAATTTCGGGTTTGCAAATGGCAGAATGAACGGAGATGCCTCCTTTAAGGAAGGAGAGTTCGAAAAGCTCCTAAATGCTAGTATCGCATTATTTATTAGGGGATTAACCCCCTAATATGTTCTTTGAGTTTAATGTCAGTCAGTACAGACATACATTTTGGAAGGGGATGTGAAGAATGAATAAAGAATTGAAAAAACAAGGCAATGAAAAATTATTAATTATTATGATGTTCACTGTAACTCTCTCATCAATGAGTATATTGCTTTTTAACTTTGTTCTCCCGCAAATAAGCAAAGAATTTCAGCTTACAAATTCACAGGTAAGCTGGGTTACTTCAGCATACACACTTTTATATGGGATTGGTACTGCAATTTACGGAAAGCTTGCGGATCGATATAAGCTGAAAAATTTATTAATCTTCGGTTTATTACTCTTTGCAATTGCATCCTTACTAGGCTTCTTCTCTAATTCTTACCTGCTCTTGCTAGTAGCAAGATGTTTACAAGCGGCTGGTGCAGCAACAATTCCAGCTACAGCTACTCTCATCCCAATTCGATATTTCCCTATAGAAAAAAGGGGTACAGCAATGGGGACAGTGTTTATTGGGACGGCTCTTGGCAGTGCGCTAGGGCCAATTGTTTCTTCATTAGTTGTTAGTGTTGTAAATTGGCGATGGTTGTTTTGTATCCCCTTATTACTTCTGTTGACATTGCCACTTTATATGAAGCACTTAGCTGATGAGGAAGGAACGAATACAAGCATTGATTGGTTAGGAGGTGGGCTGTTAGCTCTGAGTTTAGCGCAATTTTTGCTCGGTGTAACAAACAATGCGATGTGGGTTATAGGAGGAATTGTTGCTCTCGTTTTATTTATATATCGTATTCGTTTAGCAAAGCATCCTTTTATACAACCACAGTTATTTAAAAACAAAACCTATACTTCTTATTTAATATTGGCGTTTCTTGTAACGGGTATTGGTTATTCACTATTCTTTCTAACTCCTTTGTTTTTAGCAGATGTTCAAAATCTCCCGGTAAATTTGATTGGTTTAGCAATGGTACCAGCTGCAGCAACAACTGCATTGCTAAATAGACAAGGAGGAAAGATTGCAGATTCAAAAGGAACACCAAAATTATTCTTTCTTGCTTCTAGTTTATTAATCATTTGCTTTTTCTTGCTATCTACATTTATTCATTCAAATGCAGTGCTGATTGCGATATTTTTAATAATCGGGAATGTTGGCCAATCATATATGATGATCGTCATGTCAAAATCGATATCCTTAACTTTGCCTAGTGAACATTCAGGTGTAGGTATGGGGTTATTAATGATGCAGAATTTTATTGCAGGTTCTATCGCTAGCGGGATATACGGGAGAACTGTTGATATAGTAGGAAGTAGTTCGTGGAATCCTTTTAATCAGCAATCAATTGGTGTCACATTCAGTAATATATTCTTTGTATTGTTTTTCTTACACGTGATGATTTTGATTGTTTTAATTCTAAGTAGAAGAGTAGCTAAAAGTAAAAACAAAATGAATTAATCTCCAATGATTTTCTAGGTTTTAGTTATAATCGGTCAAAATTCGTGCTGGATTCAAATATGGGTCCAGTTTTTTGTTATTACTCAGAGATAAATGCCTCCCATTGTTTTACATAATTTCCTACAAATTGACCTCAAGTAGTAAGAAAAGAACTGAAAAAAGCTAAAGTAATAAAAAAGACTGACCCATATTAGGTAAGTAATCTAACCTTATTAGTCATTGCTAAAAAGAACGATATTATCATTCTAATGGATTGAAGCCAATCCTTATCCCCGCTTGATTAACTTTTCATTCTTCAAATAGCTTGTCTAATTGGATTTCTTCTGTTGAACTTCCAGGTATGAATAAGTCACTAAGTAAATAAGTCAATAGAAGTAGACAGATAATCCTCTTTTTTTTGACAAATATCAATCTTATTTTGAAATTTTTTATAATATATTATGGTAAATGTTGAAAAAATTTGTAATATTAGTTCGAATTTACCTTGATATATCTAATATATAAAATATATTATTACATTATAGATGTATAAATATTTCCAATTGCTTATATATATTTTTATTTTTTAAAAGAACAATGTATGGGATAGTAGGGAATTTCCCTTATGTTAAAAGGCTTATGATACAAAAGTTCTATTAAAATTTCCTGTTTATTTATATGACTTAAGTATTATTTGATGTCGATTACAGTTAGGATTTTAATAACTTAAAGGAGGTGAGGGTTTCTTGTATAGGAAGTCTATGTTGTTTGTCGCATTATGCGCATTATTATTAATTACAGCTTGTAAGGCAGATGATTCAGCAAAGTCATCTGATAGTAAGAAAAATGAAGAAAAGGATTCTGTACAAATTCAAGAGGAAAAAGTGGAACAAAAAACAAATCCTGCGACAGTAGAAGTGGACAACTCATAATCGTAATTGGGAAACGGGCTATAACGTTATGGTTTTCGTAATTTTATAGTTTTTAGGTTTAGAAGAATAGTTTGACTATTTTTTCTGATAATTCCTATTGAAATATGCATTTCTACCAAGCAGATTTAGAAAGGGAGGGAGACATTAATGCAAAAGGGCTTTATGAACAGAAAATTTAAAAACCGGTTAAGAAAAAATCTCATGTCATTTCTGGTTATTTTCTTAATTGTTAGTAACTTTCTAACTGTTTTAGCACAGCCAGTCAATGCTGCAGAGCCATTTACGATTAATAATACTGATTCGTATGGTGCTCAGGGAATGACACTTTATCAATTTGATGGAAATAACCCGACAACAACTCCTAAAGCAAGTGTTCCAATTACAGGTTTTTCCGGAACTATTTTAAATGCATTAGCTTTATACAATAATTCATTTTACGCTGTTAGTGATGATAATAAAAGTCTATATAAAATCAATGCCGATGGGACAGCCACATTTGAAAAAACTTTATTAGGTCCAACAGCTAATGCAGTTAGTTTCAACGATAAATATTACTATTCGTATGTAAGTTCGGGGAAAACATTTCTAGCTACGTATGATTTTATAACTGGAGAACAAGCTTCGAAGGAAATTATAGGTTACAGTGGTTTTAATTCAGGTGACCTAGCAGTAGATAGTTACGGTTACATATGGTTTTTAGAACAAAGCAGACTAGTTCAGTTGGATCCAAATACAGCTACTGTCCTTCGGAGTATATCTATTAGTAATTCAGACGGTGTGCCTATAGAATGGGGTATCAGAGGAATCAGCTTTTTAGCCAATGGGAACATGTTAGTTGTTGGTGGAACTAATAGTCCTAAATTCTATTTACTTGATACAACTACTTTTAGCACTACTTACTTAGGAGCAAGTACTGGAGTTATTATTGCTGACTTAGCCTCAGGAGTAACACCAAAGTTGGATCCAGACCCTCCTGTCCTTGAGTCCAAAAAGACTGCGACAATTCACCAGAAAGCAGATGGAAATACGGATGTGGACAACCCTGAAGTGGGAGACACGCTTTTATACACGATACAGACACGCAACACCGTTTCGAACAGTGTGGTGTACAATCTATCAATATCCGATATGATTCCGGAGGGATTGGAATATGTTCCTAGCACGCTGAAAGTTGATGATAATATTGTTAGTGATGCTGAGGGTGACGATTCTGGTTCTTATGTTGATGGAAAAGTTATGGGGCAATTTGGCAATGTAACTGATACTCAATGGCATACAATTACTTTCCAGGCTAAAGTAATATCAGGACAAGCTGGTAAAGATATTCAAAATACAGCAATTGTCGATGGTGACAATATCGAGACACCAGATAAGCCGAGTACTACAGTTAATGTCACTAGTAAAGAACCACTTTTAGAGTCTAAAAAATCAGCAAGTATTCAAGCGAAAGCAGATGGAAATACAAATGCGGATAATCCAGAAATAGGAGACACACTACTTTACACAATTGAAACTCGAAACACCATTGAAAATAGCTTAGTCCAAAATCTAACGATTAGCGATACGATACCAGAAGGACTTACTTATGTATCTGGAACGTTAAAAGTAAACGGACAAGCTGTGACAGATGCTGAAGGTGATGACAAAGGGCATACCGCAAATGGAGACGTAATTGGACAGTTTGGTGATGTGACAGACACTGAATGGCATACATTGACATTCCAAGTGACTGTAAACGCAGATCAAGCTGGTCAGACGATTCCAAATACTGCAGTGGTTAAAGGGGACAATATTACTACTCCTAGCGAACCGAATGCTGAAGTAACGATTAGTCCAAAAGAAGAAATCGATGCATGTGCTAGACCAGTTGCATTGATTAATGGTGACTTTGAAAAGCCAGAGGGAGCTGGTACTTATGATAACTCGGTAGCAGGAGGAGGTTATTACTATGCAGATACTGTTCCAGGGTGGGAAACGACTGATGTCAACCGTACACCAAGAGGAATTATTCAAATAATGGACCCTGCCCGACCGAGTACTATACCTTCAAATACTCCGAATAAGGACAATCTTACGAGTAGATTTGCTGAATTAAATGCAGATACAAATGGTATGTTATATCAAGAATTACCAACAACACCAGGGCAGACCATCTATTGGCGTTTAAATCATAGAGGTTGGAATGGTATTGATACGATGAGTGTTAATATTGGACCAATTACGGCTGACCCATTCAATACCACGCCAGAAATTAAGAGAATTTCCACTGGGACTACATGGGAAACTTATACAGGAACTTATACTGTTCCAGCAGGACAAACAATGACGCGTTTTGGATTTAAAGCAATTAGTACATCTACTGGAAATCTTGCTTTCGGTAATTACCTTGATGACGTCTTCCTAGGAACAGAACCATGTGTTGTTGCGGAAAAAACAGTTTCACCAGAGGGTGATGTTTTTGCTGGTGACGAATTAACATATGAAGTAAATGTGAAAAACAATGGTGGAGACATCGCAGGAAATACAGTATTTGAAGATGCGATTCCTGAAGGTACTGAGTATGTTCCAGGCTCGTTAAAAATTACGAACGGTCCGGGAGCAGGGGACCTAACAGATGAAAATGATGATGATGCCGGACAATTTGATGGGGAAAAGGTCATTGTCAATTTAGATAATCTACCAAACACAACTGATTTACCAGACGGAATCACTGTTCAGTTTAAAGTAAAGACACTTTCAACTGATACAAATAAAGTCGTTGCCAACAAGGCACTGATCAATTATGACAATCTATTAATAAATGAAAAGAAAACAACAGAAACAAATGAAGTAACGAATACAGTCCTACCAAAGCCGGAGATTAATGCATGTCTTAAACCGGTAGCATTGATTAATGGTAGTTTTGAAGAGGGGCCAGCTTACGGTTCATATAATGGTTCTTTCATGTTCCGTGAATCCGAAGTACCAGGATGGATGACTACAGATGATTCTCAAGGTGAAAAATTAATCGAAATATGGGATTATCAACGGGGTTATCCTGCTGCTGTAAGGAATTTTCCTGCACCGCCAGATGGGAATAGGTATGCAGAGTTAAATGCCTATGAAAATGGCATGCTTTATCAAGATGTAGAGACTACACCAGGACAAACGCTTTATTGGCGATTATCTCATATGGGGCGTCAAGGTGTTGACACTATGCAACTTCGTATTGGGCAATCTACTACTAACCCTTACGATACAATTGTGCAAAAGCAATTTTCAGATGGAAATACCGCATGGGGACATTATTCCGGGACTTATACTGTTCCAGCAGGACAAACTGTAACACGTTTCGGTTTTGAAGCAGTTAAAACTGCAGGTGGAATTCTTGGTGCGGGTAACTTCCTAGATGATATTTTCCTAGGAACAGAACCATGTGTCGTTGCAGAAAAAACAGTCTCACCAGAGGGAGAAGTAAACGCTGGTAATGAGTTAACGTATGAAGTGAACGTGAAAAATAACGGTGGAGACATTGCAGGAAATGCATTATTTGAAGATACGATTCCTGAAGGAACAGAATATGTTCCAGGTTCCTTAAAAGTTACAAATGGTACAGGAACTGTTTCACTAACAGATGCAAATGACACCGATGCAGGTCATTTCGATGGACAAAAGGTCATCGTAAAATTAGGTGACTTACCAAACACAGATGATTTACCGGACGGAATGACTGTCCAGTTTAAAGTAAAGACGTTGGTAAGTGATACGATTACTCAAGTCAAAAATAAAGCTCAAGTCAACTATGACAATTTGTTAGCGAATAAAAACGAAAGTATTAATTCAAATGAAGTAACAACACCTCTTACTTATCAGAAGCCTGTTCTTGAATCCAAAAAATCAGCAACTATTAAACAAAAAGCTGATGGAAATAAAGATACAGAACACCCTGAAGTAGGAGACACACTTACTTACACGATTCAGACACAAAACAGAATCTCAAATAGTCTTGTGAAAAACATGACGATTAAAGATCAATTGCCAGAAGGACTTGAATATGTCCCTAGTACCTTGAAAGTCGATGGTCAACCTGCAACGGATGACGAAGGTGACGATAACGGTCATTACGTTGATGGCACATTCACTGGACAATTTGGCGACATCCTAGATACAGATGTGCATAAAATTGAATTTGAGGTTAAGGTGCTATCTGGTCAAGCAGGTAAGGATATCAAAAATATCGCAACCGTATCAGGTGACAACCTTGATGAACCAAGCAGACCTGAAAATGAAGTAAAAGTATACCCACGTCTTCCAGATTTAGAATCAGATAAAACGGCAACAAATTTGGAAGCAGGCAAGGAAGTATTTGAAGTCGGAGACACAGTCGTTTATACGATTAAAACGCGTAATAAAGTGTCAGATGGCGTAGTCACTGCCTTAAAGATTTCTGATACAATTCCAGCTGGACTCACATATGTAGCTGGAAGCTTGAAAATCGATGGTCAGTCTGCGACAGATGCCGATGATGCTGACAATGGTTATGTTGTCAATAATGCAGTTCAAGGAACATTTGGAG
>JAPSLL010000068.1 GCA_031180805.1 Bacillus sp. (in: firmicutes)
AGGCTGGGACATAACGAAAATATTTCTAATAGAAACCGAACATTGCTTATTGCAAAAAACTATAAAAGAAAAGACTCTTTACGAAGGTGTCGGTTTTTTGTGCAAACTTTATTAAGGTTGATTGGAGCGTAAGTGCGAGACTCCTGCGGGATGCGTGGGAGAGGTGAGACCCCGCAGGTTTACACCGAGGAGGCTCACCACCCACCCCGCGGAAAGCGAGTACTGCAGCGGAAATCAACCAGAACGACTACTAGTAAAAAGTAACAATTTATACGAGTATTGTCACTTACGAAAAGACACGAAGTGTAAAGCAGAATTCCAAATTATAGTTCGGATTTTTCTTATGTTGAAAATCTTTTGTCCCACCTCATTTTATTATTGTGTTATCACTTCAGACTCAGTAAGAAGAGCTTTTTCCTTTTTAAGTTTAATCGTGAAATAGATTATCGTTCCAATCATGGCACAAATAATAAAGCTTACTAAAACAAATACTTGTGGCCATAAGGTATAAAAGTTACCTGTAGAAATGATTGTCTTAAATCCTCTAACTGAATAAGTCATTGGCAGCCACTGATTTATTTTTTGATATCCTTCAGGAATTAACTCAAGTGGAAATGTTCCCGCACTTGTTGTTAATTGTAAAATCATAATAATGATCGCAATAAATCGGCCAGGATTATCCATTGTTGTAACTAAAAATTGGACAATCGCCATAAATGTTAAACTCGTTAGAATGCTAAAAAGCATAAAAATCGGAATACTTTTAACTTCAATACCTAACGCATATAGTAGAATCATATCTGCAAGCAATGCTTGAATAATAGATACAAATAATAAAACACTAAATTTACTTACAAACCATGAGAAACCTGATTTAGGAATTCCTGCTTTTTCCCGTAGTGGAAAAATTACCGTTAATAATAGTGCTCCTACAAATAGAGCAAGAGATAAGAAGTAAGGGGCAAGACCTGTTCCATAATTAGGTACATCATTTAGCTCAACGGTTTTTAATTCTACTGGTTTTGATATCATGTCATATATTTCTTCTGAACCTTTTGCATCTTTCGTTTCCTTAGTTGCATCTCTCAATTTTGTTGCTAACTCATTCGTTCCTTCAGAAAGAGTGTTAACCCCATCATCAAGTTGACTAGCACCATTAGCTAATTGAACCGAGCCTTCCTCTAGCGCAACGGAACCATCTGCTAGTTGGTTTATCCCATTTAAAAGTTCTGCGCCTCCACCTTTTAACTGTTCAGTACCTGATTTTGCTTCAAGCAACTTGTCACCGAACACGTCTAAACCAGAAGTTAGCTTTGCCTGCCCTTCCTTAAGCTGAACGGCTCCATTATAAAGACGCTCCTGCCCAGTGCTTAATTGGTTAACAGCAGACTCCACTGCTGAAACTCCAGCATAAAGCTGTTCTGATTTTACTGGTAGGTCTCCTACATTATCATTCAAGCTTTTCGCTCCTGCTTCAAGTTGGTCTAAATTTGTTGATAGCTCTTTGCCGCCTTGATTTATTGCATTTAAAGATTCAACTAGAACGACTAGTTGTTGTTTTTTGTCATCAGGTAAAGGCAAAGCTTGAAGCTCTGTGACCAGTTCATTCACATTTCCTGTTACCTTTGCTAAATTTTCCGATAGATTTGCTGCACCGTCACTTGCCGCTTTGCTTCCATCTGCTAAAGCTTTCGTACCTTCAACAATTTGCGGAGAACTGTTTTTTAACAATTCCGTTCCACTCGTTAGTTGTGGCAGTGATGTTTGTAACTGCTTTAAACCATTTAACGATTGATCTAGTCCGTTCACTAATTGAGATGTTCCATTTACAGCTTGAACTGATCCGTTGTATAACTCTGATTGTCCTTCTTTCAAAGCAGCTAAACCACTATCTAAGCTATTAATTCCATTTGTTAGTTCTCCAGTACCACTTGATGCATCCTGCAATCCTTGCTTAAATGTTACCGATTTAGAAACAAGTCCTTGTAAGCTTTCATCTAGTTTAGCCGAGCCCTCTTTAAGGTCAGTTGAACCATCATTGATTTTTGTTGCACCATCGCTTGCATCATTAATCCCATCTGCCATTAATTCAACATTATCAAAAATCGTTTCTGCGTACGTTTTGGTAATCGATGTAGAAACTTCTTCCTTGATTTTTTCAATCGCACTTTCACCGATTTGACCTGATATAAAATTATAGCCTTTATTCGTTTTAAACGTCATTTCTAATTTTTTCGGATTATCATCCTGCAAAGTTGTTGCATGCTCTGAAAAATTCTCAGGGATTTCTATCATCATATAATAGTCTTGATTATCCAAGCCATTTTCTGCTTCTTTGCTAGTTACAAATTTCCAATCAAACTTTGGATTTTCTTTAAGGTTATCAACTAGTTCCTTTCCTACCTCAAGCTTTTCGCCTTCAAATGTTGCACCTTTATCATTGTTAACAACTGCAACAGGTAATTCTTCTAGCTTCCCATAAGGATCCCAAAATGCTCCTAAATATCCACCACTATACATTAAAGGAACAAACAATACGCCAATGACAGCTATTAAAACCTTTTTATTCGTGAATAATGCCTTCCACTCTTGTTTCATTAAATTCATAGCTTCCTACCTCCTAACTTACACAAAAACAGTACAACCATCTTGACTAAATTATTCATTCAGTCATTTTTTTCAAAAAGAGAAGGATCATCAGCTAGATAATCCTTTAAGAAGATACTGCTCAATTATTTGTGCAATTTTTTCCTTTGCTAACGGCTCATGTCTCTTTTCCCAATCGAAAATGAGAGATACATATAGCTTTAATAAAATAAAAGCAGCTATATCAGGGTCGCATTTTTTTATTTCTTCTTTCTCGATAGCATAAATAATCTTTTGCTTAATATAAGAAAGGATCATATCTTCAACCCTTTTAACACCTTCTCTAACCGTTGGTGTACCAATATCATTTCCCTCTTGGAAAATTTTAATTGTTAGCTGGTGTGTCTTACGGAATTCTAAAATACTATATAATGCTTGATGAACATTTTCAGAAAAGGATCCTTCCTGATTGAAGGCATTCTCCGCGACTTCCTTCATATCTTTTAACACACCTTCAATAATTTCAAAGAAGAGCTCCTCTTTATTTTTATAAAAGGTATATATTGTCCCTTTTCCAACATTCGCTATTTTAGAAACTTGATCCATTGTCGTTGCTTTATAGCCAAATTGCGAAAAGGATTTAGTAGCTGCCTCCACTATTAGTTGCTTACGATCAATACTCAATCGAATCACTCCTAAAAATGACCAAATGGACATTTTGGTCATTTTGTATAATTGTATTATATCATGGTTCATCGTTTTTACAATATTCATCTTTCCATTTTAATGAAATTTTACTTTTCAATAAGTATATATTTTAGATAGAATATATTAATAGTGTTAGTTCTATTAATATATGTATAGTATGATGAAATAAACGGCGTACTATGAAGATGGGGGGGAACTATTTGAAGCTTATTATCGGAATTCTGCTAACTGTATTTGGACTTTTGATAACTGGCGGAACCCTAGTCGGTATATCAGAAGGGGAAAGTACAATTGCACAAGATTTTGGACCATGGCTTATTATAGGCTTTGTCCCACTTATCGTTGGAATTGGTCTTAATCTCTCATTTATGAAAAATAAAAGGCAGTACAAAAGACAATTAATCGAAAACCAAATGTTAAAATATGCAAAAAAACATAATGGTTCGATTACAGCGGCTGAATTAGCAATGGAAACTTCATTAAATTTTAAAGAGGCCGAACAAGTATTAGAGGATTTTGCCAAACAGGGAATTGCATCTCGGAAAATTTCCGAAAGTGGGATATTTGTTTACCAATTTCCATTGATTTCGGATATCGAAAAATCGACAGCAAAAGGGATCTATGATATTTAAAAAATAAAGCAGCTACGTCCTCACTTCGGACTAACTGCTTTATTTTTTCTTACTTACCTAATTGTTTTAATACAACCGTTGCCAGACAATCTATAAATTCAGGCTTTGCATTTGGCATTTCGGGGCGATAATAGCTTGCTCCTAATTCTTCCGTAACTACTTTACATTCATAATCATTGTCATATAACACTTCTAAATGGTCAGCAACAAAACCGACTGGAGTGTAGACAAAGGCTTTATATCCTTCATTGTATAGAGCTCTCGTTAAATCTTGAACATCTGGTCCCAACCATGGCTCAGGTGTATTACCTGCACTTTGCCAGCCTACAGCATAGTTTTTTACTCCTGCTGCTTCTGCAATTAAATCTGCTGTTTCCTTTAATTGTTCAGGATATGGGTCACCCATTTTCGTAATTTTTTCTGGAAGACTATGAGCTGATACGACTAATACTGCTGATGATCTTTCTTCATCACTCATGCTAGTGAAGGTTTCTTTAACACGGTCAGACCAGTATTTAATAAATTTCGGCTCTTTGTACCAGCTTTCAACAGATGTTATGCTAATGCCATATTTATCTGCTTCTTCCTTTGCCCGGCCATTATAGGATTTAACACTAAATGTTGAAAAGTGAGGTGCTAAGACAATACTTACTGCTTCAGTAATACCATCTTCGTGCATCGCTTTTACAGCATCTTCAATAAAAGGTTCAATATGCTTTAAACCAATAAACAGTTTAAATTCAATTTCATCTTGAGTTTTGTTTAAGTGCTGTTCAAGCTTTTCCCCTTGTTCAACTGTAATTTTTGCAAGTGGAGAGATTCCACCAATTGCTTCATAGCGATCCTTTAAATCCTGAAGCATTTCAGGGGCTGGCTTTCGACCATGACGAATATGTGTATAATACCGTTCAATATCCTCCTCTTTGTAAGGAGTTCCATATGCCATAACTAATAATCCGATTTTTTTCTTCAAAAATTTTCACCTCTAGTTAGTTCTATATCATCTCAGGAAATATATGTTACCTATTTCACAGAAAAAATTATGCTTTCACCTTAGCATTTGATGAATATTCATGTACAAAAGATGTTAGTTTCTTTAATGTCTCAGGATTTACTTCCGGAAAAACACCATGTCCCAGGTTAAAAATGTATCCACCTTGTTCCATTCCTTTATTTAGGATTTCCCGCGCTCTTTCTTCAATTACTTCCCATGAGGAAAGGAGGATGGCAGGATCAAGATTACCTTGCAATGTTTTTGTTAAACCTTGAGAACGTGCTTCTTGAATCGGTAATCGCCAATCAAGTCCGACAACATCAAGCGGTAAATCGTGCCATTCTTTCGCTAAATGGCTTGCACCGACACCAAACATAATGAGCGGTACTTTCTCTGTTTTTAATTCAGTAAAAATTTTCTCCATTACAGGCTTAATATAATAACGGTAGTCAGCAACATTTAAGGCACCTACCCATGAATCGAAAATCTGAATTGCTTTTGCACCTGCACGAATTTGCGCTTTTACATAGGCAATGCTCGTTTCAGCTAGCTTGTCCATTAACTTAAACCATGCTTTTGGTTGTGAGTACATAAATGCCTTTGTTTTGTTATAGTTTCTCGAAGGTCCGCCTTCAATCATGTAACTTGCAAGGGTAAATGGAGCTCCTGTAAAACCAATTAAAGGCACATTAAGCTGCTCTTTTGTTAATAGTTTTATTGTATCTAATACATACGGTACGTCTTGTTCAGGGTCTATTTCTCCTAGCTTTTCTACATCAGCTAAAGAACGAATTGGATTATCAATAACAGGTCCAATACCTGATTTTATCTCAACATCTACTCCAATTGCTGGAAGAGGAGTCATAATATCCTTATATAGTATTGCGGCATCCACACCATATTGTTCAACTGGTAATCTTGTTACATATGCACAAAGCTCTGGTTGATGAGTAATTTCAAATAGACTATATTTTTCCTTAATCGCTCGATATTCTGGCTGAGAGCGACCTGCTTGCCTCATATACCATACAGGTACATAGTCTGTTTCTTCACCTCGACAAGCCTTTAAAAACGTGTCATTGATTTTCCTTTCAGACATCCAAAAAGTCCACCTTTCTATGTAAAGAAGCAATTGACTCCTTTATTAAATAATACTAATTATAATTTAATATTTATTCTATATTATTTTCTCATTCTATACAACTATAACGTTTACAGCTTACAAAGTATAGATGATAGAGACAAATGTCGCAAAATAGTCGAAAACCCTTTTACAATTGGGTTTCTCTACTTTTTACCGAGCAAATTCGGCGTATTAATTTCCTTTCCATCCCCTTCTACTTTCGTTTGAACATTATAAGGTGCAACTTTATATGTTGCAGTTGAAAATACATTTGCAAAAGGAATTTCATAATAACCTTTCCCTTTCACAGTTCCAAGCAATTCCTGCTTGGTCCCATTCTGTTCATATATGCGATATTCTACACGTTCATCCTTTGCCACGTCCCATTCAAGTGTTAATGTAAGCAAACCTAATGGAGTAAAGGTATATTTCGCTTGAACTTGTTTAATTTCCTCTAATCGGATCGGGCTTTCTAAATCGTCTACTCCCTTTGGTACCTTGAAGGCAACTTCCTGATCCCATTTAGCGGTTGTTAAAATATCCTTAAAGAGCTTAGTCGGATAAGAACTCCCCTTTGTTAAGTAATGCTGTTCATCGGTTTTGTCATATCCCATCCAAACAGCACCGACGACATTCTCAGTAAATCCTACAAACCAAGCATCCTTTGCTGCACCTTGTACAGCTGTATAAGAGGTTGTCCCGGTTTTCCCGGCTAATTCGCCATTAAAATCCCCGCTTTTCGCAGTTCCTTCACTAACAACATGCTGGAGCATACGCGTCATATTCCAAGCAGTTTGTGGTGAGTAAACCTTCTCTTCCTCATATTTATGCTCTGCAATAACTTTACCATCTTGACTTTTTATTTTTTGAATTACATGCTGCTCGCTATACTTTCCATTTGTCGTAAATGTCCGATAAGCATTAGCAATTTGAATTGGTGTGACACCATCAGATAAACCACCTAAAGCAATTGCTAAGCCATCATCCTTAATCGGAATCCCTACCTTTTGCAAATACTCTTTACTTTTTTCAACTCCTAATTCAGATAACGTCCAAACAGCAGCTGCATTTTTCGAATGGATGATCGCATCAAACATCGATATATCTCCCGCATATTGTTTATCATTGTTTTCTGGTGAATAATCACCATAACTTTGCTTTTCATCCTTCAATAATGAATAAGGTTGGAATAGCTTAGCTTCAATCGAGGGTGCATAAACGGCAATCGGTTTAAACGTTGAACCAGGTTGTCTCATAGCATGAAGGCGATTTAGTCCCTTAGGTACATAATCACGACCTCCGATAGCAGCTATAACACCGCCTGTTTTATTATCTAACAAAATAAACGCGCCTTGAGCCTTGTCATCTGTTCCTGGAAAGTATTCGTTCTTTTGAAACAACTCATATGCTGCTTTTTGTATATTTTGTTGAATGGGGACAGTAATTGTATACCCACCCCTTAATAACTCTTCATTTGACAATGCATACTTCTCTTCTGCTTCATCAAAAACCATATCAATATATGTCGATAGCCATGGACTCTCCTGCTTTTGATGGACTTGTAATTTTACAGTTTTCCCTTGTGTACGAACTGCTTCATCATAGCTAATATATTTTTGAGCTGCCATTAAACTTAATATGACATTTCTACGTTCTCTGCTTTTATCAGTATTTTCAATTGGCGAGTAGGTTGATGGTGCTTTTGGAATTCCCGCAAGCAAAGCCCCTTCCTCAAGGGTCAATTGTGAGACATCTTTATTAAAATACAATTTAGCAGCTGCTTGAATTCCATATGCACCATGGCCAAAGTAAACCTGATTCAAATACATCTCCAATAATTTTGATTTACTATAACGATTTTCTAAATTAACCGCAATGATTGCCTCCTTTGTCTTACGGAGGAATGATTTTTCATTTGTTAGAAATAGATTTTTCGCTAGCTGCTGAGTAATTGTACTTCCACCTTCAACCTTACCGCCAGCTAAAATATCTTTATATATAGCTCTACCTAATGCCTGAATATCGATACCATGATGCTCATAAAAACGTTGATCCTCAACTGAAATAAAAGCCTGTTGAACATATTCAGGAACATCATTAATGTCGATAAGCTCTCGATTCTCAATATATAATTTTGTTATCTCATTTCCTTCAGCATCGACAAGCGTTGACGCTGTATTCATTACTAATTTCTCTTCATCGATGACGTAATCGCCCATAAAAATAATAAATAAATACCCTAGAAATGCGAATAAAACAGTAAAAAATAAAACAATTCCTGATAAAAGAAGTTTCTTTTTCACCTATGTTCACCCCTTTTGAATTAGTATTGTTAAAATTAGGCAGGTATATGTGTCATAATCAAAAAAAGGTAAGCCAAGAAGATAATTGGTATACTTTAAAGAAATGATTGCATATTGAATGATGAGGTGAAAAATAAGATGCTTTACATAACATATGGGACTGTTCATTATTTGATAAAATTAGTAGAAGCTCACCCCAACTTAAATCTTAGGCTAATGGAAAATGAGAATATGGGTATACTTTTTCACGAAACAGATGGGAAAACAATTTTTAATGTTCCAAAATCATATGAAGTAATAGATTCAAGCGGCTCGCTAACTGCCGGTAGTTTCGCGGTTTTTCATCACACCCCTGTATCTCATGAAGGTAAACCTCTTTTTGAAAAACTCTTTAGCGACCGTGCGCGGATAATTGAAAAACAGCACGGCTTTTCTGCAATTCGAGTCTTACGTCCGACAAAAAACGATACTTACATTATTTTAACATTATGGGAAAAAGAACAATACTATAAGACTTGGGTAGAATCTGATTCCTATATTGAGGCTTATCAAAAGGGGCTACAAGAGAAGAGTTCATTTCTTCAACCATCTTTCGTAAAAAAATACTATGCCATCCCTTTAGAAGCATAATAAGAAACTCCTCTGCAAAATTTTCAGAGGAGTTTCTTTATTTGACATTCTATTCATTTTAGACAATATTTCCTTGGAAATGACGACGTGATTCTACATAACAATTTCAATTTTTCTTATAAATATTTAATTTCTTTAGCTATGTCAAAGATTATTGTTGATTTATAAGCACTTGGTTGAATTGGAGCGGAGGGTATGAGACTTCTACATAGAGTAGCGTGACAAAGGGAGACCCCACAGGTGCTTGCTCTTAAGGGACCGCTCGCGGAAAGCAAATAGTTGCAGGAAAAATCAACATCAAAGTTCAACAGTGTCATTTCTTTAAAAATAGAATAAAACCTGTTGCTTATCGTTTAAACTTTTCAAGAAATCTTGTCGGATATTCACTAGGAAGTTTGCTAACTTCATCCAATCTATCCCATTGTCCTTTCGTTAGCCTCCAACCTATACTGCCGATATTTTCGTCAAATTGTTCCAAACTAGTGGCACCAAATATCGGTGAAGTAATTTCTTCCTTATTTAGTAACCAATTTAACGCAACTTGTGCTGGTGGTTTATCAAGCTCATTCGATATCTTTTGTACTTCATTTAATATCGCAAAATTCCTTTTCGTTGAACGATACTCCCAGCTTGATTCACCGACTCCATTCGCTAATCTACCACTTGATGGTGTGACACCAGCCTGATATTTACCTGTTAAAAAGCCTCCTCCAATTGGTGCCCAAGGGATGACACCAACATTTTCCTCTTTACATAAAGGAAGAACTTCACGATCCATTTCACGATTAATTAAGCTATATTGTGGTTGCACTGAAATAAAACGGACAAGATTGTGATAGTCACTATACGATAACGCCTTCATCATTTGCCATGCTAAAAAATTTGAACATCCTATGTATCGAACCTTACCGGAAGAAACTAAGTCATCTAATGTTCGAATTGTTTCCTCAATTGGTGTTATATTATCCCAAACATGTAATTGATATAGATCAATATAATCTGTATTTAAACGTTTAAGGCTCTGCTCAACACCTTCCATAATTCTTCTTCGCGAATAACCAAAATCATTTGGATGTGGGCCTACACGCATTCTTACCTTTGTTGCAAGAACAACCTCTGATCGTCTTTCCTTTATCGCCTTCCCAACAATTCGCTCTGATTCTCCACCAACATAAACATCCGCTGTATCAATAAAGTTTCCGCCTTCATCAAGAAACTTATGAACCATCTTAATTGAATCAGATTCATTAACTTCTTTTCCGAAGGTCATCGCACCTAAGCATAGCTCTGAAACTAACAAACCGCTTTTTCCAAGTACTTTATATTCCATTCTCTTCACTCCTTAACACAATTTTCATTCTAGTTTTGTATATTCTAGATTTAACGTATTATCCCTTTAAATGGATAAAGAAATTGGTTATAAAAAACCATATAAGAATAGAAATTAGGTTAATTCGTTCTATTCTTATATGGTTTAGCTTTCTATTACTTAATAAAGAAAATCGTTTCTCTATTACATTATTCAGTCACAAATTGAAATTCCTCTTCATTACCCTCTATCCTTACATCTTTAGGGACTTGAATGTAAAGTACAGGATCGGCACTAATATCATTAGCTTCAAAAATATCATTACTTGAATCCTTTTCTTCTGAAAATTGATTAATCGTCATTTCCTTAGAGAATTTCCCTATTTGAATGTCCTTTATTCTCGGATTATTTATTGTTAAATTTTCCTTCTCTAAATCAATTACATAAGGTCGCTCTTCAGCAGTTAAATCAATATTTTGAATAATCGTTTTTCCTTGATACTGCGTTATTTGGACTCTATTATCATTAGTGTCCTTTCTTTCTATTAAGATATATGCATAATACATATCATTTAGATTTGTTATATTAAGGCGATCTCCTTCAAACGGAAAATCCCACTCCTTCAGTTTAGTAACCCCTTCAATTTTTAAGTTATCGATTCGTTTCCCTTCGGAGGCAGCTTCAAATAATTGCTCAGCTACTTTCTGAGCCTTACTAATTTCTTCTTTACTTACAACATAATCTTTATAATCATTCGCTGGAAGGAAACCAAAAGTAATAATCGCTCCTAATAAAAGAAGTCCATATAAAGCAAACACCCATTTCACATTTAGTTTTTGAATGAGGACTCTTTTTTTAGCAAATTTAATCAATAATAAGATTACAGCTATAATAATAAAAATTATAACAAACGGTAATATCGTTCCAATAATCGTCATTGTTTTACCTCCAGTTTATTCGATAAACCAATAGAACAACCAAATAATATTATCGCTGTGATTATTGACTTTAGTACAAAGACTACGAAAGAATCCTCATACCAATAATAATTCACGATTTTGATAAAGATTGCTGGCTCACTTCCAATATTTGCTCCTAATAACAGATATCCTATAAAAAGTACCGGAAGCAAAATTTTAAACCATTTACTAAGCTGAACGATTATTCCTATAAAATATCCTAACGAAGAAAATAATATAATATATAAGCATGTAACAAAGATTCCTACTATCAGTTCTTTTATACTAATTTTTGTCAGTATAACAAATCCATCATCGATTAAGAAATACGTCACAACCTTCAATAGGTATCCAGATAGCAATGCATTGATTCCACCTATTAAACTAGCAAAAACTAAAAAACATATATTTGACAGATTACTACTGAGACGATTTGAAACAAAAGCAAAGTCATCATTTCTATATGCCTTGGTTGTGATAATAATTGCGCTAATAAACCCCCATAACATAGTAAAGATAATGATAATATTGCCTGTATAATTATTTATATTTAATGAAAATGAGCCTCCATCTGTCCCCATATAACTGCTTCCACCCAAAGACAAAAGCAAACCAATTACTTGAACTATTAATAACGAGCTAAATATACCAATATAAGCTCTTAATTTATACTTAAATTGCTTCATAACTACATCTGCAAATTTAACCTCTGTTAAATACATCATCAATTCCTCCTTTCGTTTTAGCAGTAAGAAATGTGCTTAAATCATCAGAAGCAACAGAGGATATGGTAATACCATTCAAACTTAGAAGCTGCCTCTCTTCATGTGTTAAAGTATTTTTTATGACGAGATATTGATCATCAATTCCAATCCTTCTTCTATGAATTATTTCTTTATTCACTATCAATTCGTTAATCATCTTTTCCTTCCCCTGAAGTCCAATCGCATAATCTTTGAAATCAGCCATTGGCATATGTAATAACTCTTTACCATCATTAATTAATAAAATATCCTCTAATAAATCTTCAATTTCATTTAATAAATGACTTGAAAGAATAATAGTTCTAGGGTACTCTAGATAGTCCTTTAATAACGCTCGGTAAAAATCCTTTCTAACCGATGAATCCATTCCAGTTGTTGGTTCATCAAGAATCGTTAACGGACATTTTGCTGAAATCGCTAAAATCATATTAAACGTGCTTTTCATTCCTTTAGAAAGGTGGTAATAGTGTTGTTTAGGATGAAATGAAAAATAAGCAAAAAGTTTTTTGGCAAGCTCATCATCCCAATTTACATAAAATGCTGCTGCAGATTGTAGAATATCCTTTAACGTTAATGTATTAGGAAAAAACATTTGATCGTCAATATAAATCCTATTTGCTGATACCTTTAAATTATTGAATGGTTTTTCGGAAAACACTTTAATACTGCCTGAAGAAGCATGAATAAAACCAGCGATTATTTTTAAAAGTGTTGTTTTGCCTGCACCATTTCTACCAATTAAGCCGGTAATTTTATTATTTTCGATTGCAAAAGACAATTCATTTATTGCTTTCTTTTGACCATACATTTTCGATAGTTTCTCACATTCAATAACGTTCATTAACGGCTCCTCCTATCACGATTGGCTTCCTTAATCATCTTGACTATCTCTTCTTCTGATATTTTTAATCTTTCTGCTTCTATCACAATTTCACTAACTAAATTTTTTAACGTTTGATTTTTCCTTTTATTAAGAATGATCTCTTTCGCTTTAGTCGACACAAACATCCCAAGTCCCCTCTTTTTGTACAAAACCGACTCCTCGGCTAACAAATTTAAGCCTTTTGCGGCTGTTGCAGGATTAATATTAAACATATCTGCTAGCTGATATTGGGAATAAATTTTCCCATCCTCCAAAATGTTTTCACTTAATATTTCATTCTCTAACCACTCTGCAATTTGTATATAAATTGGTTTCGTTCCATCCGAATTAAGCATCAAGTATAAAACCTCCCTCCAATTAACAACCAAACTAGTGCATTACTGTTGTAATGTACTATATACTAATTTCCATTTTATTTCAATAAAAATCTTCCCCTAAGGCCTTTTTTTAACCACAAACAAGCTCACGACTATTTTCGTGAGCTTGTTTGTGAATTGTTAATATAAATGTTCAAGTAGGGAAATAAAAAAAAGACCAGTATCTCTACTGATCTTTTTCACACTTTATATTAATAAGCGGGTGAAGGGAATCGAACCCTCATCATCAGCTTGGAAGGCTGAGGTTTTACCACTAAACTACACCCGCACGTAAAAATAAATGGTGGAGGGGGGCAGATTCGAACTGCCGAACCCGAAGGAGCGGATTTACAGTCCGCCGCGTTTAGCCACTTCGCTACCCCTCCATCAAGGGTAGATAATCACAATATTTTATGGAGGAGGAAGGGGGATTCGAACCCCCGCGGGCTTTGACACCCCTGTCGGTTTTCAAGACCGATCCCTTCAGCCGGACTTGGGTATTCCTCCAAATTCAATTTGGCGCGCCCGAGAGGAGTCGAACCCCTAACCTTTTGATCCGTAGTCAAACGCTCTATCCAATTGAGCTACGGGCGCATCATCAAATAACGAAAAGTATTTTTAAATAATAATCGTTGCCTCAGCAGCGACTTAATTATACTATCACTTTATTAATTTCTTGTCAACGGAATTTCACAAAAAAATAATGAATTAAATTTCTGATTTGTTATTTCAATATACTAGTTTCTTTATAAAACGCTACAATAAAATGTCTCCGACTACTACTGAAGAAGCAATGGCTAATAATAGAATCATGATATTTCCCGATGTTGAATCTAAAGTGCCGATAACACTGAAAATATTATGGATTATATGAGTACATAAATAATATTTGCTTGTTTTAGAATTTATTTTTAACATAGCGATGTTTCCAACTAATAATGTGAAAAGTACACTTTATTCTATATATATTTTCTATTTGCCCCCCTCCCTCTTCCTTGAATTTTTTAAATTTTTTGACTACAATCAATCTAATCGTTTCGATACTAGTTTAATATATTTCCAGCAAAAGACATATGCTTTTTACAATCATATAGAGTTAAACCAATTAGGAGGAGAAGTTAAAAATGATCGATCATTTGTTCACGAGCCTTGATAATCATTTTTCAGAAATGGTGGAAATTCGCCGATATTTACATATGCACCCAGAGGTTTCCTTTAAAGAAGTGAAAACAGCAAATTATATTTATAACTTTTACCAAAAGCTTGGTGTTGAGGTACGGGCACATGTTGGTGGAAATGGTGTTGTTGCCACGATTAAAGGTGAAAAATCAGGACCTACAGTTGCTTTACGCGCAGATTTTGATGCACTCCCTATTCAGGATGAAAAAGACGTTCCTTACAAATCAACAGTTCCTGGAGTTATGCATGCTTGTGGACATGATGGGCATACAGCAACATTACTTGTTCTAGCAAAAGTACTTTTCAATCACCGCCATTTATTAAACGGAAACATTGTATTCATCCACCAGCATGCTGAGGAATATGCTCCAGGTGGGGCAAAATCAATGATTGAAGACGGTTGTTTAGATGGTGTTGATGTCATTTTTGGTACACATCTATGGGCGTCAGAGCCTGTTGGAAAAATTCAATATCGTGTTGGACCATTTATGGCTGCTGCAGATCGATTTGAACTGACGATAAATGGGAAAGGCGGCCATGGTGCACAGCCTCATAAGACGAAGGACGCAATTGTTATAGGCTCACAAGTCGTCGCAAATCTCCAACAAATCGTTAGCCGAAAGGTAGATCCTATCCAACCCGCAGTAGTTACTATTGGATCATTTGTTGCCGAAAATGCTTTTAATATTATTGCTGATACAGCTCAATTAATAGGCACTGTTCGAACATTCGAGGAGGATGTTCGCAAACAAATAGAAGAAGAAATTGAAAAAATTGTTTCTGGAACATGTTCTATGAGCGGTGCTACATATGATTATCAGTTTGTGAGAGGGTATCCAGCAGTAGTGAACCATTTAGACGAGACAATGTTTCTAATTAAGGCTGCTCAGCAAGTACCTGGTGTAGAACTGATAGAGGAAAGCCCACAACAAATGGGTGGAGAGGATTTCGCATATTATTTACAACATGTGAAAGGGACTTTTTTCTTTACTGGAGCTATGCCAGCAAATGATACTGATGCGTACCCACACCACCACCCTAAATTTGATATTGATGAACGGGCATTATTAATAGCTGCTAAAACTCTTTGCAAAGCTGCAATTCAATACCAGTTAGAATACAGTTCCTCTTAATTTTTATATTATTCAATTATAAAGGGTCAGTCCCCAATTTCGGGGGACTGACCCTCTAATTTGATATTGGCTTCGAAAAAATTCTCAATCGATAACAATTCATTGCTGTTTCTCCTAGATGCTGCACGAGATTATAGTTAGCGACACCACCGACAATCGCACCGATGCCAGGGACCAATTGCATCATTTTCACAAGGTCAATATAGTCTCTATATTCCTGTTGAAAAATCCGCCAATCTACATCCTCTACTTTAAACTTATACGTATCCCAATGTTCCACTAACTCAAGTGCTTCCGCTTTATGTGCCTCACTCGAGAATGCAAGCTGAAATACGTATAATAAAAACAAACGCTCACTCTTCTCTTTTGTGCTGTAACCGTAAATACTTGCAACTTCAAATAAAAACTTCATCTTAATGCTAAGGAAAAGCGGAAAATCTGCTAATCCAAGAAGGATTCCACCAGCACCTGTTGTTGCCCCTTCGATTGCTGCCGTTTTTTTATAATTTT
>JAPSLL010000015.1:0-23157 GCA_031180805.1 Bacillus sp. (in: firmicutes)
GATGTTTTGACTGTAATTGATTGCATTAAAATCCCCTCGTGTAGTTGCGCATTTTTTCAACATTTTCCTTAATTAGATCCATGCGGTCTACGCCAAATTGTTCGACAATAGCATTTGCAACTTCCCAAGCAACTACAGCTTCTGCAACAACGCTAGCTGCTGGCACTGCACAGCTATCAGAACGTTCAATGCTAGCTGTAAACGGTTCCTTCGTATCAATATCTACACTTTGTAATGGTTTATACAATGTTGGAATTGGTTTCATAACGCCTCTAACAACAATTGGCATCCCTGTTGTCATTCCGCCCTCAAATCCACCTAAACGATTCGTTTTACGTGTATAACCTTTTTCTTCAGACCATTCAATTTCATCATGTACTTGACTGCCAAATTTTCGCGCAGCTTCAAACCCGATGCCAAATTCTACGCCTTTAAACGCGTTTATACTAACAATTGCGCCTGCAATTTTACTATCTAATTTTCGGTCATAATGTACATAGCTTCCAATGCCAGCTGGTAAACCCTCGACGACAACCTCGACAACACCACCGATCGAGTCACCATTTTCTTTAGCAGTGTCAATTGCTTCCATCATTTTCTTTTCGACATCACGATCAAAACATCTTACTGGTGATTCTTCAGTGACAGCTAATAATTCATCTACATCTCGATAAGAGTTGTTCTCAGCTCTTACTCCACCTATTTCTAATACATGACCTACTACCTTAATTCCTAGTTCTGCTAAAATTTGTTTAGCCAATGAACCAACTGCTACACGAACGGTTGTTTCACGTGCAGAGGAACGTTCTAAAACATTCCTCATATCGCGATGGCCGTATTTCATTGCACCAACTAAATCCGCATGTCCAGGACGTGGTCGTGTAATTTGACGTTTAACTTCCTTTTCCTCTTCAGCTGTAATTGGATCCGCACCCATAATTTTCGTCCAATGCTTCCAATCATTATTTTCAACAACAAAAGAGATTGGTGAACCTAGAGATTTACCATGTCTTACTCCACCTAAAATTTTGACCTGGTCTTTTTCTATTTGCATTCTCCGTCCACGGCCATACCCCTTTTGTCTTCTCGCTAAGTCTTTATTAATATCTTCAGCTGTAAAATTTAATCCTGAAGGAACACCTTCAATAATTGCTGTTAATTGTGGTCCATGAGATTCACCTGCTGTTAAATATCTCAATACCCTCTCTCCCTTCAACGCACTAACGCTTTTAAGTAATAATATATCATAACTGTTAGAAAAATCATAGATTATTTATTTCTTTTGATAAAAAAACGTCTCAATTGATGCTAGGTTAAAGCGTTCAGAATTAAAGATTTGTTCCGTGCTTCCAACAAAAAATACACCATCTTGCTTAAGAGCATCGCTGAATTTTTTATATAAAAGTTCTTTAGCCTCTTCTGTAAAATAAATAAGTACGTTGCGACATACGATTAAATCAAATTGAGATTCAAACGGGTCAGCTAATAGGTTTTGTTTTTTAAATTGTACCGTCTTCAAAATTTCATCACTAACCTTGTAATTCGTTCCTTCCTGAGTGAAGTATTTTTTTCTCATCTCTAACGGGACCTCATTTAATGAACGTTCTGGATAAACACCTATTTTAGCCCTAGCAATGACATTTTCATCAATATCAGTTGCAATAATTTTCACCTTACTTAACGGAACTAGGTTAGAAAGAACCATCGCTATCGTATAAGGCTCCTCACCTGTTGAACAAGCAGCACTCCATACTTTAAGCTGTCCATTATTCTTTTTAAGTAATCTTGGAAGAATCATCTCTTCCAAAACTTGCCACCTTTTATAATTACGATAGAATTCTGACACATTTATTGTCATTCGGTCTAAAAATTCATAATATAAATTATTATCATTAGAGATCCCTTTAAAAAATTCCGAAAAGGTAGTAAATCCTTTTTTTTCATATAAGGAGGTTAATCTTCTTTTCATCTGCGCTTCTTTGTATAAAGATAAATCAATTCCAGATTTTTGCTTAATGTTTTTAATAAAAAACTCATAATCTTGATCGTACATGTCCATGTCTACTCTCCTACATCTATGTTCCCAATTTTAAAGTCATTAACTCTACTAGAATAATTACTAGTATATCTTATCTATCTAAAAATTTGCGCAATTTTTTACAAAAACTTATGTAGCAATTTGATTTAACCAAAAGAAAAAAAGCTAGCAAGGCTAGCTTTTATAAATCCAATTATCTATTAACTTTTCATATTCAACAATTTCATTTTCTTGAAAGAATAATGATATTTCTCTTTTAGCACTTTCGAGTGAGTCTGATCCATGAATTATATTTTTGCTAACATATAAGCAATAATCTCCACGTATAGTACCTGGTTCAGCGTCCATAGGATTCGTTTTTCCTATTAGCTTACGTGTAATCTCAACGACATTTTCTCCTTGCCATACCATCGCAAAAACTGGTCCTGACGTAATAAACTTTAGTAAATCCTCATAAAAAGGTTTTCCTTTATGTTCTCCATAATGCTTTTCGGCAAGCTCAACTGAAACCATCATTAGTTTAGCCGCTACTAATTGTAAACCCTTTCTTTCAAAACGATTAACAACATCACCAATAATTTGCCTTTGGACCCCATCTGGCTTTACCATTAAAAATGTTTTATCCATCATCCAATCTCCACTCCATATATTATGTATAGGCTTAAGGTTTTCATGAAAATAATACCATGTATGGAAGGTGTTATGCAAATTCATTTATGATGTTCGATAATAGTTGCTAATTATGTTTTCCTTTTTCCGATATATTTTGCGATACTTAATAAAGTTGATTTTGCTCGGTTTTTTGGCAATGACTCTAGGATGGTAAGGGCTTTTTGAAGGTATAGATCACTTACCTTCTCTGCTCTTACAATAACATCTGATGAAAGGATTTTATGTAAAATTGGCTTTATTTCTTCAGGAGTAGTTTTATTTGTTATTCTTTCTATTTCCGACTTTATAGACGGATTTTGAAGAGCAAATAATACCGGAAGTGTAATATTCCCTTGTAAAAGATCACTTCCAACAGGCTTTCCAAGTGCCTCTTCTGTTGATGTAAAATCTAAAATATCATCTGTTATTTGAAATGACATTCCAACAAAGTAACCAAACCAATAAAGCTTTCTATGAATTTCTTCAGATGCTCCTGTTGAAATAGCTCCTAACTGACAGCTAACTGCAATTAAAAGAGCGGTCTTGCGTTTTATCCGTTTTAAATAGGTTCGTAGTGATTGTTCAAAACAATATTTATCTTTTATCTGTTCAAATTCTCCTAGACAAACCTCAACAATTGTTTTTGAAAGTATTTGATGTGCTAGTGGATTTTCTATTTTTGTCATAACCTCTAATGATCTAGCTAATAGATAATCACCTGTGTACATTGCAACACGATTATCCCATTTAGCTTTAACTGTTGGCTTACCTCTACGTAATTCTGCATCGTCAATTACATCGTCATGCACAAGAGACGCCATATGAATCGTTTCTAGAGCAACTGCCACATGTTTCACAACATTGATATCATATTGTCCAAACATTGATGATAGAAGTACAAAAACAGGTCTAATTCTTTTTCCCCCAGCTTGTAGCAATTCCATATTCGCTTCTTTAATGAGTGGATGTTCTGAAGCGGCTGTTTTTTCAAGTTCACGTTCAATAATTGAAAGATCAGTATTCAGAAATGAATACAATGATTTAAATTTCATACTTTTCACCTTAATACATCTTATTGGTCGATCCTGTTTTACCATTTGTTAAATAATAGCCAAACTAAAATGTGTTTCTCCCCATCACATATATCACCTTGATGTGTATAATGCTTTATCTTAAACATCGTATTTCATATATCTACCTAATTAAGCATTATCTATTTATTGTACATTTTCTTTCGGCTTTTTTCCTAAATGCATTGCTGCAACTCCACCTGTAAATGATTTAATTTGAACATGTTCAAATCCTGCTTTTTCAAACATTTTTGCTAGCTCCTTCATCCCAGGAAAATTTCGTGCAGATTCTTGTAGCCATGAATACTCTTTGTAGCTTTTAGCGAATACTTTTCCAAATAACGGCATAATATACCGGAAATATATTGTAAAAAATTGCTTAAAAACAGGTGCAGTAGGTTGTGAGGTTTCCAAGCATACAGCCTTACCTCCTGGCTTTAATACACGATTCATTTCCTTTAATACTTGCATATAATCCGGAACATTCCTTAATCCAAACCCTATAGTAACAAAATCAAATGTATTTTCCTCAAAAGGAAGCTCCATTGCATTACCGTGTAGCAATGTCACATTTGCTAAGCCTAAATTTTCAACCTTTTGTTTGCCGACCTTTAACATATTTTCACTAAAATCCAAACCAAATACTTCTCCATTTGGTCCTACTTCATTAGCTAGCGCGATACTCCAATCAGCCGTACCACAGCAGACATCTAAAGCCTTTTGTCCTGGTTTCACTTGCATTCTTTTCATCGTTTCTTTTCTCCAGGCTTTATGTCTTTGGAAACTAATAACTGAATTCATTTGGTCATAGTTTTGATATATTTTCTCAAAAACACTATGGACTCTTTCTTCTTTCGATTGTTGCATTATGACAAACCTTCTTCCACTGTCTTATTATAATGTAATGTTCCATCAAAACGAATATTTTGTAGTCGTTTAAACAATATATCTTTTATCGAAGGTGTCTTAAATAAACAAACATCAAGCAAAGATGCCGTTTCTTCATAAAATGATTCATATGCTTTTTTAAAGGAGCTAATTGGGAAAGGTTCTTTATTAATAAACATGCTTAGATTGCTTTGCCCGTCTTCATTATGAAATTTTTCATGAGATAGCTTTTTATATGTTAGAAACTTTTTTGAAAACAAGCTCCAAAAGTCAAGATTATAATGTTCGGTAACCTTTTGAAACAAAGTAGTTTCAACAATAAGCTCACTTTCCATTTTTGCTTGCTGAGTTAACACTTTATCATGATAGAGTCTAATTTTATGCTCATTAATCTCCTTAATTGCTTCTGCTAATGTTCGAATCATTTTGATGTCCTTTAATTCAGATAGCAACAAATAATATAATCCACTATAGTAATCACCTGCTAAAGCTGTTATTTGTCTCTGAATAAATTCGGTTGTTTCCGCATCTCGATGATTCGTCACTTTGTCATGTGTATCAAGGGCAATTTGAACAAGCATGACTGTCATGATATAGCTTTCTTTTTTACTATTAGAAAGATCTATCTCATCAAAAATTGCATATAAAAGCAACAATTTATCCTCATCAATTGTTGGTGAAGGTATATACTTCTCCACTAAGGAATGACGAATCTTTTTTTGTATCATTAATTTTATTTCCGATAATTTTACATAGATGTCCTGCAAATATATCACCCTTGTCCCCAATTTAACATTCTCTCTCTATGAATAACACATGATGAACCAATAGGTATGTAATCATGATGGGATGATAGCAATGAAAGGATACTTTTCGCTAACTTCCATATTCAAAATCGTATGATGATTAAAATTAAACAAATTCATTATAACATATAGATGACCATTAGATCGTTTAAAATCATTTTATGGGTTGATATAAGTTTTCCTAATTTAGTGTCAATGATGCATGAAGAATGACAAAAAAAAGAGCACATCGAGTCTTGTAACTGCTCCAGCTCTTACAACATAAGCCACCTTAAAATACCAATAGGCATCACAATAAAATGCAAAATTAAGCAGGATGACCTGCTTATTTTTTTGCCTCACTTTCTAACTCCCCAATTGCTGTTTGAATAAGTGCTTTTCCTCTTACTTTAATTGCAGACGTATGCTCTGTGAACTGAGCTATCATAACTTCGCCTTTATCTAATTTTTCAGAATGGTGAAATCTTGTATCAGAACCTCTAGTAAGCCCAATTACATTTACACCGTCTTCAATTGCTTTTATGACAACATAGTCATTTTTTGGATTCATTCTTGCACCGCCCTGATTTTTTATGTTTTTATTTATATCTTATCTATATTAACATTATGTAATGATTCATTCATATTAAAAACTGCTTATACTGCTTAAGTAAATATCTAACCTTTAATCAATGATAAAACCTCTGCTCTTGCAGCTTCATCTTTTAGAAATACTCCCCTAACAGCAGAGGTAACTGTTTTAGCTCCCGGCTTTTTTACACCTCTCATTGTCATACACATATGTTCAGCCTCAACGACAACCATAACTCCGTAAGGCTCAAGTGAATGAACAATACTATCTGCTATAGACGAAGTTATTCTTTCTTGTAGCTGTGGTCTTTTTGCTACAGCTTCTACCGCACGAGCGAGTTTACTAAGACCTGTAACCTTTCCTCCTTTTGGAATATAGGCAACATGCGCTTGACCAAAAAAGGGAACTAAATGATGTTCACACATCGAAAAGAAAGATATATCCTTTACTAAAACTAATTCCTCATGCTTCTCACCAAAGATTGTTTTAAAATGCTCTGAAGGATCTTCATTAAGACCGCTAAAAACTTCCTCATACATTTTTGCTACACGCTTAGGTGTGTCTAATAATCCTTCACGGGATGGATCCTCACCAATTGCTTCTAAAATTAGTGTTACTGCATGCTCAATCTTTTTTAAGTCAACCTGTCCCATTACTTTCCTCCTGAAAGTGCTTTTAATACAGATTCTAGCATATGTTCACAGTTAAAAGCAAAAATGCAGACTATAATTAGAAAAGTCGAGACAAATCAAGAATTAGTAAACACAAGCTAACAAGCTTGATTTTCCTCTTTGCCTTAAGCTATATTTTTGTTTTTTCTCATTTTAATATGAAAAGCCCCTTAGATAAGGGGCTTAACGATTGTATGTAACTTAGACATTACATGACAAACTTAACTTATTTTCCTGCAACTGCGTCTTTAAGCGCTTTACCTGGTTTGAAAGCAGGCACCTTGCTTGCAGCGATTTCGATTTCTTCACCTGTTTGAGGATTACGTCCTTTACGAGCAGCACGCTCACGAACCTCGAAGTTACCAAAACCGATAAGTTGTACTTTATCACCGTCTTTTAGTGCATCTAAAATTGTATCGAAAACAGCATCAACTGCTTTTGTTGCGTCTTTTTTAGATAATTCACTAGCTTCAGCTACTGCGTTGATAAGTTCTGTTTTATTCATGCCTTTCACCTCCTCCCAAAAGGGATGGGACTCTTATTAGTCTTCATTTCTTCACAGTTTTGTTAAATTCTATACATCATAGAATATAAAATTACACTCAACACGCTTATCTTATATGATTTTATTACATAATTCAATCATTTTCATCATGAATATTGGTGTTTTAGGAAGAATCGACCAACAGAGAAAATTATTTCTTTAAAAGATTATCATAATAAATCGTGTGAATCAAGTTAATTCATAAGAAAAGTCCATTAATATCAGCACTTTAACTCAAATTTACAAACATTCGTTCCATTTTTATCTTATTCCGACTATTTTTAACAAATTTACTGAATTATTTTATTAATATATTTAATCTAATTGTAATAATTAATTTTTAAAAAATTTCTTGTTTTTCAATATAATGTTTCTTGCTTTACCTATCTTACAAATTTATCCAAGTTCTTTTGCTAAACTAAGCTCTTTCATTTACGATAGTCTCTTCCAAGTAATTGTTTAAATTAACGACTTTGATTTTAAAAAAGCTGTTCCTCAAGAGTAGCTTCGAGGAAGATTAACCTATCTACAGCACAAAAGAAAAAGACCTCTTTTTAGGGAGGTCTTAAGGTTATAATATGATGGCTATTAATCCACCGGATCCTTCATTAATGATTCTTTCTAGAGTTTCTTTCAGTTTGTATCGGGCATTTTCAGGCATTAGAGATAACTTAGCCTGAATTCCCTCACGAACAATCGAACTTAAGCTGCGACCAAAAATATCAGAATTCCAAATTGATAATGGATTATCCTCAAAGTCTTGCATTAAATAACGAACTAATTCCTCTGATTGCTTTTCAGTTCCAATAATAGGTGCGAATTCTGATTCCACATCAACCTTAATCATATGGATTGATGGAGCTACAGCCTTTAATCTTACACCAAACCTTGAACCTTGTCGGATAATTTCTGGTTCATCAAGGCTCATATCCGTCAGTGCAGGTGCGGCAATTCCATACCCAGTTTGTTTGACCATTTTTAAAGCATCAGCAACTTGATCATATTCTGCTTTAGCATAGGCGAAATCCTGCATTAGTTGTAATAAATGATCCTTACCACGAATTTCAACGCCTACTACTTCTTTTAAAATTTGATCGTATAAATCATCAGGAGCATATAAGTCAATCTCAGCTATCCCTTGCCCCATTTCTATTCCAGCAAGACTCGCTTTATTAATAAAATCATACTCACTAAACTGTCCTACAACACGATCAACATCTCTTAATCTTTTAATATCTTTCACTGTATCTTGTACTGCTTCTTGATAGCTTTCTCTTAACCAGTGATTTTCTCTTAATACCATGACCCAGCTTGGTAAATTAACATTTACCTCTAATACTGGGAATTCATATAATGATTCTCTTAGTACATTTAACACATCTGATTCCCTCATACTTTCAACACTCATTGCAAGTACAGGAATATCATATTTTTCATTTAAAGATTGTCGAAGGGCTTCTGTTTCCGGATGGTGTGGTCTTACTGTATTAATAATCATAATAAACGGTTTTCCTACCTCTTTTAGCTCGTCAATGACCCTTGCTTCAGCCTCTAAGTAGTCTGCCCGAGGTATATCCCCAATAGAACCATCAGTTGTAATAACACATCCGATTGTAGAGTGTTCTTGTATCACCTTGCGAGTTCCAATTTCAGCAGCTTCATGAAAAGGTATTGGCTCTTCATACCAAGGTGTATTAATCATTCTTGGCCCATTTTCATCCTCATATCCTTTAGCTCCTGGTACAGTATAACCTACACAATCTACTAATCTAATATTGACGTCAAGTCCCTCACCAACATGGATTGAAACAGCTTGATTTGGGACAAATTTAGGCTCAGTTGTCATAATCGTTTTACCAGCTGCACTTTGTGGTAATTCGTCTTGAGCTCTAGCTTTATCTGATTCATTTTCAATATTAGGTAAAACAACTAACTCCATAAACTTCTTAATAAAAGTAGATTTACCTGTTCTTACTGCACCAACTACTCCTAAATATATATCGCCACCAGTTCGTTCAGCGATATCCTTGAAAATATCTACTTTTTCCAAGTGATCCCCTCCCGATTTTACAATTTGGGATAAAGCTTATCCGTCATCTATAGGACTCTATATATGTATGATGTTGTCCTATTTATTTATGACTTAGCTAACAAATTTTTTTCTACCATCATTCATATATCATTCTTAATCCATTACTTAAGCGAAAAAGAAAACCCTTCTTTTAAAGTTTATTCTTAAAAGAAGGGTTCATGACTTATTTATCTATTTTTTTATTTCTTTTCAACATAAAATACTGGTTCACCTTTATCATTTATTGTATACGGGAGCGAATAAACTGGAACAAAGTGACTATTTGACACTAAAATATCTCTAATATCATCACCTGTATTAAAATTATGGTCATTTGATTCTAACGCCTTATACAAATCAATTCGATAATCTACATAAATTTCAGCATTAGTATCAATGACAAATGGCAAATATTCACCAGAAAAAGGACTTTGAACTGTTGGTGGTTCCTTATATCCAAGCTTATCATAATCTAGAGTATAGACATTATCCGTTATCTTCTCTTTAAATGGTGGATACCCATTCGATTGACGATATACATCAAGTCTAAGCTTTAGCTCTTGTATCGCTTCAGATATGCGTATATCAATTAACTTAACTGTTGGGTTTTCTTCAACATCGACTAAGACGTAAAGATAGACTCCCCCACTTTCAAAGGCCGTTCCTGGTGGTTCGGCTATGTATTTAGGTGAAAGGGCCGAAAAATCTATTGGATATTTTTGATAAATAGGTGTTGACATGTCCCTTGTTTTTATTGGTAATAGCCCATCTGTATCCTCTTGAAATTTGTTAATTGAACTTTGAACCGCTGCAATTTGATCCTCATAGGGAATTGTATTCTTTTGTAATTTATCGTCAGGGTATAAACAACCAGCCAGTAATGCACAGCCTATAATTATAGGTAACATTTTCAAACACTTCATCGTCAACAACTTCCTTTTACCGTTTTATTCAGATACAGGTCCACTAAATACAACAAAAAGTATAATTATTCCTGCTAGAATCATAAAAATATAGGCAAATAATGTTACTAAAAATTTAATTATTCCGTTTTTAAGTTTGAAACGACCCAAATAGATTAATATGATAGCAATAAACATAAATCCCATTGAAGCAAATGAAATCCACATTTTCATTAAAGCAATACTCATAGCGTTCCCCTCCTAAAAGCAAAGAAAAAGTGCTTAATTCAGCCATTAAAACAGCTGAAAAAGCATTTTTTAATATTTTATATTAAAAAACTAAATAAAAATATTTTTCTAATAAATTTTAACATTCCTTAAGTTGGTTTTTTTACACCTTAAAATTAATCGTGTAAATTTTTATATTCCCTCTTTATAAGCCTAGCATCTTTCTTCTCCGTTCACCTTTACGTACACTCCTTGTAGATTATAATATACTTTACTATGCTTGTCCAAAGGTCATAGCTCAAATCCCCTCTATTCAGAAGGCGTTTACAAAACAAATACTACAGTACTTAAAAATGAAAAAAACTGAAGTAAAGAGGGGACGAACTTTACTTCAGCAAGGTGAACGACTAAATTGTACCCAACATAAGAACAACTCTTTATTAACTACGTTGCATATTATGCGGTTTTTAATGATTTTGTATCCTCTAATGCCTAGAAATGTCATGTAAACTTCACAAGAAAGGTATAGTGTTCAGGCAACCAAGGAAAAAACCACCAATAAATAAATTCCCGCTATTTTTGCGAACGCAGTTTATACCTTATCGGATATATTATTACCCTTAGAATTTTTCTTCTTATAGTATGCTATATGTGTCGTGATGGTCACATTAATAAAAAAATACTTCTTTTATCAAGTACATTTCATCCATCACCAGTGGAAATTTAGCTTATGTTACTGAAAGAAGATATCTTTTAGCGATTCTCCATAATATTCACGAGATCTTCCATTTCATGTGTTTTTACACGAGCCATTAATGAATCAACAGCTACCTTAGGTGACTGTCCATTGAATAACACTTCATATAACGCTTCTGTAATTGGCATCTTTACATTGTATTTTTTTGCCAGCTGATAAGCAGCCTTTGTAGTACGAACTCCTTCAACGACCATGCCCATATTATCTAATACTTCATCTAGTTTTTGTCCCTTACCAAGTAAATGTCCTGCTCTCCAGTTACGAGAATGAACACTTGTACATGTAACAATTAAATCCCCAATACCTGTTAACCCAGAAAATGTAAGAGGATTCCCTCCCATTTTACTTCCTAATCGAGCAATTTCCGCAAGCCCCCTAGTAATGAGAGCAGCTTTTGCATTATCACCATATCCAAGTCCATCTGTGATACCAGCTGCTAATGCAATAATATTTTTTAAAGCTCCACCAATCTCGACGCCAATAACATCTGGATTCGTATACACTCGAAAATGTTGGTTCATAAATAAATCTTGTATGTATTCTGCAGCATCCATATTTTTTGATGATGAGGTAACTGTAGTAATATGTCGTCTGCTTACTTCTTCCGCATGACTTGGTCCAGATAATACGACGACATCCTTTAATAAATGTGAAGGCATTTCCTCTTCAATTATTTCGGAAATACGCAATAATGTATTTGGTTCTATCCCCTTACTAACATGAACAATCGTCATTTCTTTTTCTAACATGTTTGATATGTCTTTAAGAACATCGCGAATAGCCTTTGATGGAACGGCTAAAACAATGGTTTGTACACCTTCAAGACTTTTTCTTAAATCTGAATAACCTGTTATATTACTAGGTAATTCAATACCTGGAAGATATTTTTCGTTTCTTCTCGTACGATTCAATTCTTCAATCGCTTCTGGACGATGGCCCCATAACTTCACATGATGTCCGTTATCAGCAAGCACAATAGCTAATGCCGTTCCCCAACTACCGGCACCTAATACTGTTATTTGTTCCATAGTAACACGTCCTTTTCTAAAAAAGGGTAACCCATTTTTGATGCATTACCCTTCACTTTCAATTATTTTCTTTCCCTTGCAAAAATTTTAATTGGAGTCCCTTCAAACTCAAAAGCATCGCGAATTCGATTTTCTAAAAATCGTTCATACGAAAAATGCATAAGTTCAGGGTCATTAACAAACACAACAAAAGTAGGTGGTTTTACAGCTACTTGTGCAGTATAAAAGATTTTTAATCGTTTTCCTTTATGTGTTGGAGTTGGATTCATTGCGACTGCGTCCATTACGACGTCATTTAATACATTCGTTTGGACTCTTCTTGAATGATTTTCACTCGCAAGAATTATTTTTGGCATTAATGTATGAATCCGTTTCTTTGTGATCGCTGATAAAAAAACAATTGGAGCATAATCTAAAAACTTGAAATGATCTCGAATATTTTCTTCAAATTCTTTCATTGTCCGTTCATCTTTTTCAACCGCATCCCATTTATTAACTACTATGACAACGGATTTTCCTGCTTCATGAGCATAACCTGCAATGTGCTTATCTTGCTCGATAATGCCTTCTTCTCCATTAAGTACTACTAAAATAACATCTGATCGATCTATCGCCTTAAGAGCACGAAGAACACTGTATTTCTCAGTAGTTTCATACACCTTCCCTTTTTTTCTCATACCTGCTGTATCAATAATAACAAACTCTTGTCCCTCATATTTATACACAGTATCAATTGCATCACGTGTAGTACCTGCAATATCACTTACGATTACACGTTCTTCACCTAAAATAGCATTAACTAATGATGATTTCCCGACATTCGGACGACCAATCAAAGAAAATTTGATCGTTGAGTCATCATAATCTTCTGTCCCTAAATTTTTAAAGTATTTCGCGACCTCATCTAATAAATCTCCTAATCCTAATCCATGAGATCCTGAGATTGGAAACGGCTCCCCAAATCCTAATGAATAAAAATCATAAATGTTTGCTCTCATTTCAGGATTATCAACTTTATTCACAGCAAGAACAACAGGTTTATTTGAACGATATAATATCTTTGCAACTTCTTCATCTGCAGCAGTTACACCTTCACGAACATTAGTTAAGAAAATAATAACATCTGCTTCATCAATTGCTATTTCAGCCTGATGTCTAATTTGCGATAGGAATGGTTCATCCCCAATATCAATTCCACCTGTATCAATTAGATTAAATTGATAGTTTAACCATTCTCCTGAACTATAAATTCGATCTCTAGTTACTCCTGGTACATCTTCTACAATAGAAATTCTCTCTCCTGCAATTCGATTAAAGATTGTCGATTTCCCTACATTAGGACGGCCAACAATCGCGACAACAGGTTTTGCCATACCCTTCACCCTTTCTTTATTCATTCTAAATATGTCTAAATAGAATTTTTGAGATTTTATTTTTATTAACTTTAATAAGTAAAAATAATTAGCTGTTTTCGCAAACTTTGTTGCTTTTTTACAGTGTAGTCGTTCGTGGTTGATTTCCTCATGCAGTACTCGCTTTCCGCGGGGGGAGTGGTGAGCCTCCTCAGTGTAAACACCTGCTTAAAGATTAACCTCTCCTCCCGCAGGAGTCTCGCACTTACTCTCCAATCAACCCCTATAAAGTTAGTACTAAAAACAACAAACTTTTAGAAAAGAGCCTTAATTTTTAACTATGAACACTATTACATAAGTTTGCTATTATTTGAAGCCTGTCCAAAATATCTATGTTATGTATGAAAATATTGCAATCATTATTTTTATAATGACCCACACCTACAATCATCATACAGTGTATGTGCAGACTTGTTTAGATTTTCGCTGCAAAGTTTGCTCCTACAAAAAAAAGTGCAAGCGACGATGTCCTTTAAGCTTAAAAGGATTATAAATACGAGTTACTGGATTCAGAAAGTAACATCGACTAAATTTTATCCTTTTTTAGCTGATAAAAGAAACCCTTCTATCAAAAAGAAGGGCTTAACTTTTATATATTAGCAAACATTTTTCAAATACTCAACTTAGTGTTTAACAACAATATACATATCATCACCAATTCCATGCGCAATTCCATCTAAAATTGCTTCTAGATTTTTCGCATAAAAATCCATTTCCTCTTTTGTTTTACAAATAAATATTGCAGTACCACCTGCTGCTTTAGTTTTATCAGTAGTGATAATAGCAAGAATATATTTTTCTAGTGTTGAACTCATCTATTTTCTCCTTTGTGATTCGCCTTTGCTTCAGTAGGCATTCTAATTGCATTCTCAAGCGTTGGTGTCTCACCAATAACACGGATTGCTTTTTCTATATCTCGTTCCTGTGGTAAAACAAAAACCCCTAATCTTCCATCACTAAGGTCTCTTTTGGCTAAAGGAACTAAAGCTGGTTCACCTGAATCACGAACTACCCCTAATGCAGTTGAAACATCATGTAGTATCGCCTGTCTTTGTCCTAAATTTGCAATTGTAGCTTTTGAATTTACATTTTTGGGAGTTAGGATAAATCCCATACCATATTTAAGAACATCCTTCTGTTTATCTGGTACCCCTATATTCATAATATAAATATTTCCAACATACAGGCCAGCACCTTCAAAATGCGGCTCTACATATTCAATTGTCACAATATCTTTTATACGAGTTCCTGACATTAATCTTCTGCAAACGAAAAAACATACTAATCCAACTATAAGAGCTAATAGTAAGTTTCCTACTAAATAAGCTAACGTCGTAAAGAGAGATGTAAATATTACTAAATAGTTTCTACTCTCAAAAGCAACTGCAATTCCCTCTATATAAGTGCTTCCCCGAGGAACAAGTTCATAGCCATCGAGAACAGTTAGTGTATTTCTCTCCATATTACGGACATCACGAAATTGAGAAGCTGCAAGAGTAAGGAAGGTAATTGCAGTGAAATCTTCCTCCATAATTGAAGGAACTGCTACTGTTCCTAAACCTGCAGCGATAAAACCAAGTGCTATATGGATTATCTTTCCGTGTAAATATGTTGGATATTGTCGGTAGTCTGTTCTTAACATATGCAATCTACATAATATCCCGACTAATATTCCTAAAATAACCGGGTACGTATATTCATTCATATTAACCTTGTTTCTCCTTTGCAGGTTTTTGTAATGTATGTTCTAATGTCGTAATAATATGTTCTGTTACCATCCATAAAAATATAATTAAACAGCCGATCACAAGCATATCTAAACAAGCAGCAGTACCAATCGTTAGACCATCATAAAATTTCCCTAATATCATCCAATATAAAAATTCCCCTTGGCATATAGATATCATACACAAAGCAAATCTATGTATAGGTTGTTTCCCTAAATATATAGCTAAGACACCAATTAATACACTTACTAATAGCCGATAATCTATGAAGAACCAAACGGGATCATACACTCTAAACAATAATATCCCTGAATAGGCAAAGGTTAAAGTTAGCGTCATGATAAGTAAAGAGAGCGATTTTTGTTGCTTCTGTTTAACAGCTAAGTAATATCCAAGAAATAAAAACAAAAATAATGACACCCTTATCGTGTAATCTCCTACAATGACATAATATTTACTTAATAAAATCGTAATCATTAAAAAAATACTCAGCTTCACTCTCAGCTTATTTTTCTTCATTAAAAATGTTGTTACTATCCATGCTAGCCACATAATCCAATAAAAAAATATTCCTTCCACTTCCCACTCCTCCTACTATACCCATTATGTCTTTTTTCAATTATCTTTAATCAAATTTAGGAGAAAATAAGAGGAAATTTTTTTATAGAAAGACAAGTAAAAACTTTTTGAAATAAATGGCTATGTTAAAGGTTATTGGAAATTTTAAAATTTTGTGGATTGAAACGGATACATAAGACTCCTGTTTAGAGAAGCGTGTATTTTTCGACCCACATGCATACGAGGGAGGCTACAAGATCGTCCCGCAGAAAGCATATGTCTGGAGCAGAAATCTATAGCCAGTTTTAAAGAGCAAAATATAAATAAAAAAGGCTATTACACGAAGGATTCATCCTTTCTGTAATAGCCAATTCAATATCACTCTTTAGTCCTTAAACTATACCGTTTCGTATCAATTCCTCTTTCAGTTAACCAATGATGTGTGTGACCGCTTATAATTAATGGAGCTAGTTGCAGCTCTTTAATTGTTCTAGTGCCTAAAGCTGTCATAAGAAGTGTTAAATCTAATTTCATTTGTTCAATTAAAAGTTTTAATTTTTTTGCATCCTGCTCTATTAATACCTTCAAGAAGTAACCAGAGATCCCGACTGCTGATGCTCCTAAACCGATCGCTTTTGCTATATCAAGTGCGTTTTGAATTCCTCCGGTACCGATGATCGACATCTGTTCATCGATACTCCTCACCTCAGCAATAGATGCTGCAGTTGGAATTCCCCATAGATTAAAATAATCTAACACTCTTTCTCTTCTTAAGTTTTCAACTTTTGCAAAATTTGTTCCGCCGTATCCTCCAACATCAACAACGCAAACACCTATCTCTTTTAACTTTTTTGCTACTTCCTTATTCATTCCAAACCCAACTTCTTTAACGATAACCGGTATAGGGATAGAGGAAACAATCTTTTCGATTCTATCTAAAACATCAGTAAAATCCCTATCACCTTCAGGCATAATAAGCTCCTGAACAACATTTAGATGGATTTGTAAAGCATTTGCTTCTATCATTTCAACCGCTTGCTTTGCTTGCTCAACTGTTGCTTCACTACCTAAATTTCCAATAATGATTCCGCTTTTATTTACTTTTCTTATTACCTCATATGTAGGTCTTTCTTCTTTATCCTTTAGGGCAGACATTTGTGAGCCAACAGCTATAGCAGTGTTTGTTTCACGCGCAACATTTGCTAAAGCCATATTTATTTCAAGTGTACCCTGTCCCCCGCCACCAGTCATGGCATTTATAAAAATTGGCGAACTTAAAGAAAGTTCGCCAATTTTTGTTGATAAATCGATATCTGTTACAGATACATTAGGTAGACTTTGATGAACAAACGTTATATCTTCAAGTCCATTCGTACGGTCTTGACCAGTTGTTAATGCGTGCTGAATATGTTCAAGTTTTCTTTCTGCTCGATTGCTCAACTATACCACCATTTTAATTATTTTAATTTTTTCAGCTGGTCTCCAATCATTTCACCGAGTTGGAATCCTGATGAAGTTTCTTCCTGAGCTTGGTAATTACGAAAGTCCTCATCTGATGCTTTTTGAGTTTCCTCTAATTCACGCATGCTTAAAGAAATTCGTTGTTCTTCTTCATTCACATCAAGAACTTTTACTTTTACTGATTGATTATACTCAAGTACTTCCTGTGGTGTACCTATATGTTTATTTGAAATTTGAGAAATGTGAACAAGACCCTCTACACCTGGTAGTATTTCTACAAATGCACCAAATGATACTAATCTTTTTACATGTCCTTCTACTACATCACCTACTTTAACCTTTTCAGTGATGTTAGCCCATGGACCAGGTTGTGTTTCTTTTATCGATAGAGAAATTCTCTCATTGTCACGATCTACTCCTAGTACCTTAACTGTCACTGTTTGCCCTTCCTCAACTACATCAGATGGCTTATCAATATGAGAATGAGAAAGCTGTGAAATATGAACCAAACCATCAATTCCACCAATATCAACAAATGCACCAAAATCAGTTAATCTTTGGACTTTCCCTTCAATAACGGAACCAACTTTAATTGTTTCTAGTAAAGCAGACTTCTTTTCATTTTGCTCTTTTTCAATTACAGCACGATGAGAAAGAATTACTCTGTTTTTCTCACGATCAAGTTCAACAACGATTAAGGATAATGTCTTTCCCATATAATCAGAAAAGTCTTCTACAAAATGCGCTTCAACTAAAGATGCTGGGATAAATCCTCTTACCCCTAAATCTACTACAAGCCCACCTTTAACTACATCCTTAACTTCTGCTTGGAAAACCTCTTTAGATTTATATTTTTGTTCCAACGATTCCCATGCTTTTTCTGCATCTATCGCTCTCTTAGAAAGGACTAATGCTTCTTCTTCTACCTTTAACACTTTTAATTCTAATTGATCATTTTCATTTATAACATCTGATGCTTTTTCAACATGTAAACTTGAAAGTTCACTAATTGGAATAATCCCTGTAAACTTACAATTTTCTATTTCGACTATTACCTGTTTTTCTTCTACCTTCGTTACAATACCTTTAACCACATCTCCAACCTCAGGTGTTTCAACTTGAATGCTATTTAACTCTTCTACCATATCAATTACCTCCTTGGTCAAAACCTGCGCGACTTTTGATTAAATATATGTAAGATATCATTTTTATTAAAAAGTTTCTTTTACTCTTTTATAAAAATGAAAAAACCTCTTTTATTAAACTTCTAATAAATGCTACTTTTTGTCAAGTAGAAACTCCCCATCTACTTCTTATTTTTTTAGAAGTTTTCCAATTTCCTTCATAATGATCGCTGACATTTCTTCAGTTGTTATTTTCTTTTCACGATATTCATCCATCTTTATTGGCTGACCATAAATAACTCGTAATGTTCTAAATGGTTTATACTGCCCAACTATTGCACACGGGACAACTGCTGCATTTGAACGTAACGCAAAAAATCCTGCACCAGACTGCCCTTTACCTAATTCTCCATTTTTACTTCTAGTTCCTTCAGGGAAAAATCCTAAAACATTTCCTTCTTTTAATATTTTTAAACCTGTTCGCAATGCTTCACGGTCACTTCCTCCACGATTTACAGGAAATGTCCCAAAGCTTTTTAGTAAACCATTTAAAACAGGTACTTTAAAAAGCTCTGCTTTTGCCATAAATAATACTTGTCTTGGTGCTGTAATCCCTATAATTGGCGGGTCAAAATTACTAATATGATTCGAGCAAAGGAAGACACCACCTTCTTTAGGAAAATTCTCTAACCCCTCCACTTTCACTCGAAAAGTTGGTTTTAAAATTCCTGAAACTACTGACCTAGCAAATGTATATAATGACACAATATCAAAGCCTTTCTTCTATATAATCTTCAATTTTTCTTACAACACCATCAATTGTCAAAGATGTCGTATCTATTTCAATTGCATCCTCGGCTTTTTTCAAGGGTGCAATCTCTCTCTCAGAGTCAAGTTTATCACGATTTGCAATTTCTTGCTTTAACTTATCTAGATCGGTATCAAAACCTTTTTGTTTATTCTCCTCATAGCGACGTAAAGCTCTTTCCTCCACAGATGCTTTAAGGAAAATTTTTAGTTCCGCATTTGGTAATACATGTGTACCAATATCACGTCCATCCATCACAACACCACCATCAGCTGCTAGTTGACGTTGACGAACTAACATTTCCCTTCTAACTTTCGGATGCATCGCCACAATCGAAACCTGATTTGTTACTTCATTTGTTCTTATGACTTCTGTAACATCTTCACCATTTACTAGAACAATCTGACCTTCCTCATTTGGCTTTAATTCAATATGGATGTCTGAGAGAATATCCGCCACTGCATCCTCATCATGTAAGTTAATATTTGCTTGAATTGCTTTATATGTTAAAGCACGATACATTGCACCAGTATCAATATAAATATATGCATAATGCTCCGCGATAATTTTTGCGACTGTGCTTTTACCTGCTGCTGCAGGTCCGTCAATTGCTATTGATAATTTATTTCTCATAATGCCTCCAGGTAGTCTTTTAGTCTAGTAGTTTCTTAATAGTTATTTTTGCAAATGATACATGATGAAAAGCAGGTAAAATACGTTTCCACCTGCATCATCATTGGCTAAATGTTTCTAGCCATTCGGTTATCGTAATTTTATTCACACCTTCATATTGCACGACTCGTGAAAGGTATGGTTGAATAGCTGACTGTTGAATTAATAGCTGAGTACAAATTAATACAATGAATTGAATAACAATTAATTTCACCAATATTCTTTCAAAACGTTTCATTTATTCATCTCCGGTATTATTTAAGCAATTGAATAATAAATCCTAATTTTTATTATGCTTAAAAATACCAGATTTTATTCTGTTTTTAGCCCTTTTCTTTTCATTTGTATTTGTTGTTGAAAACAATAACGAATTAACGTCTGTCTAGTTTTTTCATCAATCTCTATGAATTTTAATGGAACTTTTACAAATACATTGTTTTCAACAGTGAGGATGCGGATAACTTTTGAATGCACTTTTATATGTTCAATTGCCCCATTTTGAAACGGTAGCGAAAACCATACGAATAATTCTTGATTTTTTTGTAATTTCACCGTTTTTGGTATTAGAATTGCAGATCCACCAGCGCTAATATCAGTCGTAACTGCAGTGAATGGCTGAAATTCATTAAATATAGGATGAATTGCCACATCAAGTGTGGTTGTGATTCTTACATATTCTCGTCTTTGGATTTTTATTAATTGGTCATCCCCTGGATATGACAAGGATAGCATCGGAATATTTTCCTTCACTCTACCTGTCACTTCAGTTTGAAAACGGAATGCTAATTGATCTTTATTTGATACAAACGAAGCTATTAGTTCTGTTCCTATCATTAAAAAAGCAGATCGACCTGTTGTCATATTAATTGGATAATCTATAAACAATTGATTTCCTTTTCTTTCTACTAGCTTGCACTTTAATTTTTCTGCATTATCACCAGTCGTTTCTAAATGAATAACATCCCCAATATTCAACATAAAATCACTCTTTCCTATATCTCTTCTCTTATTAAATCAGGAACTTTAATCTAATGCAAGAGTGTACAAACTTTGAATACTTGATTTCTTTTAAAACATCTTTTATTGAGTTGACTTTCAAACTTAAAACACCACTCTCCATCAAACGTTTGCTATAAGAGTACAGTGCTTGAATCTTCAAATGACTTAGAATTTTTTAAGAACCTAGATACCTTAGTCTCCAATTTTCATTTCAATGTCAGCTACGAAAATTATTAAGTACTATATAAAAAAAGATACCCTATAATAGGATATCTCATAAAAACTATTTATTGTATTATCTATACTTCCTGGAAAATTGGTTCTGGATTTTTTAATTTTTCTACCTTTTCTTCTGAACCATTCTCGGCGTTGATAAAAATCCGATAAGAATCTTCATCTATTGTTCCTAAGAATTCATAGCATAAGATTTCTTCTCCTAATTCATTCATAATGAGAGCTAGTCTGTCTTCTTGAACTTCTAGACTTGGATTTAATTTTTTCGCTGCATCCTCTCGCGTAATTTTCGGCTTTGGGATTTCTCGCTTTTTATGTGCTGCTAAATAGTCTCTTGCTGAAAAACCAATTACTTCTCCATTATCTAATGCTACCTTCATCCGAATCGCATCTGGGTAAATTCTAACTCCATTATAAATTGAGACAAATGAAAACACACCAACATTATCATATTGTGCACTTTCAAACAGGTCAAGATCTTTAAAACCATGCTTTTCTAAAAAGTTACGAGCTTTATTTGTTGCATCATTTAAACTAATCTTATTTTCTTTAATATCACGATTTTGCACTAAATAAATTGGGTGACCGCCTTTTTTAGTAATATCCATATTTAAATCAATATTATTTTTTTTATCATGCATTGATACGCTATAAAATTCATAAGAAGATCCGTCACCATTTTTTGTGACATTTATATCCTTTACACCATTCTCAACAAATTGCTTTGCAATTTGCTTTGCTTCCTTACTGGTAATTTCTTTTCCTTCTAAATGTTCAAAACCTTTTGCAGTGTTAGTTTTCATCATTGTTAACGTTGGATCGGAATTCGCTTCAGAATAAGCACCTACATTCTTCTCAACAGTCTTAAAACCATCAATAATTGTATTATCCATTTGTTTTTGACCAGATGCTAAAGCTAATTCAACATCCATCCATCGCAAATTATTTTCAATGACAAGATGCTGTACATTGCGAAGCTCCTCTTGAATATTTTCCGATTGTTTATACATTGACTTTAATGATTTATATTCATCATCTGATAGCGGTTCATTATCTAAATCTCGAACAGCTGTCCGATAAGTAAAATCACTGATTCCCGCTAGAAATTCTTCCGTTTTATTAAATGGCAATAAAGTTAACGGCAATTGTCCAACATTTGATTGCGCCTCAGATGATAGTCGCCAAACGTCAACTAAGGCTGGGGATAATGAATCCTTAGAATTCATTGCTAGTGTAGCACCTATTTGATCATGAAGTTGGTCTATTTTATACGTTAAATCGTGAAAAGCTCTTTGGTAGTTATTTTCTGCCTGAATTAAGACTGCATCCTTTTCTTGATGCTCTTTATATCCCCAATAACCTGTACCAACTACTGCAACTGTTAATAATCCAATAAGTATGCCACGTATCATATTTCATCACCCTTTCTATTTACAGAAAATATGCTTTCCGATACGTTTGATTTGTGGTCTGCCCCAAATCCAAGAGCTAGTTGCCGTATTTGGATTAAAGTAATAGATTGCATTACCGGTAGGATCAAAACCATTTAAAGCATCTAATACAGCCTTTTTCGCCGTTTCATTAGGTGTTAACCATATTTGTCCGTCAGCAACCGCTGTAAAAGCCCCTGGCTCAAATATAACCCCTGATACTGTATTAGGGAAAGTAGGACTGTTGACTCGATTTAAGATGACTGCAGCAACTGCAACCTGTCCAATATATGGTTCACCCCTTGATTCACCGTAAACCGCATTTGCCATTAACTGTATATCATTCTGTGAGAATCCATTTGGTAAATTTACTGCTGTTGAGTCTTTTTGCTGTTTATTATTATTCGTTTGCTTTGCATTCTGATTTCTACGTGCTTGTTGCTCTTGCTGTTGTCTCTCTGTTTCCCGATTTGCTTGAGCTCGTTCTCTTTCTCGTGCTTGCTGTTG